>NZ_JBSFDP010000007.1:0-302818 GCF_053593975.1 Streptomyces sp. NPDC002004
ACCGTGCGGAGCACGCCGGGCAGCGCGAGCTCATGCTGATCGGGCAGCACCAGAACCGGGACGTGGCCCGGATCCGCCGGCACCCGCACGGGCCGGAGAACCCCTCAGCTCTTCGCCGCGAGTTCCTTGAGCGCGATGTTGAGTTCCAGCACGTTGACGCGGGGCTCGCCGAGGAAGCCGAGGGTGCGGCCGTCGGTGTGCTGGTCGACCAGCTGCTGCACTCGCTGCACCGGCAGCCGGTTCCGCTCGGCCACGCGGTGCACCTGAAGGTCGGCGTACTGCGGGGAGATGTCCGGGTCGAGGCCGGAACCTGACGACGTCACCGCGTCGGCGGGGACGTCGGACGCCTTGACCGTGTATCCGTCCACCGAGTTGTCCTTGATGACTGCGGCCTTGGCGTCCGTGACCCACTGGATCAGGTCCTTGTTGTCGCCGGAGCGGTTGGTCGCGCCGGACAGGATCAGCTTGTACTGGGTGTTGACGCTGTTGGTGCCCAGGCCGTTCTGGGGCCGGCCCTGGAACCACTTCAGGTCCGGCTCCGGGGTCTCCTGGCCCTTCCTCAGCGGCAGGTTGTACGCCTGGCCGATGAGCGAGGAGCCCACGACCCTGCCGGTGCCGTCCTTGACCTCCGAGCCGTTGGCCTTGTCGCGGAACAGGCCCTGGGCGACCCCGGTGATGAGGAGCGGGTAGAGGACGCCGGTGATCAGGGTGAGGACCAGCAGGGCCCGCAGGCCGGCACCGATCAGCCGTGCTGTGTTGGTAACCGAGTTGTTCATGACGGGTCAGCCGATCCCGGGGATGAGGGAGATGAGCAGGTCGATGATCTTGATGCCGATGAAGGGTGCGATCAGGCCGCCGATCCCGTAGATCCCGAGGTTGCGCCGCAGCATCCTGTCCGCGCTCACCGGCCGGTACTGCACGCCCCGCAGGGCGAGCGGCACCAGGGCGATGATGATCAGCGCGTTGAAGATGACCGCGGACAGGATCGCGGAGTCGGGTGAGGACAGGTGCATGATGTTCAGCTTGTCCAGGCCCGGGTAGACCGCCGCGAACAGGGCCGGGATGATCGCGAAGTACTTGGCGACGTCGTTGGCGATCGAGAACGTCGTCAAGGCGCCGCGGGTGATGAGGAGTTGCTTGCCGATCTCGACGATCTCGATGAGCTTGGTCGGGTTGGAGTCCAGGTCGACCATGTTCCCGGCTTCCTTGGCGGCCGAGGTGCCGGTGTTCATGGCCACGCCGACGTCCGCCTGGGCGAGTGCCGGGGCGTCGTTGGTGCCGTCGCCGGTCATGGCGACGAGCTTGCCGCCCGCCTGCTCGCGCTTGATCAGCGCCATCTTGTCCTCGGGCGTGGCCTCCGCGAGGAAGTCGTCGACGCCCGCCTCCTCGGCGATCGCCTTGGCGGTCAGCGGGTTGTCGCCCGTGATCATGACGGTCTTGATGCCCATGCGGCGCAGTTCGTCGAACCGTTCGCGCATCCCGTCCTTGACGACGTCCTTGAGGTGGATGACGCCCAGGACGCGGGCGCCGCGCTCGTCCTCGATTGCCACGAGGAGCGGGGTGCCGCCCGATTCGGAGATGCGGTTGGCGATCGTGTCGGCGTCGTCGGCGACGGTGCCGCCCTGCTCCTGGACCCAGGCGATGACCGAGCCGGCCGCGCCCTTGCGGATCTTCCTGCCGTCGACGTCCACACCCGACATGCGGGTCTGGGCGGTGAAGGCGATCCACTCGGCCTGCGTCAGTTCGCCCTGGTGGCGTTCGCGCAGCCCGTACTTCTCCTTTGCCAGGACGACGATCGAGCGGCCCTCGGGGGTCTCGTCCGCGAGGGACGACAGCTGGGCGGCGTCGGCGACCTCGGCCTCCGTGGTGCCCGCGACGGGTGCGAACTCGGCGGCCTGCCGGTTGCCGAGGGTGATGGTGCCGGTCTTGTCCAGCAGCAGCGTGGAGACGTCGCCTGCGGCTTCGACCGCGCGCCCGGACATGGCCAGGACGTTGCGCTGCACCAGCCGGTCCATGCCGGCGATACCGATCGCGGAGAGCAGCGCGCCGATGGTGGTCGGGATGAGGCAGACCAGCAGGGCCACCAGCACGACCATCGTCAGATGCGTACCCGCGTACTTCGCGAACGGCGGCAGCGTGGCCACCGCGAGGAGGAAGACGATGGTGAGGGACGCCAGCAGGATGTTCAGGGCGATCTCGTTGGGCGTCTTCTGCCGGGCGGCGCCCTCGACGAGGTTGATCATCCGGTCGATGAAGGTCTCGCCCGGCTTCGTCGTGATCTTGATGACGATCCGGTCGGAGAGCACCTTCGTGCCGCCGGTGACCGCGGAGCGGTCGCCGCCGGACTCGCGGATCACCGGGGCCGACTCGCCCGTGATCGCCGACTCGTCCACGCTCGCGACGCCCTCGACGACGTCACCGTCGCCGGGGATGATGTCGCCCGCCTCGCAGACCACCAGATCGCCGATCTTCAGGTCGGTGCCGGGAACCCGCTCTTCGGAGTCCCCGACGATCCGGCGGGCGACGGTGTCGGTCTTGGCCTTGCGCAGGGTGTCGGCCTGCGCCTTGCCGCGGCCCTCGGCGACCGCCTCCGCCAGGTTGGCGAAGATCACGGTCAGCCACAGCCAGGCACTGATCGCCCAGCCGAACCAGTCGCCCGGGTCCTTGAAGGAGAACACGGTGGTCAGGACCGAGCCGACCAGCACCACGAACATCACGGGCGACTTGACCATCACCCGCGGATCGAGCTTGCGGAAGGCGTCCGGCAGCGACTTGACCAGCTGCTTCGGGTCGAACAGGCCCGCACCCACACGCCCTTCGGCCTTGTGGCCGGTCGGCGCGTCCTGATGGGGCGCGAGGGTGGGAGTGCTCGTGGACATGGCGTCCTGCTTCTGTGCGTCGGTGTTCTGCGTATCGGTGGTCATGACGCCAGCCCCTCGGCGAGCGGGCCCAGCGCGAGGGCCGGGAAGTAGGTCAGACCGGTGACGATCAGCAGCGTGCCCACCAGCAGACCGGTGAACAGCGGCTTCTCCGTGCGCAGGGTGCCCGCGGTCACCGGGATCGGCTTCTGCTCGGCGAGCGAGCCGGCCAGCGCCAGCACGAACACCATCGGCAGGAACCGGCCCAGCACCATCGCCAGACCGATCGTGGTGTTGAACCACTGCGTGTCCGCGTTCAGACCCGCGAAGGCCGAACCGTTGTTGTTGGCACCGGAGGTGTAGGCGTAGAGGATCTCCGAGAACCCGTGGGCGCCCGTGTTCGTCATCGAGTGCGGCGGGGTCGGCAGGGCCATCGCCGCCGCGGTGAAGACCAGCACCAGCGCGGGAGTGATGAGGATGTAGCAGGCGGCGAGCTTGATCTCCCGCGTGCCGATCTTCTTGCCCAGGTACTCGGGCGTCCGGCCGACCATCAGACCCGCGATGAACACCGCGATGATCGCCATGATCAGCATGCCGTAGAGGCCGGAGCCGGTACCACCGGGCGCGATCTCGCCCAGCATCATGCTGAGCATCGTGATGCCGCCGCCGAGACCGGTGAAGGAGGAGTGGAAGGAGTCCACCGCACCGGTCGAGGTGAGCGTGGTGGACACCGCGAAGATCGACGAGCCGCCGATACCGAAACGGGTCTCCTTGCCCTCCATCGCACCGCCCGCGATCTGGAACGCCGGTCCGTGGTGGGCGAACTCCGTCCACATCATCAGCGCGACGAAGCCGACCCAGATGGTGGCCATAGTGGCGAGGATCGCGTAGCCCTGCTTCACACTGCCGACCATCCGGCCGAACGTCCGCGTCAACGCGAACGGGATCAACAGGATCAGGAAGATCTCGAACAGATTGGAGAAGCCACCGGGGTTCTCGAAGGGGTGCGCGGAGTTGGCGTTGAAGTAACCGCCGCCGTTGGTGCCGACCTCCTTGATCGCCTCCTGCGAGGCCACCGCACCGCCGTTCCACTGCTGCGCACCGCCCATGAACTGGCCCACCGAGTGGATACCGGAGAAGTTCTGGATGGCACCGCACGCAACCAGCACGACCGCAGCGATCACCGAGATCGGCAGCAGGATACGGACCGTGCCGCGCACCAGGTCGGCCCAGAAGTTGCCCAGCTCACCGGTCCGCGAACGGGCGAACCCACGCACCAGCGCCACCGCGACGGCTATGCCCACGGCCGCCGAGACGAAGTTCTGCACCGCCAGACCACCGGTCTGCACGACATGCCCCATGGCCTGCTCGCCGTAGTAGGACTGCCAGTTGGTGTTGGTGACGAACGAGGTGGCGGTGTTGAACGCCTGGTCCGGATCGATCGCCTTGAAGCCGAGCGAGCCGGGCAGACCGCCCTGGATCCGCTGGAGCAGGTACAGGAACAGGACACCGACCGCGGAGAACGCCAGCACCGCGCGCAGATACGCCGGCCAGCGCATCTCGGTGTCGGGATCGGCGCCTACGGCCTTGTAGATCCACTTCTCCGCACGCAGATGCCTGGTGGAGGAGTAGACCCGGGCCATGTAGTCGCCCAGCGGACGGTACGCCAGCGCCAGGGCCGCCATCAGGGCGAGCAGCTGGAGCACACCAGCAAGAACGGGACTCATAACGCTGCTCAGAACCTCTCCGGGTGGATCAGGGCGAGGACGAGATAGCCCAGCAGGGCGACGGCCACGACGAGGCCGACGATGTTCTCGACGGTCACAGCTTCGCCACCCCCTTGGCGACGAGAGCCACCAGCGCGAACAACGCGATCGTGGTGACGACGAAGGCCACGTCGGCCATCGGGAGCTCCTGAATGAGGTGCGGAACGGAATGCGGACGGCTTCGAGGAAACCCCATGACCGACCGCATCCGGCCACCGTTGACGCGTCCCTTACGACATCCCCGACGCCTTTGACGCAACCCATACGCAGCTGCGGGACGACCTGCGAAGAACGGCTCTGACCTGCGAAAACGGCGACCACTCGGGTATGGGTGGCCGCATCGGGCCGACGCCGACGCGCACGCCCGGCCAGGGCACGGGGGTACGGCGCCCCGCGAGCCCATCAAGACACCCTGGCTGCACTCCGGGGTCACCCCGGCGGCTCCGTGTGCGACGGGGGCCCGTGTACGGCGGGGAACCGTGTGCGACGGGGCCCGGGCGTCGGTGGCGACGCCCCGTCGAGCCCCTGCCCGCCGCAGACCCGGGCCTCCCGCGCTCTGACCTGCCCTGCCGACGTACCCGTACCCGTACCCCCCGGATGGACGACACCGGGTTCCGCCCCTTCGCCGCTCCCCTCTCGTAACGTCCTGGTGCCCCGGGACGCCGGGCGTCCCCTGGGCCTCGGCCCGCCCTTCCACCTCCGCTCGAGGCGTCGATGATCGAAGTGCATCCCCGTCAACTGGCCCCGGTCGACGACTGGTTCTCCGCGGGCCGTCCCGGGCCGGCCACCATCGGCGAACACATGCTGACGACCGGCGTCGGCCGCTGGTGGGCGGACCGGGCGGTGCGGCCGCGCGCGGTCGCCGCGGCCTGCGCCGGGCATGTGCTGCTGGGCGGCACGCCGGACGGCCTCGTACCCCGGGCCCTGGCACCCCTGGCGCACAGCGTCATCGTCGCCCCCGGCCGCTTCCTGCCGGTCCTGCGCTCGGCCTTCGACCGGCTGACACCCTGGGAACGGATGGTCTGGACCCTGCAGGCCGAGGCGCGGACCTGCGCCGTACCGCGCGGTGTGACCGTGCGGCGCCTTGGTCCGGCGGACACCCCCGCGCTCGGCACCGTCGACGCCACGGCGGCATGGGTCACCGCCAGCTGGGGCGGCCCTGCGGGCCTGGCCGGTTCAGGGCACGGCTGGGCCGCGGTGGACGGTGACGGGCAGGTGCTGGCGGTGGCATGTACGTATTTCCGCGGTGCCCGGTTCGAGGACGTGGCGGTGTTCACCGCCACGGAGCACCGCCGCCGCGGCCTCGCCCTCGCCTGCGTCACCGCGCTGAACGCGGACATCGCCGGACGCGGCCGCCTGCCCAGCTGGAACTGCTCGGTGCTGAACCGCGCCAGCCGGCTTCTGGCCTGGCACGCCGGCTTCCGTCTGGTACGCGAGTACGTGCACCACACCGCGGGCGCGCCGACGCCCTGCACGCCGACCCCGCACCGCACGGTCCGCCCGGACTCCGGGGCCGAACCGGCGTTCCTGTACGGAACCTTGACGCTCTCATGACGCCGACACCGCATCCGTTCGGACTCTTCCGCTGTCCTCATCACTGTCGCACTGTCGCACTGTCGAATCAGGCTCACAGAGAGGTCAGCCGCCATGGATGGCGCTGTTACCGGAACCGTGATCGTCCTCGTCCTGCTCCTGCTGTTGCTGCGCGGCGGGATCCGAGTGGTCAACCAGGTGGATCGTGGGGTGGTGTTCCGACTGGGCAGGGCGCTGCCCCAGCACCGGCAGCCCGGCATCACCTACCTCATCCCCTTCGTCGACCGTATGCGGAAGATGAACGTCCAGGTGGTGGCACTGCCCGTGCCGACGCAGGAGGGCATCACCCGGGACAACGTCTCCGTGAAGGTCGACGCCGTCGTGTACTTCAGGGTGGCCGACCCGGTGCGGGCCGCCATCGAGGTGCAGGACTACGTGTTCGCGGTCGGGCAGGTCGCTCAGTCCTCGCTGCGGTCCATCATCGGCAAGAGCGAGCTCGACGATCTGCTCGCGGACCGTGAACGGCTGCACGAGGGCCTGGCGTTGATGATCGACAGCCCGGCGGCCGGCTGGGGTGTGCACATCGACCGGGTCGAGATCAAGGACGTACAGCTTCCGGAGTCGCTCAAGCGGTCGATGTCCCGTCAGGCCGAGGCCGAGCGGGAGCGGCGGGCCCGGGTGATCACGGCCGACGGCGAGTTCCAGGCGGCACAGCAGCTGGCCAACGCCTCCCGGATCATGTCGGACACGCCCGAGGCGATGCAGCTGCGTCTGCTGCAGACGGTGGTCGAGGTCGCGGCCGAGAAGAACTCCACGCTGGTGATGCCGTTCCCCGTCGAACTGCTGCGCTACTTCGACCGCGCCGCACGGCAGTTCGGCGAGGGCGGTTCGGCGCAGGCGGAGGTGCGTACGGAGACGGGGGCGCAGGCGGAGACGGGGGCGCAGGCGGAGACGGGCGCGGAGGCAGCGGCCGGGGTGCCGCCCACCCGCACCCCGGACACTCCGGACCCGCGCGGTTAGCCGGGCGCGCCGGCCGGACCCGTTACGGGCGCGGCGGTCCGGTCGGCGCCCGGCGTGCGAGGCGGACCTGTCACTTCGTGGGGGCCGTCGACCGGTGCGGGACGGGGTGCCTCACCTCGGGCACCGGCTGGGCCGGCTGGCGGCGCCGCCGTCGCAGCCAGACGTACAACGCCAGGCACGGCAGCAGCAGTCCGGCGATGCTGAGGGTGAGGAACGCGGTGAAGCCGTCGATGTGTCCGACCAGCCAGCCGAAGTTCTGCCCGAAGAAACCGACCACGAAGGACAGCGGGAGGAACACGGTCGCGAGGATCGTGAGCTGTTCCATCGTGGCGCTCTGCCGGAGATTGATCTTGTTCTGTTCGACGGAGATCACCGCGATGTTCGCCTCCAGGACGGTGGCCAGGAGGTCCCGCTGGGCGGCGACCTCCTCGTTGACCAGCAGCAGATGGTCGTGCACGTCCCGGAAGTACGGCAGCAGCTCGGGCGGCGACTTGCCGGGCTGCAGCTGCCTGGCCAGCACGGCGAGCAGCGGGTGCACGGCACGGTAGAAGTCGGTGGCCTCACGGCGCAGGGAGTAGATGCGCTCGGTCGGTGCGACGGCCCCGGAGAACACCGTGGCCTCGATCTGCTCGATGTCGCGTTCGAGCTCCGCGACGACGGGCGCGTAGCTGTCCACGACCTGGTCGAGGATCGCCCACAGGGTCGAGGTGCTGCCGGTGCGCAGCAGCTCGGGGCGGCGCTCCAGCCGGCTGCGGGCGTCGTGCAGCTCGCTGGCGATGCCCTGGCGCACGGTGATCACGAAGTGCTCGGCGAGGAAGATGCTGATCTCTCCGGTGTCGACCTCCTCGCGTTCGTCGTCGTAGCGGGCGGTGCGCAGGATGATCAGCTCGGTGCCGTCCTTGTACTGCTCGGCCTTCGGCCGCAGATGGAAGTTCCGTGCGTCCTCGACGGCGAGCTCATGGAGTCCGAAGCTCGCGCGGACCGACTCCATCTCCTCGGGACCGGGTTCGAAGATGCCCAGCCAGACGAATCCGCCCTGCGTACAGCATGCGGCCGCCTGCTCCACCGACATCGCGCCCTGCTGCTGCCGGCGCCCGTCGCGGTAGTGGGCGCAGTCGACGATCATGGCGTTCTCCTCGGGTCCGGCCGACGTGCGCCGCCCTCGCCCACCGGCGGCTTGGCGCGCGCCGCAGATGTCTCACGTCCATGGTGGCCCCTGGGGCCCGGCCGCCCCGTCGCGGCTCGCCGCACGTCCGCGTGGCGTCCCCCGTCGGACCGGCGGCGCCCCCGCGCGTGGGCGGGTATCGCGGTGCACGGCGTCGTACCGGTCCGGCCCTCGGCGAAGCGGGGAGCCCCGGGCCACCGCGCACCCGTCGAGGTCAGGCCGGCGCGGGCAGGCTCCCGGCCCGGCGGCGTCGCCAGTAGGCCACCGTCAGCACGGCCAGGAGCGGCCCCCACAGGACCAGCGGCGCGTAGCAGACGTAGAACCACACGGCCTCCCAGCCGCCGGCCTCGCTCGGAAAGTCGTGGGGAAGCTCGCCGCCGCGGATCGTCCTGCCCATGATCTGGGTGACGAGGGCCAGGACGCTCCACAGGAGCGTGAGGACGGTGGCGCCGACGGCCGCGGGAACGACCGCCGCCGCCGTCGGCACCCGCCGGCCGCGCAGGAAGGGGATCCACCGCGGGAACACCTCGCCCCAGCGGGCGATCAGACCGAACGCGGTGAACGCGAGCGCCTCGGACAGGACCGAGAGGAACACGACGTACAGCCGCTCGCCCGTCCCGATCCGGCGGTCGAACGCCGCCGGGAGCCGCCACAGGCTGGACGGCAGGACGGCCAACGGGACGGCGCAGGCGACGCGCCGGATCCGCCGGGGCACCCCGGCGACGGGCGTGTGGGCCGCCCTCCACGCGGCGCGCAGCCGACTCGGGCGGGCGGTGGCCGCTGCTTGTTCGGCGGGGGAATGAGGCTGCATCGGGGGTCCTCGGAGTGGGTGAATGTGACCGGCCGTTCGACAACGAAGATCGCAGCCGGACGGGCCCCGGGGAACGCCCGGCGGGATGAACCGGCCTCGGCCGCGCGGGCGAAGGAGCGGTGCGCCCGCAGGATGAGGGCGGGCCGGAGGCCGGGTCCCCTCACCCGCCGTCCCGGCCGGGTCCTGGGCACGCCCGCGCTGCACGCCCGCTCTCCGTGGCGGCGGACGCGGTGACGACGCCGGACGCGGTCGCCCTGGGGCGCCGTCGAACTCCCGCCCGCGCAGCGGGGCCCGGGCCTCCGGGCGGGCGCGGGAGCTCGACGAACCGCCCCGGAAACGGGCGCCCGCCGACTCCTCACCGGGGAACCCGCGGGCCCTCGATGGGGTCTTCCCGCATGTTGATGTCGGTGACCCGTGGAGGAACGGTGGAACAGAGGCTGTTGGCACAGCGCTACGAGCTGGTGGCACAGCTCGGGCGCGGTGGCATGGGAACGGTGTACCGGGCGGTCGACCACAGGCTGAGACGGACGGTCGCCGTGAAGACCCTCTCCGCCGAACTTGCGCGCCAGCCCCAGTTCCTCGCCCGCTTCCAACGGGAGGCGCATGCCGCGGCGGCACTCAACCACCCGGGAATAGCCACCGTCCACGACGTGGGTGAGGACGCCGACGGCGGCTCCGCCGAGCCCTATCTGGTGATGGAGTACGTGGAAGGCCGGACACTCGGCCATCTGGTGAGCGACGGCCCCCTGCCCGTGGCACAGGCCGTCGACGTCACACGACAGGTTCTGGAGGCCCTCCAGCACAGCCACCGCCACGCCATCGCGCACCGGGACATCAAACCGGCCAACGTCATGCTCACCGCCGCGGGAACGGTGAAGGTGCTCGACTTCGGCATCGCCAAGGCGCTCAGTGAGGCGGCGACCCGTCTCACCGGCACCGGGGTCGCCGTGGGCACGCCCGCCTATCTGTCTCCCGAGCAGATCACCGGGAGCGAGAGCGACCACCGCACGGACCTGTACGCGGTGGGCTGTCTGCTGTACGAACTGCTGACGGGCCGCCCCCCGTACACCGGGGAGTCGCCGTTCTCCGTGATGCACCAACACCTGGCCGGCGACCCGGTGCCCCCCTCCCGGCTGCGCCCGGAACTGCCCGCCGCTCTGGACGCGGTCGTGCTGCGTGCGCTCCGCAAGAGCCGGGACGAGCGCTTCGCCGACGCGGCCGAGATGGAGGCGGCGCTCGTCGCGGCCTCACGGACCGCCCCGGTGCCCGTACCCCCGACGCCCACGAGGGTCGATCCGGCTGCGCGTGCGGCGGCCCCTCGTGCGGTGCCGCCGCGCCCGGCCGCCGTACCGGCCGCGCCGTCGCCGGACGCGCCGTCACCCGCCGCACCTCGGGGCAGGGCCGGGGTGGTCCTCCGGCCGTCGGCCGAGGGCGTACTCGCCCTGCTCGGCTGCCTGTTGTCCGTCCTGGTCTCCCGCACCGACGCCATCGAGACCGGCCACTTCCGCCACGTGGCCCTGCTCGCCGGGGTCGGCGGGGCCGTGCTCCTGCTCTGGTCGGCACGGCTGGCGTGCGCCGTGGCCTGGGGGCCGGTGGCGGAGGCCGTGGCGGTGTTGTCGGGTTTCGCCCGCCAGTACATCGGCTGGGACAC
Source organism: Streptomyces sp. NPDC002004 (assembly GCF_053593975.1). Classification (NCBI taxonomy): domain Bacteria; kingdom Bacillati; phylum Actinomycetota; class Actinomycetes; order Kitasatosporales; family Streptomycetaceae; genus Streptomyces; species Streptomyces sp. NPDC002004. The sequence goes on from NZ_JBSFDP010000007.1 coordinate 10,805, forward strand.
CCACTACGTCGTCGTCGCTCTCGTTCTCGGCGCCGTCGCCGCCGTCTGCCTCGCCGCGGGATACCGCGATGCGCGCACCGGCGGATTCGCCCTGGTGGCCTTCTGGTTCAGCGGCCTGACCTGCGTCTGGTTCTTCCTCGACGACCTCCACAAGATCGGCGTGTTCTACGCCCTGCTGCTCGGGGTCACCGTCGCCGTCGGCACGCACGTACTGAGGTCGCGCACCCGGCCGCCGGCGGGAACGTCCCCTGGCGACGCACAGGGAGCGATGGGAATCGCCCGGGACTCGAACGCGGCGTGAACTCGTGCGGTGCCCCTGCCCCGAACCGGGCTCCCCGTACGGCGACTCCGGCCGCAGCCGGGCCCCCGTCGCGCAGAGCGTGCCGTGCCCCTGCGGCTACGGCCCTCTGCAGGGCACAACCTCGGACGGGTGCCCGAGGCCTTTGCCCTCCAGGGCACGGATGACGCGGTAGTCCGCCTCGACGGCTTCCGCATCGGTGCTGCTGAGAACGGCCTCGGCGCAGGGCGCCGGGCCGGAGACCGGGTCGTGCGGCCGGAGGCTGTCGCCGACCGCCACCACCGTGGGCAGTCGGCGCAGGACCCTCCCGAGCCGCGGGTCGAGGCCGCCACCGGCTGCGGGGCGCAGGTGCACCCGGACGACCCGGTGACCGGCCGGGGCGGGAACGGGCCGCGCGGGCACGGGCGGGAGCCAGGGATCCAGTACGTCCGTGACACGGTCCTGGCCGGTCGCCAGGCACAGCGCCTCGTCGGCGAACGACATGCCGGGCGCCGCGAGCGCGGACATGAGCAGTGGGCCGCGGCCCTCGCCGTGGGCGACGCGCGCGGTGACCGGACCGCACACCACGCCGAGAGCGCCGAGCGCCCGCTGCATGTACGTCGACAGGCTCCGTGTCAGCGGCTCGTGACGGCTCAGCAGGTCGGTGCGGTCCGGTGCTCCGCCGGAGGCATGCGTCTCGGCCCACACATCGGTGATCCTGTGGTCCGACCGACCGCCCGCGCCGGGACGGCTGACGCTGTTGACCACGAACCGGCGGGTGGAGAGCCGCTCGGTGAGGACCAGGTGCCCGCTGCCGGAGTGCCGGGAGGCCGCTCGGCTCATGGCCGGCCAGGCCGCTTCGATCTCCGGCTCTCGGTCGCAGGCCAGCGGCTCGACCGGCACGCCGGCCACGGCCGGGGACAGCGTGTAGCCGGCGGGCAGGCGGCAGGTCTCGGCCCAGGCCAGGGCGTCGGCCAGGCTCGCGGTCCGGATGCCGCGCGGCGCGGGGATCCCGGCCCGGGCCAGTGCCGCGGCCTGTGCGCCACGGTCGTAGCGCAGCCGCGATGCCACGGGATCCCCTCCGGGAAGACCCAGCTGCCAGGCGATCCGCTCCGTCAGCTCGATGCCCGCAGCGCTCCCGGCGACGACGGCCGACACCCCCAGCCCTCGCAGTGCCTTGACCGTCCGCCGCAGGGATTCGCGATGCACCACCGCATCGGCGTACGCACCTGCCGCACGCGCCTCCCCGAGCGCCGACGGCCCCTGCCCGGCGTCCAGTTCGACGGCCACCGTCCGCCAGCCCTGCCGCGCGAAGGCCTGTGCGTAGGTACAGCTGCCGTAGGGGGCGACGACCGCGGCTGTGCCGGCTACGGCTGCCAGCCGGGGTGCGACCACACGCGTGGCGGAGATGATGGCCATGGGAACGGGCTCCAGGACTGAAGTTGTCGTCGGTCGAGGCAGGAGGCGGGCCAAGGGCTTCGTCCGGGGTGGCGCGCGACCGGCGCCCGGGGCACGTCGATGCCCGTGACGTGGTCATCAGCAACGGCGAGAAGGGGGCGGGTGGCCCGACGCTCGAGGGAGCATCGGGCCGAGCCCGTGGGACGGCCCGGGCCCCTCGGGCCCCGGGGCCCGCAAGGGTCAGACGGTGGGGCCGGCCTCGGTGCACGGGCCCGGTGAAGAAGCAGGCCGGGCGCGAAGTAGCGGCATCCCGTGGTGCTTGTGCGCCTGGCGTGCGCGCAGGGGCCGAGGCCGACGAGCCGTTAAGAACGGAAGGGACGGCTGCACGCCCGTCGCGCGGACCGCGTCGTCCCCGATGACGCGGACCCAGATGCGGGCGTTCTCCCGGCAGTTGGCCGAAGGCGCGGCCGGCGCGGAAGGCGGTGTGGTGACAGGCAGGGTTGCGGGCAGGGAAACGGACACAGCAGCCTCCTGTATGAGGTGCTGAGGGCTCCGGCGCACGGCGAAGCAGCCCGTTCCTGCGAGGGCAGACACGAGTTGGCTCGTCCTGTGGGCGGCGTGCCGCTGCACGCCTCAGGAGCACCCCAGGGCTTGGGTCGGTTCGATCTCTGGTGGTGTGGTGTCTCTGGCCGGGAGTTCAGGAGCCGCCCGGTGCACTCCGACGGCATGCCGTTCCGGATGCCGGCCAGAGGCGTCGGGCGACCATCACGTGCTGACGCGGTCTCCTCACGGGAGACAGGAAGAGGCGGGCAGTCCGATGGCGGTCGCTGCGTCTGATGCCAACCGCGGCACCTGGTCGTTCATCAGTGTCCTCCACCCGTCCCCGTACGCCTCCCGGAGCGCTCACGTCCTGCCCCGGAAGCTCGTTCCCACAGCTCCGAGCAGGGTCCTGGCCTCGACCGATGAGTCGCTCTCGTCCTCCCGTATGCCGGCCGCCCCGCAGCAGCCTCGACCGCTGGGAAACCGCCTGGCAAAGCGAGGCGGCATCACTATGTCCCCTGAAAAGGGCGAACGCAACCCGAAAATTTCTATTCTCATCTCGCGAGAAGTTCGAGGTTAAATCTTCTCGGCAGGTGAGAAACGGGCCGTCGTTTCTCGCCTCGTGAGAAATGTGTAGGCGACAAGATTCCCAGGTCAGGACCTCCAGCGGGATGCCCTAGCCTGTCAGGGAGCAGGTCCGACCCGCGTCGATAGGAGCATTGTGCGCGCCATTGTCATGAGGGAATTCGGCGGTCCCGAGGTTTTGCAGCTGGAAGAAGTTCCCGACCCCGAGCCCGCGCGCGGGCACATGCTGCTGGATGTGAAGCTGGCGGGTGTCAATTACGCAGATGTCCACGTTCGCGGCAATACCTACCTTGCGCCGGTCGACCTGCCGTACATCCCCGGCAACGAGGTCGTCGGCACCACGGAGGACGGCACACGCGTCGTGGCCCTCACACAGGGGGGCGGCTATGCACAGAAGGCGGCCGTCCACCGCCGGCTGCACTGGGAGATCCCGGACGGGATCAGCGACGAACAGGCCGTGCCGCTGGCCCTGCAGGGGAACAGCGCCTACCACCTGCTCTTCACGGTCGCCCAGATCACCAAGGGACAGACCGTCGTCATCCCCGCCGCGGCCGGCGGTGTCGGCTCGCTGGCCGTCCAGTTGGCTCACCAGGCGGGCGCCACGGTCATCGCCCTTGCCAGCACCGACGAGAAGCGCCGGCTGGCCCTGGAACTCGGGGCGACGGCAGCCGTCGACTCCTCGGACGAGGAGGGGCTGGCGGAACGGATCCGCGACGCGGCGGGAGGCCCCGTCCACGCCGCGCTGGAGATGACGGGCGGCAGGACGCTGCACCAGACCCTTGATGCACTGGGCCCGCGCGGCAGGCTCGCCGTATACGGTTTCGCCGGCGGGCAGCTCGCCGACGTCCCCGTGCACACCCTGCTCCAGAAGTCCATCACCGTGGCGGGCTTCTGGCTCCCGCGCCTGTACGCCGACCGGACGCTCCCGCTGGCGGCCTCCATGAGGCAGCTCTTCGACGCCGTCGGCAACGGCATGCTCAAGATCGTCAGCGGCGGGACCTATCCGCTCGCCGACGCGGCCAAGGCGCACGACGCCCTCAACAACCGCACCGGCATGGGCAAGTTCAGTCTCGATACCTCGAAGTAATAATCTTGCTGCCCCGAACGTACGCGGTGACACCGTCACCGCGTACTGCCGTGCCTCGGGAGGAGGGGCGCGGGCTCGAACAAGGGGGTACGGCTGATGAGCGGACAGCGCGGAACGGGGACCGGCTACGCCGACCGCTTCATGCGCGTGCAACAGGCTTTCATCACTCTGGGACCCGGCGCCCACCGACTGTCGGAGATCGCCCGAGTCGCCGATCTCGATGACTCCACCACCGGCCGCATGCTGACCGCCGGCACCTACAACCACACCTTCGTCCGAGTCGACCGGGGCCTGTACCAGCTCGGCAGCACCGTCGCCGAACTCGGCTTCCACGCACTCGCGGAGGACAACCTCTCGGGAAACGAGTCCAAGGAAGTACTGGAAGGCCTGCGGAAGTCCACGGACGACGGCCTGGTCTTCCTGTACATGCGCGCCCAGTTCGGCACGGCAGGCAGGCAGTGCCTGGACATGGCCGTGGGCGACTCGGACCTCAAAGAGCTGGGCATGACCCCGCGCGACGTGCTCTCCATCACCCGCTCTCTGCGCACCGGGGCCTCGGGCCGGACGATCCTCGCCTACCTGCCCGAGGAGATCCAGAAGCGGCTTGCCGCGGGCCCGATACCCGACGAGGCCGGCCCCGGCATCATCCGGGACGGCGACGAACTGCTCGCCTCGCTGGCGGAGATCCGGGACCAGGGCTACGCACTGGGTCGCGAGGAGTGCATGGCGGAGTGGAACAGCATCGCCGCCCCCGTCATCTGGGACGACTCGATCTGGGGCGCCGTCCTGCTGCTGAAGCCCATGGAGATCATGCCGCAGGCACCTCAGCGCTACATCTCCGCCACCATGGCCGCGGCCGCCCGGCTCAGCCAGCTCGGCGGATCCTGACCGTACGCCCGCCCACCGCATCGAGGCCACCGAAGGCCCTTGATGCGGGGCGGGTTGCGGGGCGCGTTGCGGCATGGGGTCGTGCGTCGGGCCGCAAGCGGTTCCTGCAGGCGCTCGGCCGGGGTTCCCGGCCGAGCAGCTTGCCTGGGCGGCCACTGAGCCCGGTGACGGCTGCGCCCGGGTGCGGACGGACACGTGGCTTCCGCTCGAGAAGCACTGCCGCAACACGTCTTCGTCCACTGCCTCATCCTCTGCGGACCCTGGAAGCCGACGACCCCATCGGCCCTGGCATCGACGCTCACGGCCTCGTCATGTCCGTCAGCCGGAGGGTCAGGCTGGCTTCAGGTACCGGGTGAGGTCCTGGAAGGTGGTCCAGGCATGGGGGTCGACTCCGTCGCCGAGGGGGTAGTGGAAGGCTGGTTGGGCCGTGGGGCCGAGCCGTGTGGGCGTGGGACCGAAGGGCGGGTGTTCGGCGCGGGTGAGGCCGACGTTCCTGGCCTCGTCGTGCCCGAGTGTGAACGCGATGGGGATGGGTGGAGCTTCGAGGTGCGGCGGGACGGTCAGGTCACGGCGGGCGCTGCGGAGTGAGGTGAGCAGGGTGACGATCCCGTGATCGGCGGACAGTACTGCGGTGAGGGATTCCATCGCGTCCAGAGGTGGTTCCTCGCCCTTGCCGTAGCCGAGGGAAAGGGTGATCTCTTCTTCGACACCTGCCTGGGTGCGCAGGATGCGGGCGGTGGCCAGGGCAGGGCGGCCGGGGTGGCCGACCGCGATCAGCCAGGTGGGCTGCGGCGCGCGCGATCGGGCCAGGTCGGTCAACTGGCGCATGGACCAAGGTAGGTTGACCGGTTCTGCAGTACTCCAGCCCGCGGGCGGGGCGCCGGTCAGGTGCTGGAAGGCTGCTTCCAGGGCCCGGCCGAGAACGAGGTCTGCATCGGCGGGGTGCCGGGTGCGCAGGGCGAGGATCAGCTGGCGCTCACCGCTGCCCGTGGCGGTCGTGAAGGCCTCAGTGAGGCGGGTGGTGCCGTTGTCGTCGCGTACCGGGGTGAAGGTGCCGTTCTTCCACTGGAGCACGACGCCGGAAAGGCCGTCGTAGTAGCCGTGCTCGGGGTGCTGGACGACCCAGCGGTTGGGCAGGCCGCGCAGGGCCGCGCGGGTGGGCAGAGTGAGCCGTGCGGTGGGCGGCGTGACGATCTGCAGAGAGCGGTCGTGCTCGACCGCGGTGCGCAGGGCGTTGGTGAGCCAGCTGGTCATGGCGACCAAGGGGCGGTCCTGGATGACCACGGCGGTGGTCTCGGTGAGTACGTCGATCGCGGGGGCCTCGGCGGCGGAGGCCTGGGCGGCGGAGACGTCGGCGGTGAGCGGGACCACGTCGGTGGTGGCGGCCTCCGGCGGCCAGACCCTGCCGCCCAGCACGGTGGCCAGCCGTCCGGCGAAAGAGCCCGCGAGCCGGGCGGCCTCGGCGACCGCGGTCGAGGCGCGGGCCTCGGTCCACCACACAGGCCCGTCCGGAACGGCGTGTTCCAGCAGGCGCGCCACTTCGCCGGGGACCTGAACCAGGATGGGCGCCTCCACGGAGACCAGGGGCCGGCCGTCGGGCGAGCAGAGCTGTACAACGGCGCCGTCGGCCAGGGTGTTCATACCGAGGTCGGGGCCACCGGCGTACAGGCCCGCGAGGAGGGTACGCAGATCGGGCATCTTGGGGGTGAGGGCGATGACGTCCTTGGTCACGGGTGCTGGGCCTCTTCGACGACTTCGTCTGCTTCGGTGGTGAGTGCGGTCTGGATGAGCCGGTGGGGGCGTCCCCGGCGGACCAGGGTGCCCCGACCGGGCGGCTGCTGGGACGCGTACAGGCCGGGGAAGAGCAGGCCCTCAGTGCGCTCGCCGGTCATGACGAGGGCGGCTGTCCCGGTCTCGCGCAGGGTGGTCAGCAGCGGCTCGTACAGCGCGCGAGAGGCTCCGGCGGTGCGGCGGGCCAGGACGAAGTGCAGGCCGATGTCCTGGGCGGAGGAAATGTATGGCAGGAAAGGTGCCAGGGGCTGCTGGCCCGCGGCGGTGAGGACGTCGTAGTCGTCGATAAGGATGACGATGCGCGGCCCCGTGAAAGCGGGTTCGGCGGTCACCGGCGCGTCGGGATCGGCCGTGTCCGGCAGGCGCTTTTCCAGTTCGGTGGCGATGCCGGTGGACAAGGCCGCGGCGAGTTTGGAGTTGTGGGCGTAGCCCCCGCGGTACGGCTCGGGGATGACGCCGCGCAGGCCGCGGCGTGGGTCGAAGACGCCGAAGACGAGTTCCTCGTCCGAGTACCGCTCGACGAGCTGGGTGGCGACAAGCTTCAGGAGGTTCGTCTTGCCGCACTCGTTGTCGCCCAGAATCAACAGGTGCTGGTCGGAGCCGAACAGGTCGAGCACGGCGGGGGCAAGGGCGTCCTGGTCGACGCCGATGGGGATCTTCTGCGGTTCGACAGTCGGGGAGATCAGCTTCGCGGCGGGCAGCCTGGTGGGCAATACCCTTACAGGCGGGGCGAGTTCGCCGTGCCAGGAGGCGCGTATCGTGCGTGCGGCACGCTCGAGGGCAGGGCCCAGGTCGTCCGCGCTGGGCAGGTTGTCGATCCGGGGCAGTGCAACCTGCGCGAACAGCCTTTCGTCGGTGAGCGCCCGGCCGGGAGTGTCTGTGGTGAGTGTCTCGGACAGCTTCCGGTCGATGGAGGAGTCGGCGGGATCGTTGAGGCGCAGCTCGATGCGGGTGCCGAACATCGACTGGGTGGCGAGGCGGACGTCGTTCCAGCGCAGCATTCCGGCAACGACGTGGATGCCGTAGCCGCCGCCGCGCTTGAGCAGGTCGGCGATGCCGTCATCGAGGTGGGCGAACTCGTCGCGCAGAGAACCGAATCCGTCGACGAGCAGCACGACGTCGGTGGCACCCAATTCGGGAAGCCGGCGCTTGGCGCGCAGCTGTCGCAGCTGACCGACGGAGTCGATGCCGTACTCACGAAAGAGTTCCTCGCGCTCGGCCAGCATGGCGCGTACCTCGGCGACAGTGCGGGCGGCCCGCTCGTGGTCGGCGCGCCCTGCGATGCCGCCGACGTGCGGAAGGCCGGTCAGCGCGGACAGGCCGCCACCGGCCAGGTCAAGGCCGTAGAGGGCGACGTCGTACGGCGTGTGGGTGAGGGCCAGTGACAGGGCGAGGGTGCGCAGCAGGGTCGTCTTGCCGGACTGCGGTCCGCCGATGGCCGCCACGTGGCCGCCGGCGACGGTCAGGTCCAGCAGCCACGGCTGCTGCCGTTGCCGGGCCGGGTCGTCGAGGGCACCCAGCGGGACAAGCATCGGCTCGTCGCCAAGGGCCAGGCCCAGGCCTTCCGTACCGGCCCGCAGCGGCCCGGCTGCCGAGTCCAGGGTGACGGCGGCGGGCAGCGGGGGCAGCCAAATCCGCCGTACCGGCGGTGCAGCATTGGCGAGTTGGCGGACCATGACGGACAAGAGGGTCGGGCCGGTCTCGCGCCGGGTGACGGCCGGCTCCTCCGCGGCCTCGGCCATCTGCGGTGTGGTGTACGCCGGGTAGGGCCGAGCGAGCGGTTCGTCGTTCCGCTCCTCGCGCAGCGCCGGGCCACGGTAGATGCCGGAGACGTAACCGGTCTTGAACCGCTCGTACGTGGAGGTGTCGACTTTTAGGTAGCCGAAGCCTGGCAGCGGCGGCAGGTGGAAGGCGTCCGTGGTGTCGAGTACGGTGCGCGACTCGTCGGCGGAGAAGGTGCGCAGCCCCAGCCGGTACGAGAGATAAGTGTCCAGGCCCTTGAGCTTTCCGCCCTCGATGCGCTGGCTGGACAGCAGCAGATGCACGCCGATGGAGCGGCCTATACGGCCGATGGACAGGAAAAGGTCGATGAAGTCCGGCTTGGCGGTGATCAGTTCGCCGAACTCGTCGATAACCACGAACAGGTGGGGCAGCGGCTCCAGATCCGGGCGGTCGGTCGCCCGGAGTACCGCGTACTGGCCGATGTCGGCGACGTTCCCGGCGTCCTTCAGGACCTGCTGGCGGCGCTTGACCTCGCCGGCCAGGCTGCTGTGGACACGTTCAACGAGCCCGGCCTGGTTCTCCAGATTGGTGATCACCCCGGCGACATGCGGGAGATCGGCGAACGGGGCGAAGGTGGCGCCGCCCTTGTAGTCGACCAGGACCAGGGCGAGGTCATCGGGCGAGTGGGTGGCCGTCAAGGCCAGGACGAGGGTGCGCAGCAGTTCACTCTTGCCGGAGCCGGTGGCCCCTACGCACAGCCCGTGCGGGCCCATGCCGAGCTGGGAGGACTCCTTGAGGTCCAGCAACACCGGCTCGTGCCGGTCGGTCAGGCCGATGGGGACACGGAGGAAGGCGCGTTCACCGCGCGGGGCCCACAGACGGCGCAGGTCGAGGGCGGCCGGGTCGTCTATGCCGAGCAGGGCGGGGAAGTCAACCGGCCCGGCAATGGGTGTGCCCTCGGCCGCCGACTCCGCGGACAGCCTCAGCGGCGCCAGCATGCGGGCGACGCCCTCGGCTCCGGGCCCGGTCACGGCGTCGCAGGTGCCATACGCGGTGAGGGCGTCGGGGGTACGCAGGTCCTGAACGGTGATGCGGTCGCCGTCGACAGTGATGCGCACGCTGACCTGGTCGGGCTCGTGCACTCGCTGCTCCAGCAGGTGCAGCACGGTGACGCCCATGTCCGAAAGGCTCGTCGCCGAGTCCGGGCGCGGGAGTTCGGCCGCCGTGTCGCCATAGGTGTCGCTGACCACGAGCAGCCGACCGGTGAGCCGCAGCGCATCCTTGCCGGACAGGCCGCGTCGCACCTCGGCGGCGTACGCGGCGCGCTGCCGCAGGTCGGGCGCACACAGCCGGGCCAGCTGCGTGACGTCGCGTGCGATCCGGCGAGCGGCGACCGGACCGTCGTATGCGTGCGGGTCGAGAACGTGAGGCAGCCACTTGGCCCACGTCCATTCCACCTCGTCGGGGACGCCGAGGGCGACGCCGACGTCCTCCGGGGCGTGCATCACCGCGGTCTGGACCAGCAAGGCGCGGGCAACGCGCAGAACGCCGTCCCGGTCACCGACGACACTGACGTTGCCGGCGCGGTCGAGCGGCACGGTGAGCGGGAAGTCGGTCGCGGTGCTGAACCGGCTCTGCAGCGCGCGGGCCTCGTTGAGCATGAAGGGATCCGGCGGGGTCAGCACCCCTCCGGTGGCGTTCTGGCCGATGACCAGCTCCTGCACGGGGACGTCGCCCGTGCCGGCCCGCACCTCGAGGAAGTCGGCGTCCTGACGGCGGCGTTCCCACAGCCGGGCCGGATCGCGTACGACGTCGTACAGCGCCTGCGGCGCCGAATCGAGTAGGCGCGCCCGCTGCCGCCGCTCCCGCTCGGCGGCGCCCAGCTCCTCGCGCAGCTCCTCCAGGTACTCCAGATACCGCTCACGCTGGGTGCGCCGGGTGCGCTGGGCCTTCCCTCGCTGGGACAGGAAAAGGCCCACGGCCCCGAGCAGCGCGACGACCAGAACGATCGCACCGAGCGCGGCGAACTGGCTGTTGCGGATGATCGTCATCATCACGACGGAGCTGATGACGCCGGCCATGGGCAGCAGCGCGGTGACGGCGTTGCCGACCTTGCCCTCGGGCAGGTTCGGGGGCGCCTCGACGGTGCGGGGCGGAACCGGCGCGAGAGGGCGGGTGCTGCGGGCCGGACGATGGACCAGGTGCTGGGTCATCGCACTCTCACCGCCCGGCGCATCACCTCAGCGGCCAGGCGGACGGCCGCGGCACGGGTGTCCTGGCCCAGCATGGCGGTGTGGATGGGGCCTCCTTGGGCAAGGTGACGGTCGTACGGGAGCAGCACCACGGGCACGCCGGGCTCGCGCAGGTGCGCGACGGCGGCCTTCCGGTCGAGTGTGGTGTCGGGCGAGTTGGCGCTGAGAGCGACCACGGTGGTGGCCAGAGCGGAGTGCGGCAACCGGGCCAGCCAGTCCAGGACCTGTCGGGTGCCGTCCACCCCCTCGACGGTCATCGGTGCGACGACCACGCGCGAGTGGGCCGTGTCCATGGCCGTACGCGCCACCTCACCGGGCAGCGTCTCGCAGTCCGCCACCGTCACCGCGAAATACCGCCGCAGCGCCAGCGTCACGGTCCGGTAGGTGCGCACGTCCAGGGGAGCGCCCACGCGCCCGTGGCTTGCGGGCAGCAGCCAGCCACCGTCAGCAACGGGAACCAAGTAGCCGGTCACTTCCGTCAGTTGCATGGCCGGCGTCAGGATCCGTGCGAGGTCCCCGCAGGACCAGCGCACCGACTCCGCGCCCATCCGCACCGGCAGAGTGCCCAGAGCGGCGTCCGCCTCGAGGGCGAGCACCGGATCGTGCCGGTAATGATTGAAGGTACGGCCCAGCAGCGCCGCCACCGTGGACTTGCCGACCCCGCCGCGGATCGACGTCACCGCGATCACCCGGCCGGTCGTGACGGGCTGCTGCACCTCCTGCGCGAGGTGCGTGTGCTCGGCGACCTCCTGCCCTGCCGACGCGGTCAGCCTGCGCAGCGAACGCCCGGTGCGCCGCACCACCGAGTCACCGTGCTGAGGACGCCCCAGAGCGATGGCCAGTCGCGGGTCGACGGTGGGCACGGATTCGGGGGCCGGGAGGGGCACACGGGGGCCGTGAGCTTGACGGGGAGCCGGAGTGGTAGCCGGTATGGGCGCGTCCGGAGCCCCCGGAAAGGGTGCTTGGGGGGATGTCGGTGCACGAGATTCCGGAACCGTCGCAGGAGACGCCGACAGCGGATCGCCAGCGGCGGCGTCGGCCAGCTCCCGCAGCACATCGCGCTGCCAGTCCCTTTCCTGAGTCATGTCGATCCCCATGTCCCGGGCCCTCACGCGAAGGTGCCGAGCAGCCGCCCGTACACTCCGAATACGCCAATGACCAACGGGAACAGCGCGATCACCGCGAGCGACTCCAACAGGTCACCGGCACGCCGCAGCCGAACCCTCATGTGCTCGGCGGGCTCGACGGCGAGCACCACGAGGGGTACGACGGCCAACAGGGCGAGCACGGCAATGGGCGCCGCCCCTGCGGCATGCCCGAGCCACACCATCACCAGCCGCACCGCGACGACCACTGTTGCGACGAGCAGCCCCACGACCTCGACGGCGAGTGGGAAGGCACGTGCGCGCAGCCCCAGCACCACCACGACGGCGACGCTCAGCAGCACCGTCCACACGGAGACCGCACGCAGGACAAGCACGGTGGCCACGGCTGCGGAAGAGGCGACGACGACGGTCGCTATCGCCAGTCCGCGATGCGTGGCCGCGAGTGCGGTACCCACCTCGTAGCGGCTCACTGGAGCTCCGCCCGTGCGTCGGTCGTCCAGCCCGGTCAGCCCCGATGCCATCAACGCCAGCCGCGGCAAAAGACCCAGCGCCACGACAGACACGACGGCCAGCAGCGCACCGACCCGCGCCTGCTGCATCGCACTCCCCGCCCCGTGTTGCAGAGTGATCGCCGCCTCCCACAGCACAAGGCATCCGCCGACTGCGCCCGCACCGATCAGCGCACCACGGCCCAACGGCGTGAGCCACCCGGCGAGCACCAGCGCTGCAGTCGCGGCCACCGCTGCGCCCGCCAGCCTCGCCGCGCCGGGCCAGCCGTAGGCATCCGCCCCAGTCCAGGCCCCGAGCGCGCCCAGTACACCAGCAGTGGCGATCAAGGTGGTGGCCAGCCCTCGGCGTAGAGCCCGACCTGCGAGAACCCCGGCGAGTGCACACACAGCCGCCGCCGCTACGAGTCCACCGGCAACGGCCGAGAGGGTGAATTCACTCCGGGCCAGCACACCGGCAGCCAGGGCCCAGAACACGGTCGCGAGACCGGCGACGACCCGTCGTGTCGCGGGCCGCCAGCGCCACGCGCGTACGTCGAGGTCGTCGGCGACCTCGTCCGTGACGTCGTGGACAACGGGAGCCGACGGCGCGTCCTCCACGCGCACCAGCCGTAGGACAGCCCCGTCTGACACACCGGCAGACTCCAGCGTGCCGTCGTGCGCGAGCGCCGAGCCGTCCGCGGTGACCAGGTGCCGCAACTCGGGCCGTGTGCCCGCCTGGTCGTCCAGCAACCGCATGATCTCCGGCAGCAGCAGACCGACCGGCTCCTGGGACGGCATCACGAGGTCGACCCGACGCCGCTCACCGACCAGAGTCACCCGGCTGAGAGCCGTACGACTACCAGTCGCGAACCGACTCAAAGACCCCGTGGCTATCACGTGTTCGAACCTATCAGTGGGTAGATGGGGCAACGGAGGGCGACGACGAAGGCTGGGACGAGCTCACGGGCGAAGCACCGGGCGAGGGTGGGACGGGGGTCACGTACGGACTCTTCCCGATGACCCGATGCGAGACGAACGACCATCCCACGCACCCTGCGCACGCCACCGCCGCGATCACGAGACCGGCGAACATCCTTCCCATACGCTCGTCCGCGAACCGCCGCTTTCGCTGTCCCCCGAACAACAGAGCGTCTCGCAAGCGGCGGCGGCGTACCGATATTGACTCCAAAAGCTGGTTGTCGTAGTCCTGGGCTGTCACGGTTTTCGATTACCTGTCTCCACGAAGTAGAGCGAACGCCCCCTCAGGTAGGGAACGCGCCAAGCCAGTCGTGCTGGAGGAGGTGCTTGGGCAATTACTCGGACTCGACATCGATGGGGATCCTGCCGTCACAGGCAAGGCATGCGACCGCAAGAGACCGAGGGCACGGCCCCGCCGATGTCCGCCTCACGCTCCTCGTTCCGGGTCCAGTACAACTTGTGGGGTGTGACGCCTCGAACGTGGCAGTGAGTTTCCGCTCCAGCCCCGGCCGACGCAGCCAGTACGTCTGCAGGGTGTCCACCCAGTGGTAGATGCACTTACCATACGGACCTTCCGGGGCACGCAACTGCTCCAATGGAATCTCGCACAACTGCGTCATCCGCTACCGCTCACGACAGATGGCGGCCGGCCAGAAAGCTGTGAGCCAGTTACCGGCGCCGGCATCGGCAGGCTGCAGTTCTTGTGGTTGATGCGGCATTCGACGGGCCCCAGGCTTGCCCCCGTCACGGCGAAGAGCGTCGAGCCCAACTGCATCGCATTGACCGCAAGGTCCCACGTCTCAATTGTGTTTCCCCGCGTTTCGAAGTCTCGACCAGGACCTTCAGCGCTCTCTAGCGAATCACCGAGCCATATGCGCGGTGACATCCAGTCCATCGCGAATTCGGCCCGGTTATTATTCGTTCTCAGTGGTTCGAGATGTCAGGCGCAGAGTCAGCTCTGCACTGGCGAGCATCCGGACAATTTCGATCGGAGGGTTGGCGAATTCCATCTTCACAATATCAACGGGGTCGACTCGACGGGCATGTCCGTCGTTTCCGGTCGCCTCGATGATATAGCGGTATCCAATGGGCCCCGCGGGATCGTCCACGAGAATCCAGCGTGCTCCGTACTTCCGAATGAGGAAGTCGGCGACGAAGGACATCAAGTCGACATGCAGCGTGATCCAGTCGTTTTCCTCGAATTCACCCAGAGGGGCGCGTGAGACATAGTCATCCAAGGCCGGAATGACACTCATCGGGTCACGAGCATAGACCTCGGGAGGTACCCCGAGCATGTCCGCAATATCGATGGCATTCCGATGCCTTTCCTCGCTCCATTCTCGGAGATCCGGATCGTTCAGATTCACTACCTCGTGTGCCTTTCATGAAGTTCTGAGCTACTTGGGAGGTGGCCCGTATTCGATGAAGATGATACGAGCCTGAATGAGATAATTCCTCAGAGGCGCGGACGGGGGCGCATGCAGGAAGACCCACCGCGGATCATAGTTGGGATCCAAGCGTCGAAGTGTCAGATCCTTGTTGATTTGTTCGACGATGCCCTCACTCAGGGGGACTTCGCCCTTCACGGCACGTGTACTGCCGTCCTTGAATTTGATCGTCCGCCATCCAAGATAGTGCTTTACCTCTACGGCCAGCGTGCGGCCGTCCGGCATGTCGACCGGAACGTCCACGTTGCGGCCCCCTGGTCCTTGCACAGGGTAGTAGGGATGGTCGTGGGTCGGTACGCGATAGTGCCGCTCCGGGGCACCGCCCGCAATCTTGCGGACGTAGCTCTCCGCGCCCTTGTAACGGTTCCGACTATGGCGCATGGCCTGCATCTCGCGCAGGGTGCGGTCCGCCGTGCCCGGCGGTAGTGCACGGCGCGTGACATCAAGTTCGTGGTCCGGGCTGCCGGTTTGGTGGGTTTCGGACGATCGCTCGCCCTCTTCGGCAGGCGAATCATGCCCCTCGTGCGGATGCACAGCATCGTTCACGGCCGAGTCGCGTTCGGGTCCAGAGCCATGAGCGCCCTCGCCGCGTCCCGTCCCCGAAGAGTCGTGGCCGTCTGTCCCCCTATCGGCTGCCGGTCGCTGGAACGATCCTTCACTACCAGACCCGCGGGAGGAGCCTTCACGCGAAGCTACGTGGCCGCTGGCGCCCTTGCCCATATACCCTGGCGCCTGCTGACCGGTGCGAGTAGCGCCAGTGGCGTGTTCAGCCCGGGCGCCGGCCCCGACCAGGTCGCGCGAGTGGTCCGCCTGAGCGGGAGTATCCAGCTTCGTACGGTCGTTCGCGGCGGCTTCGTATGCAGCTTCATTCGAGTGTTGGCGGGCGGTGCCGCCGGCGTTATGTACCCGACCCTGCTTCGGCGCGTCGGTGATGACGTCCCCGTGCCTGTTGTACGCGACGAATTTGCCGTCCTCGACGACGAGCTTGGAGCCGTCGGAGAGTTCCAGGACGCTGTGCGGGGCGTGCAGGTCGGGGATGCTGTCCACGCCGCGCAGCCTTGCCGTGACCTCCGCGATCTTGGGTAGGGCGTGTCCCGTGACCTTGAAAGCAGCGTTGACCGGATCAATGGCGTCGCCGACTTTCGCAACCGTCGAGGCGGCTTTGGCCGCGGTGCCCGCCCGTCCTGCGGAGGCGACCTTGAGAGGGCCGGCGCTCAGGGTGAGCAGGTTGAAGACGACGGTGGCGGACGCACGGGCTGGGTTCTCCCTCCATTGGTCCCACGCGACGAAGGACTTGGTGAACTCTTTCGCGTAGGACTTGCTGCCCTGGGCGAAGTCACTCGCGAGGATGCCGGTGGGCTTCTGGCCTCCGGACTCCATCAGGTAGGTCTCGGAGCCAACCAGCACACGGCCGATACCGGTCCACGACTCCTTGAGCTTCTCCAGACCGTTGAGCCCGGTGAGCGAGAACACACCGTCGACGGTGCCCCAGATGTTGTCGACGATCAGTCCGTCCCAGACGAAGCTCTTGAAGTTGTAGTTGAAGTCGTCCGGGTCCCACCAGTTGTGGGACTTGCTCACAGGCGTTCCCCAGGGGAGTTCCTTGGCCTGGTCCAGTGCCTCGGCGCTGTAGCCGTAGAATTCCGCACCTCGCGGGATCAACTGCTTGTCACCCGTGTGCATCACGTACTGAGTGCCGTCGACCAGTGCCGTGATCTTGTTGTGGCATGCGATCTCGGCGGCCGTGAACGCGGCCTGCGCGGCAGCGACATCGTGCATCAGAGCCTGATGCTCTTCGACCTTGTCCGCGTCGTGCTTCCAGTTCTCGTCGAAGTCGCCGCTGCTGGTCTTCAGACCCGCCACGAATGCGGTCGCCCGGCTCTGCAGGTGCTCGAGCCGCTTCGCGATGGGCGCGACCTCGGCCGCGTACGTCGACAGAGCCTCAGCGACCGTGTCGACCTTGTCCGCGAACACATCGGCGGCATCCCGGGCCGGTGTGGTGGAGGCGAAGAGGTCCTCCGCCTCCGGAGCGGTGTAGAAGGCCGACAGCGTCTGGAACTGTCTGTGCGCGGCGTCCCCGGCTCGGCGAATCCCGTCCGCCTCGGTCCGCAGGGCGCTGACGTGCTGGTCCAACTGCCCCAGGTCTCCGGTGAACAGCGGAATGGACTCCGGCTTGATCACAGCCGCCCCGCCTTCCACCCGGCGGGCATGTCGGGTTCGACCATCTCCGCCGCCCGGTGCTGTACACGAGCCGCCATTTCCAGGTCCCCGGCCTGGTACGCCGCGGTGGCTTCCACGGCACCGAAGACCGACTTGCCGACGCGCACACCGATGAATGTCAGCTCGTCCGTGGTACCGCCACTGAACTCCGCGAGCGCGGCGGCGACCAACCCTCCCTGCCGCTTGCCGTTCCCGCTCTGCCCACCGGGTGCGAGCGTGCCGGCCGAGGCGGCCGCGCCTTCCACATCACCGGAGTACGCCTGAACGATGCCGTCCAGGGCCTTCATGACGTCCCCCACATGGGAAATCACGGTTCCCACCCCGGACGGAGTGATGTCCCACCCGTTCACACCCAACCCCCGTTTGCATGTAAGGCGTTTATCGACGAAGGCCTTCGGAGCGGCCCCTGCTGTCAGCCGATGTTGTCGACAGCCGCCCGGGCCTTGGCCAGCGTCGCCTGAGCCGTGGCGTCGTTGTCCCCGAGCGTCGTACGCACGAGGTGGATGATGTGGCGGACCTCGTGAGCCGCACGGTTCCAACGGACTTCCTTGCCGTGGTAGTCGTCCGAGACACCATCGGCCGCGAAGTCGGCCATCGCGGCCTTCACGGCGCGGTCTCGGTCACCCAGAACCAGCTCGAGTTGACCAATGATGCCCTGCAAGCTGCCC
Source organism: Streptomyces sp. NPDC002004 (assembly GCF_053593975.1). NCBI lineage: Bacteria > Bacillati > Actinomycetota > Actinomycetes > Kitasatosporales > Streptomycetaceae > Streptomyces > Streptomyces sp. NPDC002004. Next base: position 28,253 of record NZ_JBSFDP010000007.1, read on the forward strand.
TGAACCTCACTCGAAGCGCCTGTGTCGTACGAACGCCGGTCCTGACTGTGTGCCATTGTAAATCCCTCTTGTTCACTCAGCGGGCGCCGAAGCGCGCTCCGTCGAAGTTCGCGGCACCCACGTTCTTGTGTGCGTTGTCCGCCTGCTCCTGGTCGCCGGTACCGAAGGCGGTGTCCATCCCGGACTGGCCGCCGAGTATCGAGTGCAGCGAACCGTTCAGCGCGTCGGTGATCTCGTCGGCGCGCCCCTTGAACGAGTCGAATGCCACTTTGCCCTGACCGTTGAACTTTCCTTCCAGCGGCTCCGCCGCCTGGATGAGCCAACGGATCAATGTGCCCAGGTCGTTGGTCGACGCCAGCGTGCTCTTGCCCAGGTCCGCCAGAGTCGTCGATCCCATGTCGAACTTCATGCATCCGCCCCCGAAAATGTCCTGCCGTCACGGCCGTCCGCGCGCCACGACGTGTGCACGCATGCCGTGTGCACGCATGCCGTGTGCACGCATGCCGCGTGCACATCTCACGACGCCTTCGAACATACTGACGCATCAAACGTTGCAGACGCAACGCAACTTCAGGGAATGTGGCCTGATCATTCCCATCTGTGGCCACGGAAGACGCAGTGCCCCCGGTCCTTCGTGTGCCTCGCGGTGGAACTGTGCTGTTGCACGCGGGCGCAGAGAGCTTCTCTCTGCCACATCCATGGCGGCGATCGTTGAAGCAACAGCCTCGGTACCGAATCCGCCGTATCCTGGGCGGACGTTCGAGCCATCACCATTCCGACCTGGCCCGTCAGCGCATCTCCAGCGCTCGCCGATGCGTCCCTGGCCCACACAAGCGCGGATCCGAAGAGGTTCGCCCGCCTCCCCATCCGGAGACGCGAGCGCCCCAGCACCATCCGTCACCAGGACCAACACGCCGCTCGATCACCATGGATGAGGTGTTCGGCAACGGCAGGCAAAGGGAGGCCAGGGCCGGATCCTGCCCTCGCCGTCGCGGCGTCGGGTGCCCAGGGCGCGGGTTCGCGGCTTCGGCACCCGGGGCGGCGGCCCCGGCAATCCGGAGCCGGCTCAGGTCTCCTTCGCGGGAGCGTAATCGGCCTCCTCCAGTCCGAAGGTCCAGGCGACGCCTTCCCGGGCCGTCCGGGTTCGCGGCGGCACCCGCAGCCAGTACGTGCGGTGGGTGCCGTCGGGCTCCGGCGTGGAGTTGACCACCTCGACCATCACCAGCGGCTCGTCCCCGTCCAGTTCGATACGCCACAGCACACCTGCCTCGTCCCGCTGCACGGGTTCGGCCCCGGACTCCTCCAGATAGCGGTCGTAGCCGTAGTACTCGAGCATCACGCGGCGGAGCTCGGCGTTCTCCTCCTCGCGTATCCGCCGCGGGGTGAGCCCGGCGAGCTCGCCGAGGAATGCGGCGGGGACCGGCATGCCGCGCCAGGCGTGCAGCGCGAACCCGTCGGGGAAGGCGAGCGCCGGTCCGTCCCCGCGGTCCAGCCGGCCCGCCTCGTCCCGGTGCAGCTCCACCGGGCGTTCGCAGACGACCACGGCCTTCTCGTACGGCCACCACCAGCCTGCGGCGCGGGCGACCGCGGCGATCCCGTCGAGCGTCCCCCCGTCGTCCCGGCCCTCGAAGGCGGCCAGCCAGGCCGCGTCGTGCTGGCCCAGGACCGCGTCGAGCAGCACGAGCCGGACGGCCTGCTCACCGCCCGCCGCACCGTCCGCGGCCTCGACCACCCCGGTCCGTATGCGCTCGGTCAACATGACCGTGGCGTCCCACAGCTGTGCGCCTGTCAGGGCCCAGTGCTCGGCCCAGCCGGCCGGCCCGAGCCGGTCGAGGACTCGCTGCCGGGCGGCGGCCCACGGCCGGGTGCGCACCGCCTCGCGGACACTGCGACCGGCCGTGCCGTCCGCCGCGAGCCGTGCCGCACGCGCCGCGCCCTCACGGGGCGAGCCCGCCCATACGATGTGCTCCGGTTCAGCCAGGCCCGCCAGCCGGTAGGCCAGACGCACCCCCTCCTCGGCGGCGCTGCGGTCGGCCGGGCCGGTCGCCGCCGCCACCTCGCGCCACATCGCCGTCGCATCCGTCCGTGCGGCTTCCATCGACGTCGTCACCGTTCCGCTCCCCCGCTGTCTCAGTCCGCCACGACGCGCACCGCGCCGGGCACGTACTCACGCTGGCGCACCACGCGGTACCAGCCCTTGGGCAGCGGTATGGCCGCGTGTTCCTCGTGCACCACCCGCCCGCCGTCCGGGAGATGGAGGTAGGAGGCCGCGAACGGTCCGGCCTCCCGGACCAGCGTGCCCGGCCCGACGACCGCGTGGGCGTGTCCGGTCACCTCGCCGAGAGCCAGCACGAGCCTCCCCCGCGCGTCCCGCGACTGTTGCGGCAGCCGGTCCGTGCCCGGCGGCACGGCCGTCTCCGCCACGGGCACGATCAGGACATCCCCCTGCCGGTACATGCGTGTGCTCCCTTCCCGTCGGCGCCTCGCCGACCGATGTCCAGGACGCTACGCGGGGGGTGTGACAACGCCCCCGGACCGGCCCGCACAGCCCGTTGCCGGCGATGTCAGTGCGGCTTGGTAGAACTCTTCGCGAGTAACTCACCGTGTTCGGGCTCAGGAGGCCAGCGACATGTCCCACGTCGAGCATCTTCAGGAACTGCACGGCCTCCCGGCCTTCGACTTCCCCGCTTCCGAGGCACGGCAGGAGCTGCCGGAGGCGGGCGCCGTGGCCTGGCGGCTGTCCGTCGATCCCTACGAGGACACGGAGGAGGAGTTCGGCGACCTGTGGGACCGCTTCCTCGATTCCGTGGACCCCTCCGGAGTCCGCGCGATCGTGGTGGGTCAGTGGGGTGAGGTGTACGAGGACGACTCCAGTGGCATCGTGCAGCGCCTGGTGGATGCCCGTGACCGGCTGACCGCGCTCCGGGCCGTGTTCATCGGGGACATGGAGATGGAGGAGGCGGAGATCTCCTGGATCGAGCACTCCGATGTCACGCCGGTCCTCGAAGCCTATCCACTGCTGGAGGAGTTCGGGATCCGCGGCGGCACCGGACTGAGCTTCCCGGCGGTCCGGCACAAGCACCTGCGCACGCTCCGGTTCGAGGCCGGCGGCCTCCCCGGCGAGGTCGTACGCGGGGTCGCCGCCGGCGAACTCCCCGCCCTGGAGCGCCTCGAGATGTGGCTCGGCGTGGAGGAGTACGGCGGCGACGCGACGGTCGCCGACCTGGCGCCGATCCTGGCCGGGTCGCGCTTCCCGGCCCTGCGCCATCTCGGGCTGCGCAACAGCGAGATCCAGGACGAGATAGCCGCCGCCGTCGCCGGAGCCCCGATCGTCGCCCAGCTGAAGTCGCTCGACCTGTCGCTCGGAGTGCTCACCGACGAGGGCGTGACGGCGCTGCTCGGCGGCCAGCCGCTCACCCACCTGGCCCGGCTGGACCTCCACCACAACTTCGTCACCGAGCCCGTTGCCCAGCGGATCCGAGCGGGGCTGGAGCCGTCCGGCGTCGAGATCGACCTGTCCGAGCCCGGCGACTCGTGGGAGCACGACGGCGTCGTCCGCCGCTACACCGCCGTCGCGGAATGAGGCGTGATGACGTACGCAGAACACTTCGAGAGCTTCCATGGACTGCCCGTCCACACCCTGCTCGCGCCGTGCGAGAAGGCCCTTCCGGCCGCGGGCGGCACGGCCTGGCGGCTGGACTGCTACGAGGCCGGGGACATGCCGTTCACCGAGCTGTGGCGGAGCTTCGCGGACCGGGTGCCGAGCGAGGAGGTGCGAGCCCTCGTCATCGGGCCCTGGTGGTACGACGAGTACAGCGAGCTGCGCCCGGCTCTGGAGCTGATCCTTGCCGACGCGGAGCGCTTCCCCGCGCTGCGTGCCCTGTTCCTCGCCGATGTCACCGGCGAGGAGTGCGAGATCTCCTGGCTCCAGCTCACCGATGTCACTCCCGTCCTGGAGGCCTTCCCGCTGCTGGAGGAGTTGGGGGTCCGCGGCGGTGACTCGCAGGGGCTCGGCGAGGAGTCCCTGTCGCTGCGCCCGGTGCGCCACGAGGCGCTGCGCGCACTGCGGTTCGAGTCAGGTGGCCTGTCCGGGCAGGTGGTGCGGGCGGTCGGCGCCTGCGAGCTGCCCGCTCTGGAGCGTCTGGACCTGTGGCTCGGCGTGTCCCAGTACGGCGGCGATGCGACGGTCGCCGACCTCGCGCCGATCCTGGCCGGTGGGCGCTTCCCGGCCCTGCGCCATCTCGGCCTTCAGGACAGCGAGTTGCAGGACGAGATCGCCGAGGCGGGCGCCTCTGCGCCGGTCGTGGCGCAGCTCGCATCGCTCAGCCTGTCCATGGGCACCCTCACCGACACCGGCGCCGAGGCCCTGCTCCGCGGCCAGCCGCTGACCCATCTCGAGCGGCTGGACCTGCACCACCACTTCCTGAGCGAGTCCGTGGCGGACCGGGTCCGCACGGCCTTCGGCGCCGCCGGGACCGAGGTCGACCTGTCGGAGCAGCAGACTGCGCACCGCTGGCGGGACGAGGAGTGGCGCTATGTCGCTGTCTCCGAGTAGCCCGGCGCCCGGTGCCGCTCTCCGGTTCGCCGTCGTCGGCAACCCCGAGAACCGGCGGACGACGCTGTTCGCCGATGCCGTCCGCGCGGCGGGCCACGCGGCGCCCCGCGTGCTCGCGTGGCGGGACGTGCTGCGCGGGCGGTACGCGTTCTCGCCGGGCGAGTGGGTCCGGATCGACTCCCCCGGCGAGGACACCGAGGTCGACCGGGTGCTGCGCGGCACCGACCATCCCACCAGGGTGGAGGGAACGGCGCGGTGGTACCGCCGTTTCACCACTGCGGTCCGGGACGTGACGAGTGCGGCGCACCGTGCGGGTGCGACGGCGTCCACCGCCCCGGAGGATGTCGCGGTCATGTTCGACAAGCGGCGCTGCCATGCCCGGCTCGCCGCGGCGGGCGTTCCGGTCCCCCCGGCCCTGACGGGTCCGGTCGGCGGCTGGGACGAGCTCGGGGAGCAGCTGAAGGCCGCCCGCATCTCGCGCGCGTTCGTGAAACCGGCGCACGGTTCGTCGGCCTCCGGTGTCATGGCACTGGAGATGGCCGGCCCCGGACGGGTCAGGGCGACGACCTCCGTGGAGATGGCTCCCGACGGCCGTCTGTACAACTCCCTCCGGGTGCGCCGCTACACCTCGGAGCGGGAGGTCGCCGCCCTCGTCGACGCGCTGGCCCCGGACGGGATACACGTCGAGCGGTGGCTGCCCAAGGCGTCGCAGGGCGGCCGAGCCGCCGATCTGCGTGTGGTCGTGGTCGCAGGACGCGCCACGCACGCCGTTGTACGGACCAGCAGGCACCCGATGACGAATCTGCACCTCGGCGGTGCCCGCGGCGACCTGGACGCGGCCTGCGCGGCGATCCGGGCCGCGGGAGGCAGCTTCGCCGATGTGCTGGACACGGCAGAGCGTGCGGCCGCGTGCTTCCCGGGCACCCTGTGCGTCGGCGTGGACGTCCTGCCGGCCACGGCGTGGCGCCGCTTCGCCGTCGGCGAAGTGAACGCCTTCGGGGATCTGCTGCCCCGTCTGACCGGCCTGCCCGGCAGCGGCGCCGAAGGCCTCGACACCTACGCCTCGCAGGTCGCCGCGGCAGCGGCCGCCGTACGGCGAGCGCAACGCGAGGAGCACCACCATGACACCACCGCTTGACATGAACGACATCGTGGGCAGCCACGACCTTCTGCTGCTCACGCTGGACACACTCCGCTACGACGTGGCGCAGGAGCTGGCGGCGGCCGGACGCATCCCGAACCTGGCCCGGCATCTGCCGGGCGGCGTCTGGGAGCGCCGACACGCCCCCGGGAGCTTCACCTACGCCTCCCACCAGGCGATGTTCGCGGGCTTCCTGCCGACACCGGCCGCGCCGGGTCCGCATCCGCGGCTCTTCGCCGCCCGTTTCGCGGGCAGTGAGACCACCGCGAGCGGCACCTTCGTCCACGACACGCCGGACCTGGTCTCGGGTCTTGCCGCCGTGGGCTACCGCACCGTCTGCATCGGCGGCGTGGGCTTCTTCAACAAGCAGGCACCGCTGGGCACCGTCCTGCCCGGAATGTTCCAGGAGAGCCACTGGGAGCCGGAGTTCGGGGTGACCTCCCCCACCTCCTTCGAGGCGCAGGTGGCCTGCGCCGAGAAGGTCGTCGCCGGACTACCGCAGGAACAGCGCCTGTTCCTCTTCGTGAACGTGTCGGCACTGCACCAGCCGAACTGGTTCCACCTCCCCGGCGCCACCCGCGAGGCGGGTGACACACGGGCCACCCACGCCGCGGCACTGGAGTACGTGGACCGGCACATGGGACGGCTCCTGGCGGCCGCCCGCAGCCGTCGGCCCTGCTTCGCCATCGTCTGCTCCGACCACGGCACGGCCTACGGCGAGGACGGCTACAGCGGTCACCGCATCGGCCATGACGTCGTCTGGACCGTGCCCTACGCCCACTTCTTCCTCGACGAGGCCCGATGACGATCACCGAAGCGGCGGCCGCGACCGCCGTCCGCCCGTACCAGCAGTACGTCTACGCCTATCCGCACAAGACCGCGTACCGCCCGCTGCGCCGGGAGCAGGCGTCCTTGCGCGAGCTGTGGGCCGACGAACCGAAGGACGCCCTCTCGCTCTACTTCCACATCCCCTTCTGCGAAGTGCGCTGCGGCTTCTGCAATCTCTTCACGCGGATCGGGGCACCGGACGGCCTGACCACCGCCTACCTGGACGCGCTGGAGCGACAGGCGGCGGCGGTGCGCGAGGCGCTGGGCGACGGGGCGCGGTTCGCCAATGCGGCCTTCGGCGGCGGCACTCCGACCTTCCTGGAGGCCGCCGAGCTGGAACGGCTGTGCGACCTTGCCGAGCGTGGCCTGGGCGCCGACCTGACCGCCGTCCCGCTGTCCGTGGAGGCTTCGCCCGCAACGGCGACCGCCGACCGGCTGGCCGTGCTGGCCGCCCGTGGCACCACGCGGCTCAGCCTGGGCGTGCAGAGCTTCGTCGACGCCGAGGCGCGGACGGCCGTACGTCCCCAGCGCCGGGCGGACGTCGAGGCGGCCCTCGGCCGGATCCGTGACGCGGGCATCCCCGTCCTCAACATCGATCTGATCTACGGCATCGACGGCCAGACCGAGGAGTCCTGGCGCCGTTCCCTCGACGCCGCCCTTGCCTGGCAGCCGGAGGAGCTGTACCTCTATCCCCTCTATGTGCGCCCGCTCACCGGTCTGGGCCGCCATCGCGGCCGGGCGGCCGGCGAAGCCGACTGGGACGAACAGCGGCTGAGGCTGTACCGCCACGGACGCGACCACCTGCTCGCTCGGGGCTACGAGCAGGTGTCGATGCGCATGTTCCGCCGCTCGGGCGCCCCTGTCACCGGCGGAGAGGACTACGCGTGCCAGACCGACGGCATGGTCGGCCTCGGCTGCGGCGCCCGCTCGTACAACTCCACGTTGCACTACTCCTTCGACTACGCGGTCGACATGCACCGCATACGCGGGATCATCGACGACTACACCGCCCGTACCACCGACGGCTTCGGCCACCCCGACTACGGCTGGGAGATGAACGCGGACGAGGCCCGGCGCCGTCATCTGCTGCAGTCACTGCTTCAGGCCCAGGGGATGTCCGTGCCGGACTACCGGATGCGCTTCGGCACCGCGCCGGGCGACGACTTCACGGCCGAGCTGGACCGGTTCCGTGACCGCGGCTGGCTGGACGACTCCGCCGGAGCGCAGCTGCTACGGCTCTCCGCCGAGGGCCTGGCCCACTCCGACGCGCTGGGCCCCGAGTTGTTCTCGCCGGCGGTGCGGGAGCGCATGGCCGCGTACGAACCGAAGTGACGGAGCTCGCATGGACCTGACCATCCTCTACCGTGGCCCGCTCGCGTCGTGCGACTACGACTGCCCGTACTGCCCCTTCGCCAAGCGCCGGGACAGTCACGCCGAGCTGGCCGCGGACCGTGCCGCGCTGGAGCGCTTCGCCGCCTGGGCGGCCGCTCAGCGGGACGACCGGCTCTCCCTGCTGTTCACACCGTGGGGCGAGGGCCTGGTGCGCTCCTGGTACCGGCGCACGCTCGCGGAGCTCAGCCGGCTGCCGCACGTCCGCCGGGTGGCGATCCAGACCAATCTGAGCTGCCGTACCAACTGGCTGGACGCAGCCGATCCGGACACCCTCGCCCTGTGGTGCACCTTCCACCCCGGGCAGACGCCGTACGACCGCTTCCTGGCCAAGTGCCGGGACCTGGCCACCCGCGGTGTCCGCCACAGTGTCGGCGTCGTCGGTCTTCCCGAGCACCTGGAGCACGCCCGGCGCCTGCGTGCCGACCTACCGGCGCACGTCTACCTGTGGGTCAACGCCGCCGAGGGTCACACCTACACCGACGCCGAGGCCGACCGGTGGACCGCCCTGGACCCGCTGTTCCCGTACAGCCGCCACCCGCACCGCAGCGCGGGCCTGCCCTGCCGTACGGGAGAGTCCGTCGTATCGGTGGACGGCGAGGGCACGGTGCGCCGCTGCCACTTCGTCCGGTCGGAGCTGGGCAACCTGTACGACGGCTCCTACCGGCAGGCGCTGCGCCCCCGCGCGTGCCCGCTGGCCGTCTGCGACTGTCACATCGGCTACGTCCATCTGGAGACGCTGCCGCTCTACGACGTGTTCGCAGGCGGAGTTCTGGAGCGGGTTCCGGCCGTGCTCCCGGCGGTTGGGCGGTTGACGCCCACGCCTCGGTAGCGGGCCGCCCCGTGCATGTGCTCGTCTCGCATCGGGGAGTCCGCACCCGTGACCCTGTACACCCAAAGTCACCGATGGTGACCGAAGGTGGTGCACTCCACCCACGGATGGGGCTCCTGAAGCTCTCAAGGCAGAAGCCCGACACATGTCCGGACAATCCGGGGCACACTGGGAACATGTCGGATGAGGTGCCCGTGATCGTGCATCCGCCGGAGCCGGACGGTGGGCGGCGGGTGACGATCCGTGGTGAGCACGTCGGCACGGCCCGCCATCTGCTCGACGTGGTGGAGTTCCTGCGCCGTGCCGGCCTGCCCCAGGCCGACACCTCCATCGACGACCCCGAGCTGATCAGCTGGCGCGGAGGCGGGCCGGACGCGTGGGCCTGAGCCGTCGGCGCAGTGCTTGCGGCGGGGCCGGACCGCGGCACTCCCGGGGCCACGGGGAAACCACGAAGTACGGCTCGTCAAGTCACGAAATGCGGTGGCGTGACGTGAATCGACGACAGCGGCTTACTGGAGACACCGCCTCCCCCGGCGTGCGGTCCACGGAAGTCGTCCCGGAAAGCCCCGGAGGCGGCATGTGGTGCCGCACAACACGCCCGCCGGCCCATCACTGAAACTCGGAACCCCCATCATCGACAGCGCACGAGGAGAACTCCCATGCCTCGCACATCTCGGCGCCGGCGTCTTGTGATGCCGGCCGCCTCGGCGGCGCTGGCGGCGGGGTGCGCCCTACTGCCTTCCGGCGCTTTCGCCACCTCGGCAACACCGCACACGGACCCCCTGACCGCGACCGCGGCACAGGACGCCTCCGCCGGCACCACCCCCGCCGAGAATTGGAAGGAGATCACGGACTCCCCCACCGGCATCAAAGCCAAGCTTCCCGGAAAGGCCAAAGCAGAGAAGGCCACCAAACGCGTCTACGGCAAGGTCGTCCACAGTCGCGTGTACACGGTGGAATCCGATGACGGGCTCGCCGGCCTCACCGTCCGGGACATGGGCAGCATTCGTCAGCCCCTCACCTACGATCTCCAGGGATTCCTGAACAACTGGAATGCGGTCCCCGGCCAGACCGTGAAACTCACGAGCACCAGCAGCAGGACGACCACGGTCGACGGCCACCCCGCCCTCGACGTGCGCCTCACCAGCAAGGGCGGTATGCCCGCGGCCGGCGCCACGTGCTTCATCGCCGACGGCACCCACCTCGTCCAGGTCCTGACGCTCGGCCCCGCGTCGAACGAGAGGACCACGAAGCAGATACACCAGCAGATCCTCGCGAGCATCCGGATCCCCTGACCCGAAGGCGGAGCAGCCGCGTCCGGCTCCTACAGGCACTACGCCCGGGACCTGCCGGACATGCGCGATGGAATGCTCACCAGTAGCCTCGCAGTGATTACGCTCTGTGAGGAGTCTGTGATGGTGAATGCGGTCTCGGTGGCACTGGGTGAAGTGGCCGGCGCCGACAGCCTTCGATTCGACGAGCCCGGCAACACGGTTTGGTTCACCACGCCCGGCGGCGATGTGCGCAGCGTGAGGCTGCTGGACGGACGGCAGGAGATGCGCGGCCGCGGCTATTGCGAACCGATCGCCGCCATTCCCTTGCGGGACGGGCTCGGCACAGCAGTCGTCGAGCGAAGTGGCCGGGTTCTGGTGGCGTATCGTGGCGCAGCCGACGCTGCGGACGCGTCCACGGTGGTTTCGATGAGTGAGACGCTCCTGGGCGCACACCGTCACCCGGACACCGGTCTCCTCGTCCTCTCGGGCAGCGGGCTGCACGTCGTGGATCTGAACGCCGCCCAAGTCCACACGCTTGCTTCGCCCTTGCCGGGTGCGGTTGCGTTCACCGTCGATGAGCACGGCCGTGAGGCTTTCGTGCTCCGCGTCGACGAGAACCACGTCCAGTACGTGACCGTGGTTCCCCTGGACGGCGGATCCGTGGAGGATTTTCCGCAGCAGTTGTCCGACGTCGTGTGTCTGGTCTCCGCTCCCCACACGGATCACGCTGTCATCACGGTGAGCGCGTCGGGGAACGCATGTGTCCACCGGGCGGACGGCACCATGGGTGTACCGACGGACCTCGGCTTCCCCGTTTCGGGACTGACGCGATGGGGATCGTTGCTCCTCGCGGGGACGGGTGCCGATCTTCAGGCCGTGGAATGGGATCTGGACCCCGGTACGTTGCCGGTCACTCTCCCGTTGTCGCCGCTGTTCGTCGGCGGGTACGCCGACGTCCTGTTCGATCCGGCCGCCGTCGGTCTGACGGCGGACGAGATCGAGTTCACGGTGGACGAGGGGCGGGGTGCGGGAACCGTCTCGGCAGGCGTCGAGCCGCTTGCGCCGGACGGGTCGACCGTGGTCACGCTCATCGCGGGCTTCCAACAGGGAGAGTTCCATCTTGTTGCCCGACGTCGCAGCTCGGCAGAGATTCTGGCGGTCCGCAGATTCCGTGTCACGGCCTGCTGGCCCGACCCTGCGGTGGGTCCGCCGATCGCCGTGACCGGCGAGCGAGGGCTGCGAACGCTGAATTGGGGTGGCGCCGGCAGCGGGGCGGGCTACACGGCCGGGCCGCATGCACCGGGTGTCTGGCGCGTAGCGGTCGTGCTCGTCGCGACCGCGGAGGTCGCATTCGGGGATCCGGATGCGACGGCCCAGGCCTGGCGCGATCACGTCGTCGGGGACGCCGTCTCGGCGAAGAGATACTTCGAGGAGGTTTCCTACTTCAACCGGGACAACGGGATTCCCCATCCGACCGGTATGACGGTGAAGCTCCTCGGTGACCGTGTCCTGGGACCTGTCGACCTCGATCTCGGGTGGGGCGACCTGTTCACGCCGTACAACCCGGGCGACCCGGACGGTGGGTGGACGGACCTCGACGGCACCAAACAGGCACTCGCGAACGCGATCAGCAGGTATCTGCTCGACGAGCCGGACGGATTCGAGATCGGCAGGGACGCCGACGCCTACGTCATCGTCGTGTGCAACGCATCCAACGCACCGGAACCCTCGGGTGGCACGCCCCTTCCGACGAAATTCGTCTGGGGTCACGCGAGCCGGCCCCAGACAGCACCGGTCTTCACGCGCAAGGACCCGGTGGCGGGCTTCCTCGGGCAGGGTCCACGGCCCGTCACCCTCATGCCGCACGTCTATCCGCATGCCATCGACCCCACCTCACCCCTCAGCGAGAAGAAGCCCGAAAGGGTTCTGTGCCATGAGCTGTGCCATACCCTCGGCCTGGACGACCTCTACGAGAGTCCTGACTATCCCGCCGAGGTGAATGCTCGCGTCGCCAGTCGGATCGAACTCATGGCCAACGAGAAGAAGCTGCCGCATCTGTCGATCGCCAACCGCCTGCGCCTGGGCTGGGTCCAGCCGTCATGGCTGCGCCGGTTCGACTTCGCACAGAACCCCAACGGCGACACGGTGACACTCCACGCCATCGAGGACCTGGCTCAAACCGGTCCTCCAGCCGGAGAGTTCGCCGGCATCGAGGTCCCCATCGACGGGCACCGCAGCTACTTCTTCGAGTACCGGCGAATGCAGGTCGGCATGGTCGGCGACCAGAAGATGGACGATCTGTCGTCGGACATCTTCCCCAGCTTCGTTCTCGGAACCGACGTCGACGCCCTGACGCAATATCCCGCTCGGCCGCCCGTCCTGCTTCTGCCGGAAGAGCCGGATGCAGCGGCCGGGCCGATTCTGGACCTGGTGGGCGATCGATTCCGGGACAACGACGTCACGGACCCGGAGCGGATGTTCGACTTCCAAGTACGACTGTCCTCCCTGGGAGGAAGTTCCAATACGGCTCAGGTGGAGGTCACGTACGTCGGGGCCCACCGTCCGCAGCTTGTGCTGAATCCCGCACCAGGCCGCGGAAACTACAGAAGTCCCGACATCGACCTGATCAACCCTCTTGGCACGTTCTCCACCAACAGTGTCGTCAAAGGCGTACCGAACCGCGTACGTGTGACCGTCCACAACGTCGGAGTGCTGGACGCCACCAACGTGGTGACCCACGTCAAGTGGATCCCGTTCACCACGACGGCCGGCGACTGGGTGCAGCTCCCCGATCCTCCGCCGCTGCCGGTCGTACCCGCGCACGGCACGGCAACGTTCGACGTGATCTGGGACGTACCCAAGTCCTTGAAGGTCAACGGAATCGAAGTCGAACACTTCTGTTTCCACGCGGAAATCGAGCAGTTCCACGACCCCACACATGCGCACGACGAATGGGTCACCCATGACAACTGGGCACAGTCGAACTTTTCGACGGTCTCGGTAGGGAGCGGCTCACCCTCTCGGCGCATCCGCACCGTCATGGGCGTGGCGAACAGCTGCCCCCGGACCGCCACGTATCTGCTCGGCGTGAACCAGACAAGCGAACTCTTCCGTGTCTACATCGGAAACGCCTGGCTGGAACTCGGCCCGGATGAGAGCAGGCCTGTGGAGTTCGCCTACGAGTCGCTCGCGGGAGACCCCGAGCTCGGCGGCTACTTCGCCGAGCACGCCGAAACGCTGATGCGGAATCCGAACAAGCTCGCGATCTCGGCATGGCGCCGGCCGTCCTCCGGATCCGAATGTGCGACAGCGGTCGAGGAGTTCGGCGCCAACCTCGAAATGCACGCCGGGCAGCGTTGCTGGTTCGAGGACATTCATCGCGAGGACGAAGTGGTGACCGCCCGTGTACTGACCACGGAGGACGCCGAGGTGGTGCCCGTCACGAGCGGCACCGTGTATCTGTCGGCCTGGCCGACGAACGATCCGGAGGACCTCCCGGAAGTGACACAGGGGGTGATCGACGACGGCTACGCCCGCGTCCTCCTTCACCGGGACACTCTGGCCCTGCTCGCCCGGGGCGAGCCCGTCACGGGTCTGCTCGCCATGCCGGGCACGGGCCGCTGTGCCCGGACCGTTTCGGAACCGCTCACCTGGTGAATCCGTCGGCCGCGCGGCGTGCGTTCTCGCGGGCTGCGAAGAACCGCAGCCTCCCCGGTGGGCGGGACGGGTAAGGCAGGCGGGGAACATGGGGCCATGGGGTCAGCCGTAATACGGATACGGGGGCTGGTCCCATCGTCCGGCACGCCGGTGCCGGGTTGACTGAAGAGGTCAACAGCACCGAGGGGGAGGACCGAGTGACAGTGCCGACCAACACCACCAGCAGGAATACATGGAGGGTCCGCCGTGTCGCGGTGGCTGCCGTGCTGGCGGGTGCCACCGCGGGCGCGGTGACCGTCCCCGGCATCGCCGGAGCGTCGGCCGCCGCTGCCCGGCACACCCCGGGCGGGGGTTACACCACGGCCGACCTGCACAGCGACCTCGCCGCCGTACGGAAGGCAGGCGGCGGGGACGTCAACGTCCTGGCCCGGGTCGACTCCGCCGACGGGCAGGTCGTCCAGGCGCGCATCGGCACCGCGGCGGCCGGCTCCGAGGATCCGGTGCCCTGGAACTCCCGGTTCCGGGTCGCCAGCACGACCAAGACCTTCACCGCGACCGTCGTCCTCCAACTGGCCGCCGAGAAAAAGCTGTCGTTGGACGACACGGTGGAGCACTGGCTTCCGGGCGTGGTCACGGGCAACGGAAACGACGGCGGGCGCATCACCGTACGGGACCTGCTCCGTCAGACCAGCGGCGTCTTCGACTACACCGACGACCCCGACCTCCAGGAGAAGCTGACCCGGCACTTCGACGAGATCCGCTACGACGCCACCCCGGCCGCCGACCTCGTTGCCATCGCCATGAAGCACCGGCCGCTGTTCGTGCCCGCCGCCGGCGGCCCCGTTCGCTGGGCCTACTCCAACACCAACTACCTTCTCGCCCAGATGATCGCCGAGAGGGCGAGCGGGCTCGGCTGGCGCGAACTCGTGGAACACCAGGTGATCGCGAAGCTGGGCCTGCGCGACACCGACGTCCCCGGACTCGACCCGTTCCTCACCGGGCCGCACGCCAGGGTGTACCTGAGGGCCCCTGCCGGTTCTCGCGTGGACATGACCGACCACAGCCTCCAGCACACCGCCGACTCCGGCGTCGTCAGCACCACCGCGGATCTGAACACCTTCTTCCGCGCGCTGGCGGAGGGCAGGCTGCTGCCGGCCGAGCAGTGGCGCCAGATGCGCCGGACCGTGCCGCGCACGGACGATCCGGAGGACGTCGAGGAACAGCCCAAGGGAACATACGGCCTCGGCCTCCGGAAGATCCTGCTGTCCTGCGGCGGCTCCTACTACACGCATGAGGGCGACGGGCTCGGCGTCTACACCCGCCCGGCCGTCACCGCCGACGGCCGGCGAGCCGTGACGGTCTCGATCACCACGACGTCCGCCCCGGCCGACCTCCCGACACTCAACAGGGCGACCGGTGCACTCATCGACCACGCCCTGTGCGCCGCCCCGTCCGGCCACGGCTGACCCCGCGGTCGGCCTCCTGTGAGGGGACCTCAGTGCACCGCGTTCCGCACGAGCGTGCCGATCCTCGCCTCGTCGGCGGCGGTCAGTTCCTTCAGCGCATAGGAAGTCGGCCACATCGCGCCTTCGTCGAGGTTCGCCTGGTCGCTGAAGCCGAGCGTGGCGTACCTCGACTTGAACTTCTGCGCGCTCTGGAAGAAGCAGACGACCTTGCCGTCCTTGGCGTAGGCGGGCATCCCGTACCAGAGCTTCGGTGCGAGGTCCGGCGCACTGGCCTTGACGACGGCGTGGAGCCGTTCGGCCATGGTCCGGTCCGATTCCTGCATCTCGGCGATCTTCGCGAGCACCGCGGCCTCGTCCTCCGCGGCCTTGTCGGCGCGCGATCCGCGGCGCGCGGACGGCTTCAGTTCCCGGGCGCGCTCCTTCATCGCGGCTCGCTCCTCGTCCGTGAATCCCTCGGACGTCCCGTCGGTCACGGTGGTGCCCTTGGCGGACTTCTGTGCGGGCTTCATGGCGGATTTCCTCCCGGTATACGTCTTGAACGGATACATCCTCATGCTGGAGACGCGCCGCGGCGACGGCTTCTCCGAAAGCTCGGGGACACGGGGTTGTCCCGCGGCACGGAGCCGAGGAGCCGGCCCTGGCCGACGGGCCCGGCAGACGGCAGCGGCCGACGACCCCGAGCAGCGACCCCGGCCGGCGGATCCGTGCCCGCCGGCCCAGGCCGGTCGCGTCATCCCCACGCGCCGGCGATCTGGCGGGTCGTGGCGTTGAGCCGGTTGAACAGATTGGTGACGCCGATCATCAGGACGATCGCGGCCAGCTGCTTCTCGTCGAAGTACGTGGCGGCCGTGTCCCAGACTTCGTCGCTCACCGGGTCGGGACGGTCGGCCAGCCGCGTCGCGGCCTCGGCCAGCGCGAGGGCCGCCCGCTGCTCCTCGGTGAAGTACGGGGTCTCCCTCCAGGCGGCGACCGTGGCCAGCTGTTCGTCGCTCGCCCCTGCCTTCCGGGCCGTCTTGGCGCCGCCGTCGACACAGGCACTGCAGCCGTTGATCTGGCTCACCCGCAGATGCACCAGCTCCAGCGTCTGCCGGTCCACGCCGCCGGAGTGTGCCGCCTTGATGAGCGCCTGGATGGGCTGCATCGCGTCGGACAGTACGACGGCGGGGTTCTGCATACGGGACTGCATGTCGGTCATCTCCTCTTCCGGGCCGGTGCCCCGTTCCGTCGGGGCGTGACTCCATAACAGCCCGGTCGGCGTGCCACGGCCATGGCGATGGGACACCGTGGGACAGCTGAAAGTGCCTTGACCAGCGTCGACTTGGCTCGGGAGACTTCTGTCGGAACGGGACGGGAAGGCCGGGGGACGGCGGCCGCGCAACGGGGGGACGGTGGACGTGCAGGAACGGACGGCGAAGGACGACCCGCAACACGAGCTGGCGGCCCGGCTGCGCCTGCTGCAGGAACTCTCCGGACTCGGTGTACGGGCCCTCGCCCGGGACACCGGCCTGAGCTCTTCCTCGCTGTCGCGCTATCTCAACGGGCAGACCGTGCCGCCCTGGCCCGCCGTCGTCGCCCTCTGCCGTCTCGTCAAGCGCGATCCCCGCCCCCTGCGGCCTTTGTGGGAACGGACCTCGAACCCTCTGCCGGCGCCTCCGAAGAGCAGCCGCCAGGTCCAGCCGCTGCCCCGCAACGATCTGCCGCGCGACGTGCCCGACTTCACCGGGCGCGAGGAGCGGCTCGCCGCCGTGTTCGCCGCGATCGACAGCCATCGGGCGGTCTCCGTCGACGGCATGGCGGGCGTCGGCAAGACCTGTCTTGCGGTGCACGCCGCGCACCGGCTCGCCGCCGACTTCCCGGATGCGCAGCTCTATGTGGACCTGCACGGGTTCACCGAGGGGCGGCCCCCGCTCGACCCCGACGCGGCGCTGCGGATGCTGCTCGCAGCGCTCGACGTCCCGTCGGAGAGGGTGCCGCAGGAAGGGATCGAGCAACTGGCCGCCTGTTGGCGGTCGGAACTGGCCCGTCGACGGGTCGTCGTGGTCCTCGACAACGCCGCCGACACCGAACAGGTCCGCCCCCTCCTGCCCGGCGCCGGTGAATCCGTTGCCCTGATCACGAGCCGCAACCGGCTCATCGGCCTGGACGAGGTGCCCCCGGTCTCCCTCGACGTGCTGAGCCCGCAGGAGAGCGCCGAGCTGCTGGCCCGTGCCAGCGGCGACCTCGGCGGCCCCGACGGCAGGCTGGCCGGCGATCCGGAGTCCGCCGCCGAGGTGCTGCGGCTGTGCGGCCATCTGCCGCTGGCCCTACGGCTGGCCGCGGCACGCCTGCGGCACCGGCCGGGCTGGACCGTGGGCATCCTCGTCGAGCGGCTGGCTCAGGGCGCGAGCGAGTTCGACACCGCGTTCGCCATGTCGGTCCGGCAGCTCAACCGGTCCCAGGCCCGTCTGTTCCGGATGCTGGGGCTGCTGCCCGGGGCGTCGTTCGACGAGTACGTGGTGGCGGCGCTGGCGGATGTGCCGCTGCGCAGCGCGCAGACGATGCTGGAGGACCTGCTCGACGCGCACCTGGTCCAGCAGCCGACGGCGGGCCGCTACCGGCTGCACGACCTGGTGCACCAGCATGCTCGCCGGGCCGCGGCGGAACAGGACTCGGCGGCCGAGCGGGAGCGGGCATTGGGCCGGGTGCTCGACTACTACGTGCACGCGGCGGCCGCGGCCGACGCCGCGATGCCGTTCCTGACGCAGGGCCGGGCGGCCTCCGCGGGCCGGCCACCGGCAGAACTGCCGCGATTCGGGGACAAGAACGCGGCCCTCGGCTGGCTCGTCACGGAGTACGGAAACCTGATGGCCGCCTTCGAGACGGCGGCCGCGCTGGGGGCCGACGCGCACGTGTGCGAGCTGCCGCGCTTCCTGCGGGCCTACTTCGCGCGGCGTTGCGGCACGACGCACCTGAACGTCCTCTTCGAGCGGTCCCTAGCCGCCGCCGAGCGCCTTGGCGATCCGCTGCAACTGGCCGAGGCGCACAGCGATCTGGGGTTCGCGCGTTACAACGCGGGCCGGATGGCGGATGCCGCCGCCGCGTACGAGGCGGCCGGGCACCGGGTGTCCCAAACGGGGGACACCCGGACGGAAGCCGAGCTGGCTCTGCGCCGCGGCTATCTGAGCTGGGACGCGGGGCACGTCGAGGAGCCGCTCGAGCTGTTCCGGCTGGCGGGGAAGCTGTACGAGAAGGCCGGCTGCCCGGCGGGCGCGGCCCACGCGGCCGCGTCGGAGGCCTGGACGATGCTGCAGCTGGGACATCGTGAGGCGGCGGCGCGGCGGGCCCGGGAGGTGCTGGGCATCCCGCACACCGACCCCGCATGGCCGCCCACCCTGACGGCCCGGATCACGCTCGGCGTGGCCATCGCCCGTGAGGAACCCGACGAGGCGACGGAGCACCTGCATCAGGCGCTGGCTGTGGCCCGCGACGACGGACACCTTCACAACCAGGCGTGGTGTCTCAACTGCCTGGGCGTCGCACTGCGGCAGATGGGCCGGTACGAGGAGGCGCTGGCCGGCCACCGGGAGGCGTTCGCGCTGCTCGACGAGCTCTTCGAGGAACACTGGAAAATCCATTTCCTCAACGGCTACGCCGAGACCTGCCGGCTCGCCGGCCTCCCCGAGGAGGCCCTGCGACTGCACCGGCAGGCGCTGGAGCTGGCCGCGGGGCTGGGAAACCGGTACGAGGAAGCGCTGGCCCACGAAGGTATCGCGATCGTGCTCGCCGGGACGGATCCGGCCGGGGCCGCCGAGCATCGTGCGGCGGGGCAGTCCGTCCTGCGGGAACTCGGCCCCGGGGCTCACTGACCGACGGTGCGCGGCGCTTGGCCGAAGAGAGACGGTGGCATCAGAGATGCGCCGCGACCCTCCGCACCACAGTCGGCCGCTGACAGCCTTCTGGAGCTGCTCGACCGCGCGGCGACCGCTCACCGCCGGCCGGATCCGGGCAAGACGCAGGGCCCTCTGCCGGAACACCGCGAGCAGAGGGCCCTGCGTGCATCGAGCCATCCACCCCGGTGTGCGTACGGGATCAACCGAGGTGGAAGGACGGGCTGTCAGCGCTTGGTGGTGCTGTTGAACAGCGAGCGCGACCAGATGTAGCCGACCAGGGCGATACCGGCGCACCAGGCGAGCGAGATCCAGCCGTTGTTGCCGATCTCCGAGCCGGAGAGCAGGCCGCGCAGCGTCTCGGTCATCGGCGTGAACGGTTGGTTCTCGGCGAACCAGCGCAGGCCCGGCGACATCGAGCCGGCCGGCACGAACGCGGAGCCGAGGAACGGCAGGAACTGGATCAGCAACGGCTTGTTGCTCGCGGACTCCACGGTCTTGGAGATCAGACCGAGGGCCACCGACAGCCAGGTCACCGCGAACGCGATGGCCGCGAGGAGGCCGGCGGCGGCAAGCCACTCGAGCGGGCTCGCGTCCGACCGGAACCCGACCGCGAGGGCGACGCCCACGACCAGGACCATGCACACCATCGTCTGGATGACGCTGCCGATGACATGACCGGTCATGAACGACGAACGCGTGATGTTCATGGTGCGGAAACGGTTGATGATGCCCTCGGTCATGTCGGAGCAGACCGCGATCGAGGTCGACATCGAGCCGGCGGCCACCCCCATGACGATGATGCCGGGGGTGAGGTAGTTCACGTACGCGTCCCGGCTGCCGCCGATTCCGGCACCGATCGAGTCCCCGAAGGCGTACACGAACAGCAGCAGCATCAGGATCGGCATCATGGCGCTGCCGAACCCCACGGCCGGATAGCGGATCGCGTGCTTCAGGTTGCGCCGCAGCATCGTCATCGAGTCGTGCACGGCGTAGGTGAGGGTGCTCATCGAAGGGTCTCCTTGACGTGAAGCGGGGTGCGGGTGCCGGCTTCGGCGGTGCCGTGGCCGGTCAGTGCGAGGAACACGTCGTCGAGGTCGGGGGTGTGCACGGAGAAGTCGGCGGCCCGGACGCCGGCGGCGTCGAGCCGGTCGAGCACGGCGCGCAGCGCGTCGAGGCCGCCGTCACCCGCCACGCGCAGGGCGAGGTTCTCGTCGTCCCGGGCAGCGCCGGGAAAAGCGGCTGCCGCGCGCTCGTACTCGGCGGAGTCGGTGAACCGCAGCCGTACGTGGCTGCCGGGAATCTGCGCCTTGAGTTCGTCGGCCGTGCCCTGGGCGACGATCCGGCCGCCGTCGAGCACGGCGATCCGGTCGGCCAACTGGTCGGCCTCCTCCAGGTACTGGGTGGTGAGGAAGACGGTGGTGCCGCCCGCGACCAGCGAGCGCACCGTGTCCCACATGGTGCGGCGGCTGCGCGGATCGAGCCCGGTCGTCGGCTCGTCCAGGAAGATCACCTGGGGGTCGCCCACCAGCGTCATGGCGATGTCGAGTCGGCGCCGCATACCACCGGAGAAGGTCGCGGCCCGCTTGTGCGCGACGTCCGCGATGTCGAACCGCTGGAGCAACTCCCGGGTGCGGGAGCGGCCTTCACGCTTGCCGAGGCGCAGCAGGTCGGCCATGAGGAGCAGGTTCTCCTCGGCGGTGAGCAGGTCGTCGAGCGCGGCGAACTGCCCGGTGACGCCGATCGCGGCGCGGACCCCGTCCGGTGACGTGGCGACATCGTGGCCCGCGACCTGGGCCTGCCCGCCGTCGGCGGCGATGAGCGTGGACAGGATCTGCACGGTGGTGGTCTTGCCGGCACCGTTGGGCCCGAGCAGCGCGAACACGGAACCGGCCGGGATGTGCAGATCGATGCCGTCGAGCACGGTCTTGTCGCCGTACGACTTGCGCAGGCCGAGGGTGGATACGGCGGTGGGCGACTGCGGACCGTCACCCTTCCTGGGCGTGGGCATGACAGAAGAGGGCATGGAGCTCTCCCGTTCGAATCGAAAGGGTGAAGTGACTGGTGAGGGGGCGAGACGGTGGGGCCGGTGGTCAGGCCCGGGCGCGGCGCACGTCGATGTTGCCGTAGCGGGTCCGGGCGCGGACCTCGACGGTGTCCTCGGTCTTCTCCGGGGTCTCGGAGGCGGCGAGCGTGTTGCGCACCTGCCCGAGGCCGGAGCTGACGTCGAGCCAGGCGGCGGTGCCCTCGCGGATACCGACCTCGATGGCGCCGTGGGCGGTCTCCAACTGGACGGTGCCGCGAGCGACTTCGGCGACGCGCAGGGTGCCGTGGGCGGTGGTGGCGACGACCGAGCTCTCGGCGCACGCGATGTCGATGTCGCCGTTGGCGCCGCTCACCCGCAGGTCGCCCGTCGCGGTGCCGACGGTCGTGGTGCCGTGCGAGTTCTTCAGGACGGCGGGGCCGTCGACGGTGCCGACGCGCAGGCTGCCGGAGCTGGTGGTGATCTCGGCCATGCCCTCGACCCGGTCGACGGTGATCGAGCCGTGGGAGGCGGTCAGCTGGAGCGGCCCGGTCGTGTCGAGGCGGACGTCACCGGACGAGGTCTTCACACGAACCTCCCCGAGCCGGCCCTCTCCGAGCACCTGGGCCCAGGAGCCGTTCACGTCGACGTGCGAGCCCGTGGGCAGTTCGACCGTCACGTCGACGGTGCCGGTGCGCCCCACGAGATAGCGCTGCTTGGGCGTCCTGATGGTCAGGACGCCGCTCGCGTACGTGACCTCGGTCTGGTCGGCCGACCGCACGTCCTGGTCCCGCTTCGGGTCGCGGGGCCGCACCTCGACGACCGTGTCGAGGCGGTCGCCCGCGGTGAACCGGATGGAACCTGCGTACACATGGGCGGTGGTCGCAATCGGTTCGGGAGTGTCGAAAGAAGGCATGGCTGTACCGTCCTCATGAGCCGTTGGGTCGTCCCCACTGGTGGGACGTGGTGTGTGTGAAGTGGTGCGGGGCGGGCGCGGCTAGCGCACCCAGCCCGTGAAGCTCTGTCCGATGGTGCGGGTCTTCTCCGTCGTACGCGGCCGCGTGCCGCCGTCGACCGCGGCCGACACGGCCCGCACCAGCCACGCGTTGACCGACAGGCCCTCGCGGCTCGCGGCCTCCTCGGCGCGCGCCTTGAGGTGGGCCGGCAGACGCAGATTGACGCGTGCGGTGCCGCCCTCGTCACCGTCGGCGGGCGCCTGCGCCTTGGGCGGTTCGACGGGCGCAACGGCCGCTTCCGCGGGACCGCCGCCGGCGGGCGGCGGCGTCACCACGAAGTCGGGGTCCAGCCCGCGCAGCCGTACGTCGACCGAGCCGGGGGCGAGCTCGCGGGTGATCTCGTCCATCGCGGCGGAGAGCACATTGAGCATGGTCAGACGGGTCGCCGACTCCAGAGGAGCGGTGAGCCGCTCGGCCAGCTCGCGGGCATCTTCCCCACCGGCTTCGGCGGCCACCGCGAGTTCGCGGCGCAGAGTGTCGACATACGGCGTGAGGTCCATAACGCCATCATGGCACCATCATGGCGCCACACGCAAGCCCGGGTGGCACACCACGGGGGCCTGGCGTGGGCGAAACCGCCCTGACCTGGGAAAAGGCGCAGGGGGCGACCTGTGCCATCGTGGCACCGCGCGTGCTCACGCGCTTTTGGAGGCGCGAAATGGCGCCGAGTGGCACCGGATGGCATCACCCGGCGCCATGTGACGCCACGGTGACGCCACAAGAGGGTGGGCCGGCCCGGGGTCGGTGTCGCGTTCAGCCAAGGTGAAGCCGCCTCGGGTGGGCTCGACTCGGCGACAGACCGCGAGGACCGATTACTGGCGGCCTGTGGGCTCGCCTGGGCGATACCCCCACCGGTGCACCCCTGTTCGCCACAGCCCGAGGGCGACGCGGGCGCTGCCGCTACCTCAAGGGCGCCGGCCTGTAGCTGCGCGCCATGGCAGCCGACCGCTCGGCGAGCTCCGCAGAGGCAAGCCCCTCGGGACCGACGCCGGCACGAAAACACAACGAGGACCGCGACCGTAAGGTCGAGGCCCTCGCATCCGTATCACTACGGTGAGTGTCCGAGGGGGGACTTGAACCCCCACGCCCGATAAAGGGCACTAGCACCTCAAGCTAGCGCGTCTGCCATTCCGCCACCCGGACTAGGTGTCTGTCGCCGGTCGGGGCGCTTGCCCCGCGGCGACATGGACAACAATACCAAGGTTTCGGAGTGCCTTTCACCTGCGTATTCGCCGGGCATTGGAGGCATGGGGCCGGGGCGGGTCGCGCCTGGCGCGGCTTCACCGAGAGCGATGGATCCGTCACTCGGCCGGGGCTGTGGTGGCGGGTGGGGCTGGGCGGGACGGGTACAGGGGGTGCCGGCCCCGGGAGGGGGGTGGGCTGCGCTCTCCCGGGGCCGCGCGAGCGGCGACGGTGCAGCCGGGCCGGGGGTCGGTCAGGGCATCAGGTGGTAGTCGGGGAAGTTGCCCGGGAGCCGTTCGCCGTCCGGGCCCTGGGTGACCGCCCGTACAAGGAGGTCGCCGCCGACGAAGGCGCCCCGCCAGGATCCGCCGAAGCCGCCGAAGAGCTCTTCGCGGTCGCCGCGGGAGCGCGGCTTGCCGTGGCCGACCTTGAAGGCGCGGATCTGCGGGGCGAGGCGGGCGTAGGTGGCTGGGTCGTCCGTGGAGAGGGTGGCGACGAGGGCACCGTTGGACGCGTTCATGGCGGCGAGCAGCTCGGCCTCGGTGTCGACGAGGACGATCGTGTCGACCGGGCCGAATGGCTCGGCGTGGTGCAGCGGGGAGGACGGGGGCGGGCTCAGGAGGGTGACCGGGTGGGCGTAGGCCGATGTGTCCTGGCCGGGCAGGAAGCGTGCGTCGGCCAGTGAGCCTCGGTGCAGGGGCACCGCGCCCCGTTCCACGGCCTCGGCGACCTGGTCGGTGAGTTCCTTCGCCTTGGCCGCGTTGATCAGGGGGCCGAAGTCGAGTTCGGGGCAGGGGTCGTCGGGGTGCTCGACCGCGAACGGGTGGCCGACGCGCACCGTGCGCACGGCGGGGAGGTAGGCGGCGAGGAACTCGTCGAACAGGCTGCGCTGGACGACGAAGCGCGGGTACGCGGTGCAGCGCTGCTTGCCGTAGTCGAAGAGCTTGGGGATGACCGCGGCCAGGCCCGCCCAGTCGGTGTGGTTCCAGATCCCCCAGGTGTTGAGCCCCTCCTGTTCGAGGATGTGCCGCTTGCCGAGGTCGGCCACGGCGGTGGCGATGCGGGCTCCGGTGTCGCGGCCGCCGACGAACGACACACAGCCGATCTCGGGTGCGCGGACGAGCGCCTCGGAGAGTTCGGAGCCGCTGCCGCTGACGAGGGTGATGGGAATCCCTTCACGTGCGGCGAGCGCGCAGGCCAGGCTGAGGCAGGAGACACCGCCGTCGGTCGGCGTCTTGGCGATGACCGCGTTCCCTGCCAGTGCCTGCACCAGCATGGCGTGCACGAGCACGCTCATCGGGTAGTTCCAGCTCGCGATGTTCGACACGGGTCCGTCCAGCGGCACACGGTCGCCCAGCATCTCCCCGATGCCGTCGACGTACCAGTGCACGCCGTCGATGGCGCGGTCCACGTCCGCCTGGGCGAGCCGCCAGGGCTTGCCGATCTCCCAGGCGAGAAGGAGCGCCAGCAGTTCACGGTGTTCGGTGAGGGCGTCGAGGGTGGCGGCGACGCGGGCGCGCCGTTCGGCCAGGGGGACGTGCCGCCAGGCTCGGTGCTGGTCGAGCGCGGCGCGTACGGCGCTCTGTGCCGTCTGCCCGTCCAGGCGGGGCGGGCCGGCGATGGGGCCGGCGTCGACGGGACTGGTGGCGGGCAGTGCCCGGCCGTCCGCCTGCCAGGTGGCGTTCCACAGATTGAGGACGCGGTCGTCGCGGAAGGCCTCGGGCGCGACGGTGAGGCAGCGCCGCCAGGCGTCGGACCAAGCCGTTCCGGACTTCAGCACGTAGGACTTGGGGGTCGGGGGCTCGGGGGTGAGGGTGGGTGCCATCGGATGTCTCCGCTCTCGGTGCACAGTCGGGGGCGGGGGGTATGGCCCGTACGGGTTCTGCGGTCCTCCGCGTAAGGGGCGACTTGCCCTGCGTACATCCGGGGCGGGTACCCCGTTGCGCGCAGAGGGCGACCACCCCTGTGGGTGTGAGGGGCGCCTACCGGTACGTAGGGAGGACCGTAGTGAGACCGCCCCGTCTGCGACAGCGCGCTCACATCAACTATGAGTGACGTCACGTCTTCTCCGGGTCATCGCGGAAGCGGGTCCGAGGGGTGCGCCCCGGGCGGAGTGGAGTGGACAGCCGGGCCGTGGCCTGCTGTTGTGGCGCCGGCGACATCCGTTCACACGTCGGGGGATCAGGGCATGACGGAGCAACAGGCAGCGGCTCGGCCGGACGAGGCGAGGGAGGCCGGGGAAGGCAGCGATACCGGGGACCTCGGGCCCGCCGAGGACGTGAAGGTCTCCGGGGGCGTGAGGGCCTCCGGGGACGCGGGCGTCGGGCAGGAGGCGGAACAGGCCGAACGGCGCGTTTCCACGCTGGAGCTGTTCTTCGACCTGGTCTTCGTCTTCACCGTCACCCAGCTGACGGTGCTGCTCACCGGCGACCTGTCGTTCGCGACGGCGGGCCGCGTGGTGCTCATCTTCACCGTGCTGTTCTGGATGTACGGGGCCTACGCGTATCTCACCAACCAGGTGCCGCCCGACCGGCCGTCCCGACGGTTGCTGCTGATGCTGGGCATGGCCGGGTTCCTGGTGTGCGCGCTGACGATCCCGCGCGCCTTCACGGACGGCGGAGTGGCCTTCGGCCTGGGCTTTCTGCTGGTGGTGCTGGTGCACAGCGCGCTGTACACACGCAGCCACGGCACCGGAGTGATCTGGTACGCGGTGCCCAACTCGCTGGCCGCGTTGGCAGTGACCGCGGCCGGTCTCTTCCACGGGCTGACCGCGGACGGACTGTGGCTGCTGGCGCTGGTCCTGCAGTTCGTCACGCCGTTCCTGGCGCAGCACGGCCCCGGACTCGGAGCGCGGCTCCCGTTGTCGCGCCGGCCGGGGGTCGGCGGCCGGCGTACGAGCGCCGAGGTGCGCACTCGGTTGGGCAGTCTCGACCCGGCCCACTTCGTGGAACGCCACGGCCTGCTGCTGATCATCGCGTTCGGAGAGTCGGTCATCGCCATCGGCATCGGCGTGGGTGAACTGCCGCTCACGGCGAGCCTGTTCGGCGGCTCCTTCCTGGCACTTGCCCTCGCCGGAGCGCTCTGGTGGACGTATTTCGTACGCGACGAGGGCGGCGCCGAGGCGGTGTTCCGGCGTACGCCGCCGGACGGGCGCTGGCGGCTCGCGATGAACGCCTACTACTACGCCTTCCTGCCGATGCTCCTCGGCATCGCCTTCCTCGCCGCGGGTGTGAAGAAGTCGCTCGGGCACCTCGGCGACCATCTCCACACGGGCCCGGCACTCGCCCTCGCCGGAGGGGTCGCACTGTTCCTGGCCGGGGACGTGGCCTTCCGCGCGGTGCTCGGCCTGTCCCCGGTGGGCTACCGGGCGGCAGCGGTCCCGGCGGCGCCGGCGGCCGCGCTGCTGGGCGTCCACCTCGCCGCGCTCGCCGAGCTGCTCGCGCTGGTGGTGGTGCTGGTGGCCATGCTGGCGGCAGAGGCTCGGTGGGCGCCGTGCGGCACATCGGAGCCCGGGCCGGCCCCGGGTCACTGAGGCGGGGATCCGGGCCCCCGCGACGGAGTCGGGAGCACGGGTGCGGGAGCCGGCGCGCGAGCCGGGAACCGGAGCACGGGCACGGGCGTCCGGCCCGGCGCGTGCAGGACAATGAGACCGAGACGGTCACCGCGACCCGGTGGCCCACGGCAACCTCCGCATCAACGGCCGGTTCGGCCGTCCGCACATACAGAAACCGGGACCGAGGACGACATGGGACGAGTCACGGAGCGACGCAAGGTGATCCGGGTCAGGGACGGACAGGTGTCCACCCGGCCGGACACCCTCGTCGCCGAGGAACCCCTGGAGATCAGGCTGAACGGCAAGCCGCTCGCCATCACCATGCGCACCCCCGGTGACGACTTCGCGCTCGCGGCCGGCTTCCTGGTCAGCGAGGGCGTCCTGGGGTCGGCCGACGAGCTGCGGAACATCGTGTACTGCGCCGGGGCCACGGAGGACGGCTCCAACACCTACAACGTCGTCGACGTGCAGCTGGCGCCCGGTGTCGCGGCCCCCGACATCACTCTCGAACGGAACGTGTACACGACCTCGTCGTGCGGGCTCTGCGGCAAGGCCAGCCTGGACGCGGTGCGGACCACGGCCCGCTGGGCCGTCGACGACACGGCGGGCGGCGTCGCTCCCCCGCTCCTGCTGGAGCCCGAGCTGCTGGCGAGCCTGCCGGACCGGCTGCGCGCGGCCCAGCGGGTCTTCGACCGGACCGGCGGCCTCCACGCGGCGGCGCTGTTCTCGCCGGAGGGCGAGCTGCTGGACATCCGGGAGGACGTGGGGCGGCACAACGCCGTGGACAAGCTCGTCGGGCGGGCCCTGCAGGACGGACGGCTGCCGCTGTCGCGGTGCGTACTCCTGGTCTCCGGCCGGGCCTCCTTCGAGCTGGCACAGAAGGCCGTGATGGCGGGCATCCCCGTACTGGCGGCGGTCTCCGCGCCCTCGTCGCTCGCGGTCGACCTCGCGGCGGAGACCGGACTGACCCTCGTCGGGTTCCTGCGCGGCTCCTCCATGAACGTGTACGCGGGCGAGCACCGGGTGGTCCTGCGGGCGGCGGCTGCTCAGGGCTGACCCGCTCCCGAACCACACGGCGACGCCATCACGGTCGACGGGTCCGGCCGTGCGGCGCTTCCCCATGGCACGCACGGAGGCCCCCCAGCGCGGCCCGCAGCCCGCAGCCCGCAGCCCGCAGCCCGCAGCCCGCAGCCCGCAGCCCGCAGCCGACCGTACGGCGACTCCGGCACGGTCGGGCGCGCTCCCCGGCGGCCTCGTCGCGCAGGCCCTCAGCCGCGTACCCCGGACCCGTGCCCGCCGGGCCCATGCCCGCCGTCCCCCCACGCGCCGGAGACCCGTACGCCGGAGACCCGCACCAGCATCTCCATGAACTGCTCCCGCTCGGCGGGCGAGAGCGGCTCCAGCAGTTCGTCGTTGGCGGCGCGCGCCACTTCGGCGCAGCGGGCGGCGGCACGCTCTCCCGCCTCGGTGATGGTGACCGCGTTCTTGCGGCGGTCGGCCGGGTCGGGGGTGCGTACGACGAGTCCGGCGGACTGGAGGTCGTTGAGGACCCCGACCATGTCCTTCGGGTCGAGCGAGACGCTGCGCCCCAGCTCGGCCTGCGCGACCGGGCCGAGGTCGGCGACGGCCGCGAGCACGACGTGGTGCCACAGCTTCATGTCCTCGAGGGCGAGGGCGTCGGCGACCAGGCCGCGCCCTCGTGCCGCGGCGCGGCCGAGGAGCCAGCTGGGGAGGGTGCGGATGCTGCGGGGAGCAGGCGGGTTGGCGGGCATGGTGACAGCGTACCGAAGAATCATTGGACATCCCCATGAATCTCTGAGTATCGTTGGGACCACCAACGTATTGGGGGTCCGTGACGCCACGGGTTCCCTTCGTACTGCCATATCCAGGAGGTGTGGATGCGTCGCATCCGGTATGAGCGTTCGGGCGGCCCGCTGCTGGTCGAGGAGGTCCCCGTGCCGGCTCCCGCGCCGGGCGAACTGCTCGTGCGGACCGAGGCGATCGGAGTGACCCTGCCCGTCGTCCGCAAGGTGCGGGAGGCCGCCGAGCCGATCCGGCTGGGCGGGGAGGTCGCCGGGGAGGTCGTCGCCGTCGGCGAGGGCGTGACGCGGTACCGGGTGGGTGACCGGGTGACCGGCCTGTGCTTCGGACACGGTTACGCCGATGTGGCGCCGCTGAACGAGGCGATGGCGTCGCCCGTGCCGGAGGGCGCGAGCGCCGTCGACGCGGTGGCCCTGGTCCGCAGCGGCCTGGTCGCGCTGGGCGCCCTCGAGGCGGCGCGACCGGTCCCGGGCGAGTCGGCGATCGTGACCGCCGCGGCGAGCGGGGTGGGCCATCTGGCCCTGCAACTGGCCCGGATCCGGGGCGCCGAACGGGTCGTGGGCGCGGTGTCCGCCATCGAGAAGGCGGACTTCGTGCGCGGGCTCGGTGCGGACGACGTCGTCCACTACGGCGCCGAGGACTGGGGCGCCCCCGCGGACTACGTCCTCGACGCGGTCGGTGGCGACCTGCTCACCCCGGCGGTCCGCGCACTGGCCGAGGGCGGGCGCCTGGTCGCGTACAGCTCCGGGGGCGGCACCGTCGAGGCCTACGATCTGCTCGTCGCGGCCAGGTCGGTGATCGGTTTTCAGATGGCCCGGATCGCCAGGGGCGCGCCGGAGACGTACGAGCGGTGGCGGCGGGAGCTGTGGGAGCTGTTCTTCGCCGGTGCGCTCAGGCCGGTGGTCCACGGGGAGTTCGCCCTGACGGACGCGGCGAAGGCCCACGAGGTGATCGAGACGCGGGGCAATCTCGGCAAGGTGATACTGGTGCCGTAGACGGGGCGCCTCCCCCGGTCCCGCCGCTTGCCGGAAGCAGCGGGACCGCCGCCGGACTCCCGCTAGCGACCTGCGGTCTCGTTCCCGGACTCCCCGTATCGGCGCACGGGGTCTCGGCGCGCGCGGTCTCGGCGCGGGTGCCGAGACCCCTCCCGAGGTCCGCGCCGCCCCCTACCGACCCCGGCCCCCCAGGAATCCCGGGCGGATCCGCCGGTTTCGGGAAGGGGCATCGCGGGGGAAGGATCCGCGGGGCGCCGTCCTCCTCCGCGGGACTCGCCTCCGCACGCTCCTTGTGGGGCGCGGCGGCCCCCAAGTAGCGTCTGTGATGCGCATATTGGACGTGGGATGTCCAGATGTCCAGACGCAGTGAAGGGCAGGTCGCACCATGTCGTGTCGCACCGTGTCGTCCAGTCTCCGAGCCCGGCTCAGATCCACAAGGGTGGAATCCCGCGGAATTCCCGGGGCTCCCCCGTCCGTCCCCCGGCCCCGGCGCTTCCTCATCGCCGCACTGACCGCACTCTCCGCCCTCGCCGCCCTCCTCCTCGTCCCGACGACCGGTCACGCCGCCGCTGCCGGAGGCTCGTTCGACCAGCAGGTCCTGTTCAGGGCTTCCCGGGATCCGGGCTACGCGTGCTTCAGGATCCCCGCCGTGGTGCGGACGACATCGGGGACGCTGCTCGCCTTCGCCGAGGGCCGCACCCGCGACTGCAGCGACGCCGGCGACATAGACATCGTCGTGAAACGGTCCACGGACGACGGACTCACCTGGAGCCCGCTGCAGGTGGTCAACGAGGGCGCGGGCGACACGCACGGCAACCCGGCACCGGTCGTCGACCGCAGGACGGGCCGCATCCTCCTCGCGGAGACGTACAACACGGGCCGCACGGACGGACACAACTGCGACATCCCCTGTGACCGCACCCCGCATCTCCAGTACAGCGACGACGACGGCCTCAGCTGGTCGCAGCCGCGCGATCTGAGCGACGAGATCCTGCCGAAGGACTGGAACTCGTGGTACGCGACCGGGCCCGTGCACGGCATTCAGCTCACCCGGGGACGCCACACCGGCCGGCTCGTCCTCGGGGTCAACGCCGAGACGTGGAACGGCAGCCGGGTCACCGCCAACCACGCCGCGCTCGTGGTCAGCGACGACGGCGGCGACCACTGGAGGATCGGCGCGCGGGACAGCTGGCCGATCGCCGACGACGGCACGTTCCGGCAGAAGCCGTCCGAGCTGACCGTGACCGAGCGGATCGACGGGCCGGTCTTCGTCAGCGGCCGTGAACAGGACGGCACCGACCTCGGCCATCGCACCCAGAACGTCAGCCGTGACGGCGGCGACAGCTTCGTCGGACCCTTCCGGGCGGTGCCCGACCTGTACGCGCCGCAGGTGCAGGGCTCCACGCTGCGGCTCGGTCCGCGCATGCTGCTGGCCTGCCCCGGCGATCCCGACCGGCGCCGCACCATGATGATCCGGTCCTCATGGGACGGCGGCCGCACCTGGGACTCCGTGGACCGGGGCACCGTCGTCACCACCGACTGGTCCGGCTACTCGGACATGGTCGCGATCGACCGCGACACCGTGGGGCTGCTCTACGAGGGCGGCGCCGTCGACGCCCGCGACGAGATCCGCTTCGCCCGGTTCACCGAGGACTGGCTGAACACCCCTCACGGCCCCTACCCGACCACCGCGGACCGCGCGCCGGGCGCCCACCGCGCCCTCGTGGTCGGCGGTGTGCGCGAGACGGACGGACGGTCGGGCGGGGCGCTGGAGTTCAACGGCACCGACGCCGCACTGCGCCTGCCGTACCGTCCGAGCCTGCCGCTGGGCACGGAGGACTTCACGGCGTCGCTGTGGTTCCGGTACACGGCGACGAGCGGTGAGCAGCCCCTGCTCTGGATGGGCGGAATAGGCACCACGCAACCTCAGGTGTGGCTGCGCGGCGAGCCCGCGTCGAACCGCATCACCGGGCTGATCACCACGCGCAACGGCGCCGCGGCACCGGCCTCGGCGTCGGTCCGCACGACCGGCGCCTACAACGACGGCGAGTGGCACCACCTGGCGCTGCGCCGCGGCGGGGGCCGGCTCACCCTGTTCGTGGACGGGACGCAGGTGAGCACCGCCGACGTCCCCGGTTCGGTCAGCCGCAACTCGCCGTTCGGCGTGCACATCGGTCAGCGCATGGACGGCCGCGCCTACTTCGCCGGCGCCGTCGACGACGTACGTGTCTACGACCGGGCGCTCGACGACGAGGAGATCACCGGGGACACACTGCCGGACGACGGCACGGTCCTGTGGCTGCCCATGGACCGCATCGGTGGTGGCCGTTAGGCCCCGACCGCCGCGCCCTGGGCGTCCGGGGCGTCCGGGAGAGTCCGGCGCCATGGACCGCGCCGTCGGCCGGCACTAGCCTCCCGGGCGTGTCCCACGACGCCCGAGCACGACGCGGGGCCGCGGCCGGGGCGGGGCTGCTGCTCGCCCTGGTCTGCGCGGCCGTGCTGCTCACCGCCCTCCCGGGCAGGTACCGGGAGGGCGGTTCCGGGTGCACGGCCCGCACCGTCACGTCCTGGTCGGCGGACGCGGACCGCACCGCCGCGTTCGCCCGCTACGGGGACGACCCGGTGCGCGGCGACGACTGGACGGGCGGCGACGGCACGCACTCGGTGCGGCTGCCCGACGGGCGGGTGCTGTGGCTGTTCTCGGACAGCTTCCTCGGGCAGGTGCACGCCCCGCCGGACCCGGCGGGGCGGCCGTACGCATGGCGCGACGCCTCTGCTCCCATGGTGCGCAACGCGGGCGTCGTGATGTCCCGGTCGGGGGCCCTGGAACGTACGCTCCCCGCGCCGCTGTTCCCCGACCCCGCGCCCGGCCGGTGGCGATGGCCGGTCGCCGCGCGTGTGGAGCCCCGCTCCCCCGGCTCGGCCGACCGGGTCGTACGGGTCCTGCTGTGGTCGCGTACGGCGGGCGGGGCCCCGTGGATCTACGGCGAGCCCTCCGCCACCGAGGTCGCCACGCTGTCGCTGCCCGGCCTGCGGCTCGAAGGCATCGCCACCGTCCTCGACCAGCGGTCGGTGCCGGACCCGGCGCGCCGGGTGCTGTTCGGCACGACGGCCGTCGACGCGGGCTCGTGGACGTACGTCTTCGGCGGTGACGACCCGCGGGCCACCGGCCGTCCCGTCTCGCACGCCTACGTGGCGCGCGTCCGGCGCGGCAGGCTCGGCGAGCGGGGTGCCTGGCGGTACTGGGACGGGCGTCGCTGGGCCCGTGCGGCGCGCCCGCGCCCGGTGCTCGGCGACGGCACCCGCACCGGGGTCGGCAGCGCCTTCGGCGTGGTGCGTGACGGCGGGACGTATGTGCTGTTCACGATGGCGGCGGGCACGGCGGGCCTCCGCACCGTCGCCTCGTACTGGGCGTGCTCGCCGACCGGGCCCTGGCACGGGCCCGACCGTGGCTTCGTGGCGCCGCTGCCCGATGGCGGGGCGGGCGCCGCGGCGTACAACCCGCAGGCCCATCCGGCGCTGGGTCGGGGCGGGCGGCTGGTGCTCAGCTACGACGTCAACTGGCTGGACCCGACGCCGGGCGTCGCCCAGGCGCACATCAGCGCGAACGTGGCCCTGTACCGGCCGCGGTTCGTTCGGGTGCGGCTGACTCGGGGAAGGTGAACAGTTCGGGGTCGCGGGCCCGGCGCTTGGCGATGACCGCGCAGACCATCAGCTGCATCTGGTGGAAGAGCATCAGCGGCAGCACGGCCAGTGAGGCCTGCGCGCCGAACAGCACGCTCGCCATGGGCAGTCCGGAAGCCAGTGACTTCTTCGAGCCGGCGAACTGGATCGCGACACGGTCGGCGCGGCCGAAGCCGAGCCGCCGTGCCCCGTACCAGGTGACCGCCAGCATCAGGGCGAGCAGCACCGCCTCCACGCCGAGCAGCGCCCCGAGCCGGGCCGGAGTGACCTGGTGCCAGATGCCCCGCGTCATGCCCTCGCTGAACGCGGTGTAGACGACAAGCAGGATCGAGCCGCGGTCCACCAGGCCCAGCACCTTCTTGTGCCGCACGACGAAATGGCCGATCCAGGGGCGCAGGAGCTGCCCGGCGAGGAACGGCACCAGCAGCTGGAGCACGATCTTCACCAGCGCGTCGGCGGAGAACCCGCCGCCGCCGTTGCCGAGCAGCAGCGCCGCGAGCAGCGGTGTCAGCACGATCCCGGCGAGCGAGGAGAAGGAGCCCGCGCAGATCGCGGCGGGCACGTTGCCGCGTGCGATCGACGTGAACGCGATCGACGACTGGATGGTCGACGGCACGAGCGTCAGGAAGAGGAAGCCGCCGTAGAGGGCGGGCGTGAGGACGTACGGCACGAGGCCGCGCGCGGCGAGGCCGAGCAGCGGGAACACCACGAACGTGCAGGCGAGGACCGTGAGGTGCAGCCGCCAGTGCCTCAGTCCGTCGAGGGCCTCACGAGTCGACAGCCGCGCCCCGTACAGGAAGAACAGGAAGGCGATCGCGGCCGTCGAGGCCCCGGACGCGACATCGGCGGCCATTCCGCGCGCCGGGAACAGGATCGCGAGGATCACCGTCCCCATCAGCGCGAGGATGTACGGGTCCACCGGCATCCAGGACGGCCAGGTGAGGCGGCGGGGTCGGGACGGGGCCCGGAGTCGGCGCTGCATCGCTTCCTTGCTCTCGGTTCAGGTCGTGCCCGGTCCATCCTCCTCCCCGGCGGACCGATCGGGAATCCCGTACACCACACTCACTGTCATCACGTTTCTCGATAGGCTGAGGTCCGTGTACGACCCGTCCCAGTTGCGTACGTTCCTGGCGGTGGCGCAGACCCTGAGCTTCACGCGGGCCGCCCGGCGGCTCGGGCTGCGCCAGTCGACGGTGAGCCAGCATGTGCGGCGTCTGGAGGAGTCGGCGGGCCGGCAGCTGTTCACGCGTGACACGCACACCGTGGAACTCACCGAGGACGGCGAGGCGATGCTCGGCTTCGCGCGCCGCATCCTGGAGGTGCACGAGCAGGCCACGGCCTTCTTCACGGGGACGCGACTGCGGGGGCGCCTGCGTTTCGGCGCGTCGGAGGACTTCGTGCTGACCCGCCTCCCGGAGATCCTGGAGGCCTTTCGGCACGACCATCCGGAGGTCGACCTGGAGCTGACGGTCGAACTGTCCGGGACGCTGCACGAGCAGCTCGCGGCCGGCAGGCTCGACCTCGTGCTCGCCAAGTGCCGCCCCGAGGACCCGCGCGGCGAGACCGTCTGGCACGACAGGCTGGTGTGGATCGGCGCGGAGCGGCTGCGGCTGGACGCCGACCGCCCGGTGCCGCTGATCGTCTATCCGCCGCCCGGGATCACCCGGGCCCTCGCCCTGGAGGCTCTGGAACGGCAGGGACGCCCCTGGCGCATCGCCTGCACCAGCGGCAGCCTGAACGGCCTGATCGCGGCGGCGCGCGCGGGGCTCGGCGTGATGGCCCACTCGCTCGGCGTGATCCCGCCCGGCCTTGTCCGCGTCCCGGACCGGGCGGGCCTGCCGGAGCTCGGCGAGGTCGACTTCGTCCTGGTCCACGGCAGTCGCCGCGCCTCGGCGCAGGAGGCCGCGGACGCCCTGGCGAGGGCGATCCTGACGGCCGGCGACCGGCTGCACCGGGCCGGCGGCGGAACGCCGGCCGACCACTGACGACGCCCCGGCCCGTACTCGCCGGGACCGCTCAGCGCGTCCGTTCCCGGTAGGTCAGCTGCTTGACGCGGCGCAGGAACGGCGCCGTCTCCACGTGCTGCACCCCGTCCAGCGCGCCGAGGCTGACGCTGAGGTACCGGTACAGGTCCGCCGTGTCCCGGCAGACGGCCGTGGCCACCAGGTTGGAGGGGCCGGCGGTCGCCGCCACGAAGGCGATCTCGTGATGGGCGGCGAGCTCCCGGCCCACCCGGTCCAGCGCGGCCGGCCCGGTGGTGATCCAGAGGATCGCTGCGACGGAGCGGCCGACCAGCTCGGACGGGTACTCCACGTCGAGGTACAGCGCTCCGCAGGCGAGCAGCGCCGAGAGGCGCCGCTTGACCGCGGACTCGGAGCGCCCGGTGGCGCGCTGGAGCTCGGGGTAGGTGGCGCGGCCGTCCCGTTCGAGCGCGGCGATCAGCGGCTCGTCCTCGGGCAGCAGCCGGGCCGGCCCCTGCTCGGACGGCGCAGCGGGCCGGAGTGCGGCCACCTCGTCGGGGGTCAGCGCCCCGGTCTTGCCGAGCCAGCCCTGGGGACCCCCGAAGAAGCGGTGCAGCAGTTGGTGCGCCCGGATCTCCACGATCCTCGGGGTGCGCGGCAGCTTGCCGAGCAGCAGCTCGTCGTGTTCGGCGCGGGTGCGGGGCCGGGTCATGCAGACCACTTCGGTGCCGCCGGACATCAGGCCGATCCAGTAGGTGTCGGGACGCTTGGCGAGCGCGTCCGCGATCGCCTCGGCGCTGTCGGGGGCGCAGCGCAGCCGCAGCATCCACTGGTCCACACCGAGTTGTGCGCCGTCGCGCAGGGCGATGACGCGCAGTCCCAGCGCGCAGAGCCTGCGGTAGCGGCGCGCGACGGTCTGGTCGGAGACCCCGAGGACCGAGGCGATACGGCTGAAGGGCGCGCGCCCGTCGGTCTCCAGGGCCTGGAGGAGCCTGGTGTCCAGCTCGTCGACGTCGAGTACGTGGGATTCCACGCGTTGTCACCACTTCTCTGTCGGATTCCGGCGCCCAGGAGGCCGTTTCCGCCGGTCTCGTGCGGCCTTGACCGATCGTACGGGGCACGGAAACTCACCGGAACGAACGAGAGGCGTGGGGACATGCGCGGATGGGGGCCGCTGACGGCGGTCTGTCTGGGGACGTTCATGCTGCTGCTGGACGTGACGATCGTGGTCGTGGCGCTGCCGGACATGGCGCGGGCGCTGCACGCGTCGCTGAGCGATCTGCAGTGGGTGATCGACGGGTACGCGCTGGCCCTGGCGGCGCTGCTGCTCGGCGCGGGTGCGGCGGCCGACATCCTGGGCCGGCGCCGGGTGCACATCGCCGGAGTGGTGGTGTTCGCACTGGCCTCGCTCGGCTGCGGGCTGGCCACCGGGCCGGGGCTGCTGGTGGCCGCGCGGGCGGTACAGGGTCTCGGCGCCGCAGCGATGTTCGCGACGACGCTGCCGCTACTGGGCTCCGTCTACCAGGGGCGCCAGCGGTCCGCCGCGCTCGGTGTGTGGGGCGCGGTCAGCGGGGCGGCGGCCGCGGTGGGCCCGGTGCTCGGCGGCGTGCTGACCGAGGGCCCCGGCTGGCGGTGGATCTTCTTCGTCAATCTGCCGGTGAGCGTGGCGGCCGTGTGGCTGACGCTGAGGGTGATGCCGGAGTCGCACGGGGACCGGGCCCGGCGGGTCGACTGGGCGGGAACGGCGGCCTTCGCCTGCGCGGCGGGCGCCGGGACGTACGGGGTCGTGCGCGCCGGTTCGCACGGCTGGGGTTCGGCGGGCGCACTGGCCGCGTTCGCGGTGTCCGCTCTGGGACTGGTGGCGTTCCTGCTGGTCGAACGCCGTGTCGCGCATCCGCTGCTGGACCTCGGGCTGCTGCGCAAGCCGGCGTTCCTGGGGGTGATGGCGGGCGGGCTCGCCTTCAACGGTGCGGCGTTCGGCCTGGTGCCGTACGTGTCGATCTGGCTCCAGACCCTTCAGGACATGAGCCCCGTCCGGGGCGGTCTGGTGTTCCTGCCGATGACCGGCGCGTCGGTCGTCGTGGCCGTGCTCGGCGGCCGGCTGCTGCACGGCGTGCCCGCGCGGTGGACGATCGGCGGCGGGCTGCTCCTGATCGGTGCCGGTGCGTGCTGCCAGGCGGTGCTCGACGCGGGTGACACCTGGACGGCACTGGTGCCGGGGATGGTGCTGGTCGGCGTCGGCACCGGCCTGGTCTCCCCGGCGCTCGCGGGCGCGGCCCTGGCGGCGGTGCCGCCGGCTCGGGCGGGCATGGCGGGCGGCGCGGTCAACACCTTCCGTCAGCTGGGCTACGCGCTCGGGGTCGCCGGGTTCGGCACGGTCCTCACCTCCCGGATGGCGCAGGACCTGCCCGCGGGTGCCTCACGCACGCTCGCGGGCGGCGGGGCGGGCGCCCTGCGCGGGGCGATACCGGACCACGCGCTGCATGAGGCGTTCGCGTCGGGTCTGGACCGGGCGGCCGTGACGGCGGGGGCCGTCGCACTGACCGCGGGGGTGCTCGTCCTGGCTCTGGTGCGGGCGGGACGCACGCCCGGTGCCCCGGCTCCGGAGCACCGGCAGGAGGCGGCGCCGGCTCGCGCGTGAGGGGCTGCCGCACACCGCACCGCGGCCGCCGAGGACGGAAAGCACCCGGCCCGTCGGGCATCCAGCCCGGCGGGCCCGCGTGCGCAGAATCGGTTACTCTCTAGTAATAACCGGATCGCGCCAACACGCCGGAAACGCGCGTAGAACCTCGGTGACCAGCCGGTACAGATTCCGTGGAGATTACGCCACCGGAACTTACTCATGCGTCAGCATTCTGTCCGACCCTTTCCCATGTGGTCGTATTTCGCAGCCTGACCAGTGCATATGCCGCGCGTACCGTCATCTCGGCACCCCTCCCGCTGAGGGCCGCCGTGGGGTACCGTCACCGGCGCTGTGCGGAGCGCCACAAGGAGTGACATTGCGCGAGTTCACCAACCCTTCGCCGGCGTCGGCGCCGCTGGTGGGCGGTCTGGCAGACGCCGTGTTCGACCGTGCCTTGGAAGACCCGCTGCATGTCAGCCTCGGCCGCAAGGACGACGACGGACAATGGCGTGATGTGACCGCCGCCGAGTTCCGTGACGAGGTAATGGCCCTCGCCAAGGGAATGCTGGCGCACGGCGTGCGCTTCGGGGACCGCGTCGCGATCATGTCCCGTACCCGCTACGAGTGGACCCTCTTCGACTTCGCTCTGTGGACGATCGGCGCCCAGGTGGTCCCGATCTACCCCACCTCGTCGGCGGAGCAGGTCTTCTGGATGCTGCACGACGCACAGGTGTCGGCGGCCATGGTGGAGCACGAGGACCATGCGATGACCATCGCGACGGTCATCGACCGGCTGCCGCACCTGCGCGGACTGTGGCAACTCGACGTCGGCGCCGTCGAGGACCTGTTCGCGGCCGGGGCGCATCTCGACGACGACACGGTGCACCGGCACCGCCGGGCGGTCACCCCCGAGTCGGTCGCCACGATCATCTACACCTCGGGCACGACCGGCCGCCCCAAGGGCTGTGTGATCTCCCACGGCAATCTCATGTACGAGGCGGACACCGTCGTCGACCGCTGGGAGCCCGTGTTCCACTCCAAGCGCGGCGACGAGGCCTCGACCCTGCTCTTCCTGCCGCTCGCCCATGTCTTCGGCCGCATGGTGGAGGTGGCGACGGTACGCGGCGGGGTCAAGCTCGGGCACCAGCCGCAGCTCAACGCGGCGGCCCTGCTCCCGGACCTCCAGTCCTTCCGGCCCACGTTCATCCTGGCCGTGCCGTACATCTTCGAGAAGGTCTTCAACGCCGCGCGCCGCAAGGCGGAGAAGGACGGCAGGGCCGGGCCGTTCGACAAGGCCGTCGAGGCCGCGGTGCGCTATGCGGACGCCGCGGAGGCCAAGGCGTTCGGCACGGGTTCGGGACCGTCGGCGGCCCTGCGGATGCAGCACCAGATCTTCGACAAGCTGGTGTACTCCAAGGTGCGGGACGCGATGGGCGGCCGGGTGCGGCACGCCATGTCCGGCGGTTCGGCGATGGATCGGAAGCTGGGGCTGTTCTTCGCGGGTGCCGGAGTCACCATCTACGAGGGCTACGGGCTGACCGAGTCGACGGCGGCCGCCACCGCCAACCCCCCGGAGCAGACCAGGTTCGGCACCGTCGGCCAGGCGATTCCGGGGACGACGGTGCACATCGCGGACGACGGCGAGGTGTGGCTGCGCGGCGACCAGATCTTCCAGGGCTACCTGAACGACCCCAAGGCCACGGACGCGGCCCTGCACGACGGTTGGCTCGCCACCGGCGACCTGGGCTCGCTCGACGAGGACGGCTACCTCACGATCACCGGGCGCAAGAAGGAGATCCTGGTGACCTCCGGCGGCAAGAGCGTGTCGCCCCAGCAGCTGGAGGAGCGGGTGCGCGACCACCCGCTGGTCGCGCAGTGCATCGTCGTCGGCAACGACCGCCCTTACATCGCGGCCCTGGTGACGCTCGATCAGGAGGCCGTCGAGCACTGGCTGACCATGCGGAACAAGCCACAGCTGAGCCCCGCCGAGCTGGTGCGCGACCCGGACCTCGAGACCGAGGTGCGGCGCGCCGTGGTGGCCGCGAACACGCTGGTCTCGCAGGCCGAGTCGATCCGTACGTTCCGGATACTGGCCCACCAGTTCACCGAGGAGCACGGACTGCTCACGCCGTCGCTGAAGCTGAAGCGGAAGGCCATCGAGCAGGCGTACTCGGCCGAGGTCGAGGCGCTGTACCGCGCCTAGGGCCTGTCGATGACGGCGACGCGGCCCGCGATGCCCGGGGAGTCGGCCACGCCACGAGCGGCGGGCGAAGGCCGAGCAGGAATGCGGCGGGCCCCGTGATCGTCGACCATGGGGGTACCACCCCACGACTGAAGGGCCGAGAGCTCGTGAGCAAGGTCCCCCCGATCATTCTGAACAACGGCCTGGAGATGCCCCAGGTCGGCTTCGGCGTGTGGCAGGTACCCGACGACGAGGCGGCACAGGCCGTCGTCACGGCGCTGGAAGCCGGGTACCGGAGCATCGACACCGCCGCCATCTACGGCAACGAGAAAGGCGTCGGGCAGGGCGTCGCCGCCTCCGGCATCCCGCGCAGGAAGCTGTTCATCACCACGAAACTGTGGAACGCCGACCAGGGGTACGACGCGACGCTGCGCGCGTTCGACACCTCCCTGGAACGGCTGGGCACGGACTACGTCGACCTGTACCTGATCCACTGGCCGCTGCCGTCGCAGAACAAGTACCTCGAGACCTACAAGGCGCTGGAGAAGCTCTGTGCGGACGGCCGCGCCAGGTCCATCGGGGTGTCCAACTTCCTGCCGGAGCACCTGGAACGGCTGATCGACGCCACCTCGGTCATCCCTGCCGTCAACCAGATCGAGCTGCACCCCTACCTCCAGCAGCGCGCCGCCCGCGAGTTCCACGCGCAGCAGGGCATCAGGACCGAGGCCTGGTCACCGCTCGGCCAGGGCAAGGGGATCCTGGAGATCCCGGCGATCGTCGCCATCGCCCAGAAGCACGGCCGCACCCCTGCGCAGGTCGTGCTGCGCTGGCACATCCAGCTGGGCAACGTCGTCATCCCCAAGTCCGTGACCCCGTCACGGATCAAGGAGAACGTCGCGGTCTACGACTTCGAACTGGACGCCGAGGACATGGCGGCGATCGGCGCCCTCAACGAGGACCGCCGGCTCGGGCCCGACCCGGCGACGTTCGACATGGTCTAGCCGTTCGACGCGGTTCAGGGGGGTTCGGCCCGACACGTCGGAGCCCACTCGGCCGTCGGACGCCGCAGGGCGCCGCTTTCCAGAACGCGCGGCCGGAAAGCGGCGCCTTTCGCGTACCCGCCCCGCTACGGGGTTGACGTGACCATGCAGAGAGGTCCACATTGCTGGCGCACCCGGTAAGGAAAGTTTCCTAACAGAAGGGTCCCCACAGTGCGCAGTCGAACGCTGTCCCTCTCCGTGGCCGCCGGTGCCGCGCTGCTCGCGGCAGCCGCCCTCCCGGCCGCCGCCCAGTCCCTCCCCGCCGGGCTCCGCTCCGGCCGTGCGACCGCCGCACCCGCCTCCACCCAGGAGGGTTCGGTGAGCGCCGCCGATCTCCTCGCGAAGGTGCAGAGCTGTACGCAGATATCGAACGGCAAGTACCGGACGGACGACGAGACGTCCGCAACGGTCCCGGTGTGCGGCAAGAACGGCGCCGTGTTCTGGAAGGCCGACATGGACGTCGACTGCGACGGCCAGGTCACGACCCACTGCAACGGCGACACCGACCCCTGGTTCCAGGACGACACGGCCTTCCACCAGTCGAACGGCAAGCCGTTGAGCGCCGAGAAGCTCCCGTACGTCGTCGTGCCGAGCTCCAGCTCCATCTGGAACTACTCGAGCGCGGGCATCAAGGGCGGCGGGGTGGTCGCGGTCGTCCACGGGAACAAGGTCGAGTACGCCGTCGTGGGCGACACCGGTCCCACGAAGATCATCGGCGAGGCGTCGTACGCGACCGCCCAGGCACTCGGTATCGACCCCGACCCGGCGACGGGCGGCGCCGACTCCGGTGTCACCTACATCCTGTTCACGAACTCCAAGGCCTCCCCCATCGAGAGCCACAGCGCCGCCGTCTCGCTCGGCGATTCGCTCGCCCAGCAGTTCCTCCGCGACAACTAGAGGGGCGACAACCAGGGGTGCCCCGGTGGCCCCGCGGCGCGGCACGAGCCCCGGGGCCGCTCCGCTCAGGTCGCGCGGCCGCCGCCGGTCGGAGCCCTGCGGCACGAGGGCCGAGCCCTGCGGCGGCGCTGCTCAGGCTCCGTAGCGGCGCTCCCGGACCGCGTAACTCCGCACCGCCCGCAGGAAGTCGATCTCACGGAAGGCGGGCCAGAACGCCTCGCAGAAGTACAGCTCGGAGTAGGCGCTCTGCCAGAGCAGGAAGTTCGACATGCGCTGCTCCCCGCTGGTGCGGATGACCAGGTCGGGGTCGGGGCGTCCGGCGGTGTAGAGATGGCGGGCGATGTCCTCCGCCGTGAGGCTGTCCGCCACCTCGCGCGGCGAATCTCCGGACTCGGCCCGCTCGTAGAGCAGTTCGCGCACGGCGTCGATGACCTCCTGGCGCCCGCCGTAGCCGACGGCCAGGGTGACATGGGCGCCGGTGGTGCAGTCGCGGGTCGCCTCGACCGCGTTCTTCAGGACGGTGGCGGTGCTGGCCGGCAGGACGTCGAGCGTGCCGGCGATGTGCATGCGCCAGCGGGCGTCCGGGCGGGCCAGACGGTCACTGACGACCTGTTCGATGATCCGCATCAGCGCGGCGACCTCTGCGTCGTCGCGGCGTCGCAGGT
This sequence comes from Streptomyces sp. NPDC002004, assembly GCF_053593975.1. NCBI lineage: Bacteria > Bacillati > Actinomycetota > Actinomycetes > Kitasatosporales > Streptomycetaceae > Streptomyces > Streptomyces sp. NPDC002004. The sequence continues at coordinate 70,903 of NZ_JBSFDP010000007.1, forward strand.
TCTCGGTGGAGCAGACGAAGACGGTGACGTGCCGGATGCCCAGGGATTCGGACCAGGACAGCACGTCCTCCACGTGCTCGGCGCCGTACTTGTGACCGAGGCTCGGGTTCGCCATGCCCATCTGGCGCGCCCAGCGGCGGTTGCCGTCCATGATGAGGCCGATGTGCGCGGGGAGGGGGCCGCCGCTCTCCTTGATCTGCGCGCGGAGGCGGCGGGCGTACAGGGCGTACACCGGGTTGATCAGCCGGTGGGGCGTCTTCATGCCGGACCAGTATGCCGCGCGGGCGGCCGGACACGGTGGAACCCGGCCCGCCCGTGCAGGGTGGAAACGCACGCCCCCGCGCCCGGCTGATCCGAGTGTCGCGGCCCACGGTTCAACCGGGCGCTTCCGCAGGAGGGTTGCGGGCACGCCTCACCCCGCGGGCGCCGTCGGCGTCGCCGTGTACGCGGTCTGCGCCCACAGGAGGAACACATCGGGGCGGTGGTGCAGGGACGCGTCGTCGGCGGGGTCGAGCAGGCGGTCCAGGGCGGATACGTCCTCGGATGCGAGGCGGTCCGCCAGCCCCTCGCGGCGGCGGGTGACGGACGCGACGACATGCGCGCGGGCCGCGTCCGTGAGCGGGGCCGGGAGGTCGAGCAGGAAGGTGCGGGTCCCCGTGTGGCGCAGGCCCGCCGCGGTGAGGAGGGCGGGCCAGTCCTCCGTCTCCTCCTTGGTGTCCGGGATGGCCGAGCGCATCGCCGTGAACCACTCCTCCTCGGCCGCGTCGAGCCTGCTCTGGAGTCCCGGGCGGCCGAAGCCGATGTCGCGCGGGAGACAGCGCATGGGAAGGCCGCCTTCGAGCAGGACGAGTGTGCCTCCCAGAGCGAGGGCCTCGCCGAAGGTGGTCAGGGCGGCCCGCTGGTCGCCGATGTGGTGCAACGAGCGGCCGGCCCAGAGGATGTCTGCGGGCGACGCACCGTCCAGTCCCGCGGGGAGTTCGGCGTGGTGGGTGCGGACACGGTGCGCGAGGCCCTGCCGGGCCGCCCGGTCGCGGGCCCGGTCGAGGAGCGGGGCCGCGCTGTCGACGGCGACGACGTCGGCCGTCGGGAACGCGTCGGCGAGCAGACAGGAGACGACGCCCGGGCCGCTGCCGGCGTCGACGACCGCGCGCGGCCGCGGCTGCGACTCCCGCACCCAGGCCGCCATCTGCGTGTACATCGGCGCGGCGACTTCCGCGTGTCGCTCCATCTGGGGTCCCATCACCGCCCAGTCCACGGAGCTGTGGTCGTGTGCGTCGTCGTGGGTGTGGGTGTGCGGTTCGGCCATGTGGTCCGCCTCCTAGGGGATCTCCTCCGGGACGGGAACCACCCTGTGCCGACCGCGGCCCGCAGGCCAGCAACTTTGCCGGTCCGGCAAAATTTCGGATGCACGGTCACCGGCCGCGCGGATGACGTCCAGCTGTGTCATCCGTTCCTGGTGCACGCCGCACAGCCACCACGGCACGCGTCCGCGCTTCATGGCGCAGCCCCCGCAGTATCCGGCGGTGCCGTACGAACCGGAACGGGCGGACGGCGACTACTCGCCCGTCGAACGCGCGATCCGTCGGGGGCTCGGCGTCGAGCCGCCGTCCTGAGCCGTCGGGGTGCCGCCCGCCTTCCGGTACGCCCGGAACGTGAACAGGGGATCCGGGTGCGGCACGTCCTGGCCGGGCAGCCGTTCCAGGGCGTCGGCGAGGGCGGCGCCCCCGGCCGCGTACACCCGGCCGTCCCGTACGTGTCCGGCGAGTCGGCGCGGGGTCCGTCCCTGCCCGTGGCCCGTGAACCGCGCCTCGCCTGCGGGACGAAGCCCGTGCCCGGCGGCGTGCGCGGTGATGACCGCGCTCGCGTCGGACGGGCGGGCTCCGCGACAGGGTCGACCAGGTCGTCGATGTCGCTGCCGACGTCGTGCCCCGAGTCCTTGTCGACGGTGGTGACGAAAGACGCCGCCGGGGCGCAGGACGCGCGCGACCTCGGCGACGACCGGGGCGGCGTCCTCGAGGAGGTGCAGCAGCCAGGTGGCGCCGACGGCGTCGAGGGAACCGTCGGCGAACGGCAGTCGTCTGCTGTCGGCCCGTACGACCGCGCCGCCGAGCCGGCCGGCGGCCACGGCGAGCATGCCGTGCGCGAGGTCGAGCCCGATCACCTGCAGGCCCGGGCGCGCGGCGATCCGCCGGGTGACGAGCCCCGTGCCGCAGGCCAGGTCGAGCAGTCTGCGGGCGTCGCCGGGCACCAGCCCGAGCAGGGCGTCGGCGGCGGCCCGGGCCCGGGCTTCGCCGCCGCGCGTCGCGTCGTAGACGGCGGCTTCGGCGCCGTAGTCGAGCGTAGCGACCCCGGGCGGGACCCGGGTGCGCATCGGCTTGGACGCATGGGCGTTGACCGGCCGGGGTGCGCCTGGGGCGGCGCGGGAGCGTCGGCCCGCCGAGGGGCGGCGTGGGCTCGACCGGTGCGCCGGTGCGACCGTCGTCGGGGCGGCTCAGCTCGCGCCGTGCCCCGCCGCCAGCTCCTCGACCCGCTGTGCCAGGCCGAAGTCGAGCTCGGTGACCGCGCCGCCCACACTGTGGGTGTTCACCGAGAGGGCGACGGTGTTGTAGCCGAGCGTGAGGTCGGAGTGGTGGCCGAGTTCCTCCTGCACCTGGGCGATGTGCACGACCAGCGCGGCGGCGGCGAAGTGGGAGCCCAGGCGGTACGAGCGGGCGATGCGGTCACCGTCGAGGGACCAGCCGGGCAGCTCTGCGAGCCGGTCCTCGATCTCCTTCTGCGACAGCGGTTCGACGGGCATGGCCGCGACTCCTCGGGGGACGGTGAACGGTGTTGTCCCAGCGTGCCACAGGGACGGCCGGCAAACGCCCGACCGGACCGCGAGGTGGCGGGATTCGGCTAGCGTCTGGCGTATGACCACCGCCGCGCACAGAACCGGATCCGCCTCGCCCCTCAAGGAAGCAACGGGAAACAAGGGAGTGGGGCCGCTCCTGCGCGACTGGCGTATGCGACGCCGCGTCAGTCAGCTGGAGCTGGCACTGCGTGCGGACTCGTCGGCCCGTCACATCAGCTTCGTGGAGACGGGCCGGTCCCGGCCGAGCGAGGAGCTGATCCTGCGTCTGGCGGACCATCTCGACGTGCCCGTGCGCGAGCGCAACGCGCTGCTGCTGGCCGCGGGTTACGCACCCCGCTTCCCGGAGACCTCGCTCGACGATCCGGCCATGGGCGCCCTCCGCGCGGGTCTGGAGCGGCTCATCCAGGGCTACGAGCCCTACCCGGCGCTCATCGTCGACGCCACGTACTCGGTGGTCGCCGCCAACCGCGGCATCACCATGCTCCTGGAGGGCGTCGCGGACCATCTGCTCGCACCGCCCCTGAACGCCATGCGCATCACACTGCACCCTGAGGGACTGGCCCCGCGCATCCGGAACCTGCGCGAGTGGCGGGGGCATCTGCTGGCCCAGATGGAGCGGCAGATCGCGCTCGACCGGTCCGACGCACTGCGCGCGCTGTACGAGGAGGTGGCGGCGTACCCCGTCGCCGCGAGCTCTCCGGACGACGCGGAGCCCGCCGAGCCGGTGCCGTACTTCGCGCTGCCGATGGTGATCGAGCACCACGGCCGCACCCTGTCCTTCATTTCGTCGATCTCGACGTTCAACACGCCGATGGACGTCACGGTCGCCGAGCTGGCCATCGAGACCTTCCTCCCGGCCGATTCGGCGACCGTCGAGTACCTGCGGTCGCCGACCGGCTGAGTCACACCCGCGCGGCGCGCAGCGCGGCGTACTGCAGGGCCGCGAATCCGGCGACGGTGACGGCCTGCGCGGGGATCCACACCGCTCCGGCGGTGGTCGGCGACAGCCAGGCGAACAGCGCGACGAGACTGAGCAGCGCCCAGGCGGCGTTCGCCTCGACGACGGCGCGGACGGGGAGCACCGGCGGACCGGTGCGGGCGGCCAGGACCCCCACGCCCGCGCCGAACACGGCGAGGAAGGCGCCGATGCCCAGCAGCAGTCCGCCGTCCACCCCGAGCAGCCGGCCGAGGGGGCCGGAGGCGACCAGGTAGGCGAGACCGTTGCCGGTGGTGACGACGGCGTCCAGGGCGAGGAACCGGCGCAGCATGGTGGCCGGCTCGGAGGTGCGGGCCAGGGTGGCGAGCTGAAGGGCGGACATGGCGGATCGGCCTCCGTGGGTATGGGTCGGTCCCGCAACGCGCGGGCTTGACCCGGCCCCGGGCCGAAGTGCGTCGGTCCGGGGCCGGTACGACCACTCTGCCCGGGGGCCGGGGGCCGGTCGATTACGCGGGAGGTAATGGAGAAAGGGCTCCAGCGGCCTCTCCATGCCAGGTCAGCGGGCTGTCGTGCAGTAGATGGAGTCTTCTCCGTGACCTGCTTTGCGAGGCCCCGGGGACGCCTCAGTCATTCGTGCTACCCCTTCCGGAACTGAGCGCGTGGAGGCCGCATTCGAGACGCGGCCTATACGACGTGCTGAGGTGGGTGAGTCAGTTGCAGGACGCGGTCTCTCGTTTCAGCAGGTCCACGTAGTCGGCGAGGTACTCGGGCGGCACCAGCCGCCGGCGGCCGATGCGAACGGTCCTGAGGCGCCCCAGGCGAATCTCCTCGTAGACCGTTGAGCGGCCGATGCCGAGCGCCGTCGCGGCCTCTTCCGGCCGGTAGAGCACACGCTGGGGCGCGGCGTTGGTGGTGCTCCCGTCGTCTCGTGACTTGGGCGAGGGCGTCGTCACCGCGCGCTCCCTTCATGGTTCGCGTCGGACAGTCGGACACGTGGGACACATCCGGGCCGGGGGTGTCCGGGTAGTAGCGGCCTCCGGCACTCTTCGTGAGCTGACCCGCGTCGGCCATGCGGGAGCAGTAGCGACGAACGGTGTCCGCGTCGATGTCCGGCAGCGCGGCGACGATGTCCCGGGGGCGGACGCCGGGGTTCTGCCGGACGTACCTGAGGATTGCCGCACGCGTGTCTCCGATGGTGTGGTCGGAGACGGGCCCGTCGAGCATCTGCCAGGCGCCCGAGGCGGATTGGAACTTCAGGGCGTACTCGGCTTCGTCGACGTCGCGGCCGGTGACGTGGAGGATGCCGTCGGCTTGCCCGCGGGCGCGCTTGAGTACGAGCGTGGCGTCCGCGGCTCCTGCGATCCCGTTGGTGCCGGACACCTCGGTCAGGAAGTCGTCCGCGCCGGCCTTGCGGACGTGGTGGACCAGGACGACGGCGATCCCGTAGTGATCCGCGATCCGCTTGGCGTAGCCGACGGCGACGTAGTCCGCGTCATATGCGGAGACACCCTGTGGGGCGGCCCCGCGCATCTGACCAGGGTCAGCCCGGCCGGGGCCGCCTGCCCTCCCAGGATCTTGCCCATACGGGTCTGGAGACGGCGAGGAGTGTCCTCCAGTGCGAGGTAGAGCACGGGGCCGCCTTGGACAGGCAAGGAGTCGAAGGCGTGCCCGCCGGCCGCGACCGCGAGGCCCAAGCCGAGTGACAACCACGACGCCGGCATACGCATCACCTGGACGCTCCGCCCCGTTTTCTTCATACCGCCCGCACACCGACAGGACATCGAACTCCCCGCCTGTGCATACGAGGCTGCCGCGTCGCTGTCGGATGATGCATGAGATCTGAGCTGGGTCCTGGCCTGCAGGTGGATGAGCGAGAATGTTGATACTTTTGCGCGAGGCGCCCTTCACTCGCTATTCCGTCCTCGGGGGTGTGAGGGCTGACGGGTGCGAGTCAGTGGCGAGGAGATCGGAGCACCCCAGCACCCGCCATCCTCAACAGTGAGCCGCTTCCCACTTGGGAACGCAATCACCTCCAGGGCGTGCAGTGGATCGGACGCCACGGACCGTGGCCCGGCGTCACGGTCCGTACCGGCGGTGCAGCGCTCGGGTCTTCAGTGGGCTGGTTCGCCGTGCCCGGGGCTACGGGCGGTGCCGCCAGTGCAGCGCTCGGGTCTTCGGCGGGCTGGTTCGCCGTGCCCGGGGCTACGGGCGGTGCCGCCAGTGCAGCGCTCGGGTCTTCGGCGGGCTGGTTCGCCGTGCCCGGGGCCTGCGCGAGTCCGTTGGCCCACAGCTGGTCGACACGCGAGCGCTCGGTGACGTTCGGGTAGCGGTTGGTGCAGGACGGGCCGGGGCTGCCGCCCGACATCAGCTCACTGCACGCCCCGCTGTAGTCGTCCGGCAGGCCCAGCACGTGCCCGGTCTCGTGGGTGACGACGCGGATCGAGTCGTACTGCTGGTTCTGGGCGTAGTCGAGGAAGACGTAGCCACTTCCGTGACCGTTGGTGGAGGCGTGAGACCCGCGCGGGTCGTTGCCCTCGTAGTAGGAGAAGTCGGCACCGCTCGAAGCCTCCTGGAGCTTGACGTTGGACTCGGAGCTGTTCCAGATCGAGGCCGCGCTCGCTATCTGCGAACGGAAGCTCGGTGCCCGGGAGGCGTCGTAGTAGAGGGTCACCGCCTGCGCGTTGGGCTGGGCGGCGCGCTTCTCGGCGACCGACTTGAGCACAGCCTCGAAGAACGCCTTGTTGTTCGCGGCCTCCTCAACCGACCCGTCGTACCGCGCCACGGAGGTACCGGCGGCAGCGGACGGGGTGGCGGCCGTCTGGGCGCTCGCCGGCACCGCCGCGCCCAGCGCGCTGGAGGCCAGACCCAGGCTGAGAGCGAGGGTGAGGAGTCTCGCGGACGTTCGGGACGACTTCATGTGGGGGCTCCTACTCACTCGGTGACGCCGAGCGCCACAGTGCGCGGTCGACTCTGCGTGAACACCGGTTCCGAACTGCAGCGACGTCCTCTGGGTCGTCATTCTTAGAACGGCTCAACAGGGAGCGCAAAGGGTCCCGCCACTACCCCGCCACGTAGATCCCGGGGACCTCGCCAGGGCAGTGCACGGGTCTCCGGTCCGCTACACGGCGGCAGGAGGCAAAGCTGCCGCGGCGTCAGAAGCCTTACACCACGGGGCAACGGGCGTGCAGGCTGACCGGGCGGAATCCCGGTACGCGCGGAAGGATCCACATCCGGGCCAAGACGGACAAATCCACAGATGTCTGCCGTGTCGCATCTACTAAGCACGCCGGTTGATTGGCGAAGCGCCGTGACCGACGTCACAAAATGCGGGATTCCGCTTCTTCGCTCCACCGGCCCCGGGTCGCCCCCAGGGAGTCACCCTCGGAGCTGGGCGACATCCCTCACCGCTGAGCCGCCGACCGGTGGGCATCGACCGGCGTCCCGGTCGACCACGAGACGGTGGGCGGCGGCTTGGGGTGTCGAGACAGTCGGCGCACTCCGGGGTGCGCGAGTACGAATACCAGGCCGCGACTTGAGTGACCGGAACCCCCGCGGCGACCTCCATGACCGCGTGATGCCGCTGCTCGACCACACTCAACTCCACCAGCACGGCCCCGGCCCTCCCTGCGCACGCCGATCGGACGCGCACAGCCGAGCCGAGGCAAGACACCACTTCCCTCAGCCCAGTGAGTTACAACTTTCTTTAGTGGTTCAAGGCACCCGGCTCCGCTCCGCGCGACGCTCCTGCCTTCGGCCCGCTCCGCGCGCGCTGCGCCGACGCGCCCACATGGATAGGGCCCGAGGGCCATGAGTCGATCACCGCATCGCGCGGCCCGCGGTCGAAGCATGCCTCCGGGGGGGGGGCGCTCAGGCTCCGGGATGGACGGGGCCGCCGTTCGCGGGCGCCGGCCCGAGTGTGGCGTGCGCGGGGGAGCTCCCATCCCGCCTGCCATCGACCCAGGCAGAGCCGAGCGGGCGTGGGTCGACGGCAGACGGGATGGAAGCTGGGGAAGGTGGTGGGTTGAGGGGGCGATCAGGTGGTGCTCGCCGCGTTGCCTCACACGTGCGCGAGGCAATCCCAGGGCACGACGGGCGCGTTGAAGCGAACGGGCTCGGCGCGTACGACAACGACGGCAGGGCTTCCGGGAGCCGCTCGGAACGGGATCGCACCCCGAGCCACCGGAAGGCCCTGCCTTCATGCGCGTACCGCCGGAAGATCACCCGACCGGGGACTCCGGTCGGCCCGCACGGTCCAAGGCCGGCCCGAGGGACGGCCCGGATGCGGACTAGACGTCCGTCGAGGCGCTGGCGATGTGGCAGTTGTACCTGTCGCCGTCCACCAAGGAGCCCCTCGGGTTGGTCTGGCCGGAGTAACGGGACATCCAGGGGCCGTAGATGGTGATCGAGTAGGGATAGGTGGGCGAGTCGCACTTCGACTTCACCCGGTACCTTCCGAATCCCGAATAGCAGTGGGCGATTGCCAGGTTGTCCTCGCCGTTGAACGACGCCTTGCAGTCGTCTACGGCCGCCTGGGCCGGGCCTGCGCCGACGACCAGACACGTGGTCAGCCCGAGAGAGGCCACCGCTGCCTGCACCGTCACCTTGGCGATACGTCTCATTCCGTGATCCTTCATACGTGGTCGGCAAAAGTCCCGCGTCACGCTAAGAGGTGATCGTTTAGGCGGTCAACAGGTTTATTCCCCTGCAACTCTCCCTGTCTGAAGCGCTGTTGGGGGTGACCCCCGCGGTGGGCCAGTGAGCAGGGGACACCCGGGACGGGCGCCACGACCGGTCCGGTGCGGGCGCTGCTTGACTCTCGGGCAACCGGAGACGGCACAGTCTTCCCCGTGAACAGGACGCACCTGCTGCCGATCGGGCAGTTCGCTCAGGCCAGTGGTCTCTCGGTCACCGCTCTGCGGCACTACGACGCAAGTGGTGTGCTGGCACCGGCATTTGTCGACCCTGACAGCGGCTACCGCTACTTCCGGCGCGACCAGGTCCGGACGGCCCAGCTGATTCGGGCGCTGCGGCAGCTGGACATCCCGATCGAGGACGTGCGTCGTCTGCTGGCACGCGGCGAGGACGGTGCGGACATGGCACCGGCGCTGCGTGCGCATCTCGCAGCCGCGGAGCGCCGACTCGAAGTCCAGCGCTCGGTGGCCCGCAGCCTCTTGGCCCGTCTGACCGAAGGAGCAGGGATGAACCACCGCATCACCATTCGCCAGGGCGCTCCCCAGCGAGTGCTGGTCTGCAGTGCGACGCTGAGCCAGCCCGGCCTGGACGCGTTCATGCGCAGCAGCTACCAGGCCATGTACACCGTCGCCGGTCAGGGTCCGCTCACCTTCACGGAACCCGCGTTCGCCCGCTACCACGGGGTGTGCGACGAGGAGAGCGAGACCTTGGTCGAGGCGTGTCTGCCGTTCTCGGCCGTGGGTGCCCAGCCGGAGCACGTGCCCGAGGGCATGTACGTGCTGGACATCCCGGAGGCCGAGTACGCCGGCACGACGGTGACGGGTACGGCGGCCGCGTTCCCCGAGATCCACAGCGCGTACGACGCGGTGGCGAACTGGATCACCGAGCACGGTTTCGCCTTCGCCGGCCCGGTCCAGGAGGTGTTCCGCCGCTGGACCGGCACGCCCGGTCACCCGGAGAACCGTCTGGAGATCGCCTGGCCGATCGAGGAGGCAACGGCCGCCGCCTGACCAACGGTCCAAACGGCCACCGTCCGACCACCGGTCCAACGGCCGCCGTCCGAGCACCGGTGCCCACATGACCGCGCCGTGGCGACGTCGGGGGGGGACGCTCCGGGGACATCGTCACGCATCCGCCGAAGGCACCGGCACATCAGTCCAGCAGCCCCAGCTCGGTGTCCGGGCGGCAGTGCGCGCAGGCTTCGACGCCCTCGGCGATCGCCCGCACCGCCTGGTCCCGCGGGACCCCGTGGATACGGTCGCCCGCCATGTGGCAGCCGCCGACGTGCACGGTGACGGGGTGCCGGTGCTCGCCGATGCCGTACTCCAGCAGCCAGTCCGGCGCGGGCGGCCGGGCCCGGGAACCTCGCCGCGTCTCCGCCTCGCGGCGCTCCTCGTCCGCGATCCACCGCCGGGTGCGCTCCAGGTCCGCGAGCTGGACGCGTTCCAGGAAGCGCAACAGAGCGAGACGGGGCGAGAGGCTATCGGACACTTGTTCGAGTCTAGTCCCTGCGAGCAGGCTCGACGAAGCCCCCGCCCGCTCAGGAGCGCAGCGCCAGGGGGCCGGGGCCTGCGTCCCGCTCAAGCGCAGCGCCAGGGGGCCGGGGCCTGCGTCCCGCTCAAGCGCAGCGTCAGGGGCGGGCGCCCTGCCGCCCTCTCCGGCGCGGCACAGCGGACCGATGCCCTCCTCTCGACGGACGGGCTCGACGGACGGACGGCCCGGGCCGGGAATCCGGTCGGGCCGCCCACCGTCGACCGGGGCGCCGGTTACGCGGCCCCGCCCCGCTGCTCACGCTCGTCGTCGATGATCTCGGCGTCGACCACGTCCTCGTCGGCCCTCGTCTCGTCCGAGGTGGTGGAGCCGCCGCTGTCGGCGGCGTGGGTCTGCGCGTCGGCGTACATGGCCTGGCCCATCTTCTGGCTGACGGCGGCCAGTTTCTCGATGCCCTCGCGGAGGGCGCCCGTGTCCTCGCCCTTGCCGTCCAGAAGGCCCTTGAGCTCGGTGGCCGCGGCCTCGACCTCGGTCTTCGTGTCGGCGGGGATCTTGTCCGCGTTGTCCCGGAGGAAGTGTTCCGTCTGGTAGACGAGCTGCTCGGCCTGGTTGCGGGTCTCCGCGGCCTCACGCTTGCGGCGGTCCTCGTCGGCGTACTGCTCGGCGTCCCGCATCATGCGGTCGATGTCGTCCTTGGGCAGCGCGGACCCGCCGGTGACGGTCATCTTCTGTTCGCGTCCGGTGCCGAGGTCCTTCGCGGAGACATGCATGATCCCGTTGGCGTCGATGTCGAAGGTGACCTCGATCTGCGGCACCCCGCGCGGCGCGGGCGGCAGCCCGGTGAGGTCGAAGACGCCGAGCTTCTTGTTGTACGCGGCGATCTCGCGCTCGCCCTGGAAGACCTGGATTCCGACGGACGGCTGGTTGTCCGCGGCGGTCGTGAAGATCTCCGAACGCTTCGTGGGGATGGTCGTGTTGCGCTCGATGAGCTTGGTCATGATGCCGCCCTTGGTCTCGATGCCGAGGGACAGCGGGGTCACGTCCAGCAGGAGGACGTCCTTCACATCGCCGCGGATCACGCCCGCCTGGAGGGCGGCGCCGACGGCGACGACCTCGTCCGGGTTGACGCCCTTGTGCGGGTCCTTCCCGGTGAGGGACCTGACCAGTTCCGTCACCGCCGGCATGCGGGTCGAGCCGCCGACCAGGATGACGTGGTCGATAACGGAGAGTTTCACTCCCGCGTCCTTGACGGCCTGGTGGAACGGCGTCTTGCAGCGCTCCAGGAGATCCGCCGTGAGCTCCTCGAACTGGGCGCGGGTCATCTTCTCGTCCAGGTGCAGCGGGCCCTCGGCGGACGCCGTGATGTAGGGCAGGTTGATCGTGGTCTCGGAGGAACTGGAGAGCTCGATCTTCGCCTTCTCCGCGGCCTCGCGCAGCCGTTGCAGGGCCATCTTGTCCTTGGCCAGGTCCACGCCGTGCGCGTTCTTGAACTGCTTGACCAGGTGGTCGACGATCCGCTGGTCCCAGTCGTCGCCGCCGAGGTGCGTGTCGCCGTTGGTGGCCTTCACCTCGATGACGCCCTCGCCCATCTCCAGCAGTGAGACGTCGAACGTGCCGCCGCCGAGGTCGAAGACGAGGATCGTCTGCTCCCCGCCCTTGTCGAGGCCGTACGCGAGCGAGGCGGCGGTCGGCTCGTTGATGATCCGCAGCACATTCAGCCCGGCGATCTCGCCGGCCTCCTTGGTGGCCTGCCGCTGGGAGTCGTCGAAGTAGGCGGGCACGGTGACCACCGCGTCCGTGACGTCCTCGCCGAGATAGGACTCGGCGTCCCGCTTCAGCTTCTGCAGCACCCGCGCGGACATCTCCTGGGCGGTGAACTTCTTCCCGTCGATGTCACCCGTGTCCGGGAACCGCCAGGACGCGTCCCCCATGTGGCGTTTCACGGAACGTGCCGTGCGCTCCACGTTCGTCACGGCCTGCCGCTTGGCGACCTCGCCGACGAGGACGTCGCCGTTCTTGGCGAAGGCGACGACGGACGGCGTGGTGCGCGCACCCTCGGCATTGGCGATCACGGTGGGTTCGCCGCCCTCCAGGACGGCGACCACCGAATTCGTCGTCCCGAGATCGATCCCGACCGCACGTCCCATGACCGTTCCCCTTCCGACTCACCTGGATCCTGTCACCCTCTAGCACAAAACTTGAGTGCCCTCTTGTCAACCCCTGTTCGGGTGAAACGATGCCGGAACGCGACGAGGCCGTGGCCCCGTGCGACCGGGAGCCACGGCCTCGCCCGGTGGTGACCCGGGCCCTGCTCAGACCAGCTTGGCCTGCATGGTGATGGTGGTGCCGGTCAGCGCCTTGCTGACCGGGCAGTTCTTCTTGGCGTCCTCGGCGGCCGCGACGAAGGCCGCCTCGTCGATGCCCTCCACCTGGCCCTCGACGTACAGGTGGATACCGGTGATGCCCGTGCCGGGCTGGAAGGTCACATCGGCGGCCGTGTCGAGGCGGGTGGGCGGGGTGCCCTTGCCGGTGAGGCCGTGCGACAGCGCCATGGAGAAGCAGCTGGAGTGCGCCGCCGCGATCAGCTCCTCGGGGCTGGTCTTGCCGTCCGCCTTCTCTGCACGGGACGGCCAGGACACCTGCTGGTCGGGGACGTCGGAGGTGTCGAAGGACACGACACCCCTGCCCTCGAGCAGGTTGCCGTCCCAGACGGTGTGTGCGGAACGCGTGGTTGCCACGGTGAATCCCTTCGAAGACAAGAGACTGCGGGACAGGAGACTGCGGACAGAATCCGTCGCCCTCCATCCGACCACACGGCGGCCCCGCGCACCCGGTAACTCAGGCCGTGACGGCGCGCTTCTTCCGGGCCGCGATCCCCGCGTACACCAGGACTCCGACGAACAGGAAGAGCACGCCCTGGTAGACGGCCGCGTATCCGGCCCCGCCGACCAGCCACAGCGAGAACCCGAACGCCGCGAGGGCCAGCACCGTGTCCCGGACCAGCCGGGAGCGCCGCACCCGGTGGCCCTGCCCGCTGAGCAGGAAGTACACCTGTGCCGCGGTGGCGAGGAGATACGGCACGGTCGCGGTGAAGGTGGTGACGAGGACGAGCGTCTCGAACACCCCGGCGGAACCGGCCGTGTAGTTGTAGACGGTCAGCAGCGAAGCCAGCACGACGCACACGAGCACGCCGACGGTCGGCACCCCGCGCCGCTTGTCGGCGAACACGGCCGGGAACAGTCCGTCCTTGGCCGCCGCGTACGGGGTCTGCGCGCTGAGCAGGGTCCAGCCGTTGAGGGCGCCGGTCATCGAGACGAGCGCGGCCAGTGCGACGGCGGTGCCGCCCCAGCTCCCGCCGAACATGGCATTGACGGCGTCCGAGAAGGGCGCGGTGGAGTGCACCAGCTTGTCGTGGGCGACTGTCCCGAAGACGGCGACGGTGCACAGCAGGTACAGCAGGGCGGCGAGCGTGGTGCCGAGCACGGTGGCGCGGCCGACGTTGCGCTCCGGGTCGCGCACCTCGCCCGCGCTGACGGAAGCCGACTCGACGCCGAGGTAGCTGAACAGCAGGATCGCGGCGGACGCGGAGACCGCGCCGAGCGTGGACCCGCCGCCCGCGTGGAACGGCCCGAGGTTGTCGGCGCGGAAGAAGAAGACGCCGCCGACGGCGACGAGCAGCAGCGGCGCGAACTTCAGCACCGTCGAGACGAGCTGCACCGCGCCGACGTACCGCGTCCCCGCGAGGTTGGCGAGCGCCGGCAGCCACTGCACCGTGAGCGCGGCGACGATCGTCCAGAACCGGGAGCCGTGGATCGGCAGCAGCACGTCCAGGTAGCCGACGGCGGCCACGGCGAGCGCCGCGTTCGACACCCAGGTGGTGATCCAGTAGGACCAGGCGGCCAGGAAGCCCGCGAAGTCGCCGAACGCCTCACGCGCGTAGACATACGGGCCGCCGGTGAAGGGATGGCGCTCGGCGAGCCGCCCGAAGACCAGCGCGAGCGCGATCGCGCCGACCGTGAGGACGCCGAAGGCAAGGAGGCTGACCGTGCCGAAGGGGGCCACGGACGCGGGGAGCATGAAGATGCCGCCGCCGATGATGTTGCCCATGACGAGCGCGGTGGCGACGGGGAGGCCGAAGCGCCGGGAATGACGGGTCTCCGGGCCGCGCGGGGACGGTGCCTCGGAAGCGGAGGGAGCCGGTCGCAGAGCCGTTCCGGTGCCGGTTCCGGTGTCGTGCATGGGGGTGGTGCGCCTCTCGGTCGTGCTGCGGACCGGGATCGCCGGACCGCCGACCATGGTCTGCCATGCGCGGCGGGCCTCCAAATCACGCGCTTTTGTCCGGTACGGAACCCTCGGTGGCAGCAAATGATGCGCTCGCGGGGTGTCCGTACAGGGAATCGTCCGGGGACGGCTGGAGCGGTACCTGCGGGCCGTCGGCGTCCCCGAGCCAGCACCGGAGCACCCGGTGCAGCCGCTCCGCGCCGACCAGCGCTTCCCCGTCGTGCACGGGTGAGGGGAGCGCGAGCGGCGCGAGCAGGAAGGGACGGCTCTGCGCGCCGCCCAGACCGCCGTGCGAGCCGATCTGCTCCTCGAAGGCGTGGACCTCGCCGGTCCCCGGGTCGTACCAGGAGTTGACCATGATGTCGGCGACGTGCGGGAAGGAGTCGGTGCGCCGCACGGCATCGGCCGCGCCGGGCCCGAACCCCGCGAGCGGGCCGACGTCGTCGACGAGCGCGTCGACGGGCACCTCGGCCCCGTGCGCCCCGATGACGACACTGCCGTGCTCCTCGCTCCGCACGAGGAGGAAGCCGATGCCCGGATGGTCGGCGAGGGTCCGCAGCAGGGCCGGGTGCCGCCGGTCGATCTCCTCGCGGGTCATCCGGTGGGGCACGTCCGGGAAGGAGACGAGCCCGAGGTTGCCGGAGGCCAGCACGACGGGCTCGGAGCGGCGGCCGGGGCTGTACTGCCCGGCGCCCTCCTCGACGGGCCGGTGCAGTGCGGCCCGGACGGCGGCCCGCGCCTCGGCGCCGCTGCGGGTCCTGCGCGCACGGCGCGGGACCGGCAGCCCGCATCCGGCCCGCACCAGGCTGCCGAGGGTGAGTCCGTAGCGCCCGAGGAACGTCTCGCCGGGGCTCTGGCCGTGGTCGGAGAGCAGCACGATCCGGTACGGCCTCGGGGCGTGCTCGGCGACCTTCGCCAGCAGGGCCAGGGACCGGTCGAGCCGCTGCAGCACCTTGTCCGCGTCGCGGCTGCGCGGGCCCGAGTGGTGCGCCACCTCGTCGTACGCGACGAGGTCCGCGTAGACGGCGTTCCGCCCGGCGAGCAGGTCACTGATGACCGCGGCGACCACGACGTCGCGTTCGACGACGGTCGCGAAGGCCCGGACGAACGGGTAGAGCCCGCCGCGGCCCACCCGGGGCCTGTGCCGGGCCGCCCGGGCGCGAGCGGCCTGCGCGATCTCGCGGACGACCTCGGCGGCGAAGGACACGGCGGTGCGCACGGCGTTGGCCGGGTCGGAGAAGTACGCGAAGTAGCCGGCCCGGGAGCGGTTGTCCCTGCCGCGCCGGGCGGCCACGGACAGGACGAGGGCGAGCTGGTCGGCGCCGCCGCTGAAGAGGTTGCCGCGACTGGCGCCGTCGACGGTCAGCAGCCCTCCGTCACCGGTGCGCGCGACGGCGCGGCGCTGGAGTTCGGCGGCGCTGGTGGGCCGGTTGCACACCATCACCTCCCGCGTCTCCTTCTCGTACCAGCGGAAGGCCGGGACGTCGTGGTTGCTTCCGTGCAGGATGCCGAGCTGGCTGGCCCCGGTCTGGCTGGACCAGTCGGTGCGCCAGGGGACGAGCCGGTGGGTCGGGTCCGGCCCGGCGAGCCAGCCGGCCACGGTGGGCATGAGGCCCCTGCCGACGGCGTCCCGCAGCACGTCGTGCCCAACGCCGTCGAGCTGGACGACGACGGTGGCGGGCGTGACCGGGCAGGCGGCCGCGCGGCCGCGCCCACGGCGGCGGGCGGCGAGGCGGTGGAGGCGGCGCCGGTACGCGTCGTCGTCCCGGACCGCGAGGGCGGCCCCGGTCGCCGAGGCCACGGCGGACATCACGGCGGCCACGACCACGGCGGTCTCCGGGGCGAGGTCGCCCCGCCCAGAGGGGTTGATCCGCAGGGCGAGGAGCAGCAGCGACCCGTTCAGGAAGAAGACCAACAGGCCCAGCACCAGGGCGGGTACGAGCAGCAGCGCCCGTACGAGAAGGGGCCACACGAGGACCGACAGCAGCCCGAAGGCACCGGCGCCGAGGGCCGCGGTGATGCCGATCCGGGTCGCGCTGTCGCCGTCGGCCGACTGGAGCGCGAAGTCCGGGAGGATCCCGGCGAGCACCAGCACGGTGGCGGTGGACACCGCCCATACGACGACCACGCGCCCGCAGGCCCGTACCCCCCGCCGCCACCGCCCCTTGCCCACGCCCCGCTCACCTCACGTCCCCGGACCGCCGCCACCCCGGACGAGCCGCACATCCAGCGTGTCACACCCCCGGACGACGCCCCCGCCGCCCACAACGATGCCCACCGGTCCCCCGGTCACACCGCCGGGCCGCGCGGTGTGAGGAGATAGGTCTCAACACCCGGCCCCGGCGCACCCGCTGCACCGAACCGGCGGCGGGCCCGGAGCGGACGCCGAGTCCCGTGCCCCTCGGGGGCAGCCCCGGCGGCGGCACGCCATCACCGCGGAACCCAGCGGTGCCCCCGGGCCGCAGCACACGGTTCCGCGCAGGGCACTCGTCTAGCAGCCGTTGTAGCCCGCCGTGGGCATCGACAGACGCCGGTGGACGTGGGCCTTCATCTCCGCGTCGTACTCGGGCTCCGCGAGGCCCGCGGTCTCGACGCGGATGCCCCGCCGGGCGCACTCGGCGACGAACTCCTCCGCGGAGCGCAGGGCCCGCTCGAGCACCCGGCGGCTGGGCGCGACGAAGAGGTCGACGAGGCCCGCGTCGACGTCCGCCCATAGGACGCAGTGGTCGGGCCGCAGCCCGTGCACCAGCAGGTGCCGGGTCACCACGTACCCCTGTTCGGCCGCCCAGCGGTCGCACATGGCGTGCTGGCTGCGCGAGTCGACCAGGAAGGGATCGTCGTCGAGCTCTTCGAGTGGTGTCAGACTCGCGATGGCCATGACGCGGAGCGCGGTGGACGAGCCGGCGGCCTCTCCCATGGCGTCCCCCTCACGTCCGGCCCTCCCCGGGAAGCTCTCGACTGCTGTGCGGCGAGCAGGGGAAGGGTTACCCCGAGGCGTACTGCGCCGGTCCCCGGGGATCGCCGACGACCCTACCCCCGACCGTAGGCTCAGGGGGAGTCGCACGAAGGAGGAAGCGCGGTGCCGGTGGAGATCACCTGGTGGGGGCACGCCACCTGCACGGTCGAGGACGCGGGTACCCGGGTGCTGACCGACCCGCTGTTCGCACGCCGTCTCGCGCATCTGCGGCGGCGCCGCGGTCCGCTGCCGCCGCCCGAGGCCGCCCGCGCGGACGCCGTCCTCGTCTCGCACCTGCACGCCGACCATCTGCATCTGCCCTCCCTGGCCCGACTGGCGCCCGGCACCCGCCTGCTGGTCCCGCGCGGCGCCACGCGCAGCGTGCCCGGGCTGCGCCGGCTGGCACACCGGCTGCGCGTGACGGAGGTCGGCCCGGGCGACGAGACCGCGGTCGGCGGCCTCGTCGTACGGGCCGTCCCGGCGCGGCACGACGGGCGGCGGCTCCCGGTCGGGCGGCACCGCTCGCCGGCGCTCGGCTATGTGGTGAGCGGCGAGGCGCGCACCTACTTCGCCGGGGACACCGGCCTGTTCGACGCGATGGCCGACGCGGTGGGGCCGGTCGACGTGGCGCTGCTGCCGGTCGGCGGCTGGGGCCCGTACCTGGGGCAGGGGCACCTGGACGCGGCGCGCGCCGTCGAGGCGCTGGTCAGGCTGGCGCCGCGCAACGCGGTGCCGGTGCACTACGGCACGTACTGGCCGATCGGGATGGATGGGGTACGGCCCCATGAATTCCATGCGCCCGGCGACGAGTTCGCCCGGCTCGCGGCGCTGCGGGCGCCGGACGTGACGGTGCACCGGCCGGAGCACGGGCAGAGCGTGCGCGCGGAGGCGGCCCGGTGAACATACTGGGAGTGGCGGCGGTGACACCGGAGACGACTCAACAGGCCGTCGGCTACCCGTCGTTGTTCCTGCTGGTGATGATCGGGGCGCTTGTGCCCGTCGTCCCGACGGGGGCGCTGGTGAGTACGGCCGCGGTGGTGGCCTTCCACCAGAAGGCGCCGTACGCGCTCGCCCTGGTGTTCGCCGTGGCCGCGCTCGCGGCGTTCCTGGGCGATCTGATGCTGTACTGGCTGGGGCGCCGCGGCATCGGGTCCGGCAACGGGTCGCGCTGGCTGGAAGCGCTCCGCGACCGCGCCCCCGAGGACCGTCTCGCGCGGGCCCGGACGCAGTTGGGCGAGCACGGCGTCCTGGTCCTGGTCCTGTCGCGTCTCGTGCCCGCGGGGCGGATACCCGTCATGCTCGCGTGCCTGCTGGCGCGCATATCCCTGCGGCGCTTCGCGCGCGGCGACGTACCGGCATGCCTGGCGTGGTCCGCCACGTACATGCTGATCGGGCTGCTGGGCGGCTCGCTGTTCCCGGAACCGTGGGAGGGCGTGGTGGCGGCGGTGGCCGTCGCCGTGCTGATCGGCGCGGCGCCCGCGGTGTGGCGCCGGCTGCGGAGGGACTGACCCTCGGCGGCGCCGTCGACGGCCACGCCGCGGCTGTCCCGGTCGGGCACCGGGCGGACGCCGGCGGGACACGGGGGCCCTGCGGGGGCCGGTCTAGGAAGGGCCCGCGGGCCAGTACCGCCGGACGCCGGCCCGCAGATCGTCCAGCGCGGAACCGAACCAGTCCAAGGCCTCGGCCACATGGGGCAGTTCCAGGGGATCGGGGGCGGCCAGCGAGGCGGCGCGCTGCTCCTGCGTGGCGCCCAGCAGGGGCCCCGTCGAGAGGCGTACGCGCAGGGCGGCGAGGTCGTCGCCGAAACGATGGCCGCCGGGGGTCGGCATGCCGAGCCGGTCGGTGAGGAAGTCCTCCAGTTCCTGCGCGTCGGTGACGCCGAGGGCGCCGAGGGCGGAGCGGAACGGTGCGAGGTCGGCGTACAGGTGCCGCCCGCACGCGGGCGGCCGGGCCAGCGCTCCGGCGGTGAGCAGCGCGTGGTGTGCGGCCGCGGCGACGCGTGCGTGCAGACGTACGGCGGCGTCGCGCCATGCCGTGACGTCGTCGGGCTCGCCCAGGGCGTGCGTGGCCGCGGCGGCGACGGGAGTCGCGATCCGTCCGCCCGCCGCGGTGAGCACGTCCAGCACCTGTGCCCGCAGGGCCCGGCCCTCGTCGGTGCCGGGGAACCGGGCGACGGCGACGGGCCAGCCGCGCGGCAGGAAGGCACCGGCGAGATCGGTGAGCACGGTGACCCGTTCCGGCCACATCTCGGCCGGGCTCAGCACGACCGGCGAGGGTGCGACGCCACGGGCCCGCCCGCTCCGCTGCTCCGGCGGCGGTCGGTGCAGGGTGTCCCGCCACGTCTCGTCGCTGACGATGTGCAGGCCCTCGGCGACGGCGGCCTCCACCGTCTCGTGCAGCACCTCCGGAGGGGCCACCGTGGCGGTGGGGTCGTCGGCGACGGACAGCACGAGCAGCCGCGGGTCGCCGCCCTCGGCACGGACCCGCCGTACGGTCTCCAGCAGGGCGTACGCGTCCGGGACACCGCCGCACTCGGCCGGTGTGCCCACGTGGTACGCGGACCGGCCGAGCAGCCGTGGCTGCGGCGTCCACCAGGCGGAGCAGGGGCGGGGCAGCAGGACGTCGCCGCCGACGGCCGC
Organism: Streptomyces sp. NPDC002004; assembly: GCF_053593975.1. Taxonomy (NCBI): domain Bacteria; kingdom Bacillati; phylum Actinomycetota; class Actinomycetes; order Kitasatosporales; family Streptomycetaceae; genus Streptomyces; species Streptomyces sp. NPDC002004. Next base: position 90,750 of record NZ_JBSFDP010000007.1, read on the forward strand.
GGTCAGGGCCAGCAGCAGGACGGGGGCGCCGGGCGCGCCGGCGACGTGGTCCCGCTCGGCCGCCAGACCCCGGCGGGCCCAGTAGCCGCGCGCCGCGTCCAGCAGGGCGGGGCCGCCGCCGACGGGCTCGGGCGTCACATCGTCCGCCGCGGCGGCGGACGGCATGGCCGGCACCGGCAGGCCGTGTTCCGGCAGGGGCGGTCCGTACCGGACGGGTCCATGCCCCTGCGGCCCCATACGCACCTCCACACGCCGGCTCGCTCCGCCTCCAGCGTGCCCCGAACCCCGGGCCGGCGCGACCGCCGGGCGCTCGTGGGAGTGCGGGCCCGGTGAAGGTGATCCGGAAGGGACCGGGCCCGCAGTCGCAAGCCGGCCCGGCGGGACGACGCCGGGCCGGAAACGCAGCCGGGATCCGTCACGGCCGCCCCGGGCGCGCAACGGCACCCCTGGAACGGCCGGCCCACCGGCAACACGAGAACGCTAGGCCCCGTATCCGGGGAACGCGATCCTCTGGACGCACCCGGTGTCCGGATAGCGCACTCCACGGGCCCGGAGCGTCCGCCCGAGCCACTCCGCCGACCGCCCACCGGTTCTTCCGGCCCACGCAGCACGACGGGACGGGCCCCCGGACCGCCGTACGACGCATGCGCATCCGCGGGGCGCCGGACACAGCACGGCGAGCGCACCCCGGCGCCCCGGCGCCCGACCGTCCCGCTCAGCGCGAGCGCAACGTCTCCGACGGCAGTTCCCCGTGCCGCTCCCGGTACTGCGCCGCGAACCGTCCGAGGTGGGTGAACCCCCAGCGATGGGCCACGTCACCGACGCCCCGCTCGTCGGGTCCCGCGGCCCGGAGATCCGAGCGTGCGCGGTCGAGCCGCAGCCCCCGCAGATACGCCATCGGCGACACCCCGACGTACCGCCGGAACGCCTCCTGCAGCCACCGCACCCCGACCCGGGCCTCCGCGGCGAGCTCGGCCGTCGTGAACGGATGCTCGGGCCGCTCCCGCATCGCGTCGATGGCCCGCTTCACGGGGGCGGGCCGCAATGCCTGGGCGGGGGCGGTCAGTTCGGCCCGGTAGGGATGCTCGACGGTGACCAGCAGCCCGTTGAGCAGGGCCTCCTCCAGCGGCGCGGAGACCAGTGGCTGGTGCACGAGGGCCGGGGGCGCGTCACGGAGCTCGTCGATGACGGTCCGCAGCAGCCGGGCCCACCCGCGCCCCGGCCCCTGGACGACGTCGAAGCCGGAGGCGAACTCGACGGGCGTGCGCGGCGACCGGCCCAGCAGCTGTCCCAGGCGTTCCTCCAGCGCGGCACGGTCGATCTTCACGGCGAGTACCCGCGAGTCCCCGCTCCACCGGTCGATCACGGTGTCCCCGACCGGCTGAAGCACCCCGGCGCGCGTCACGGACGTCGTGGTGCCGGGTGCCGTTCCCTGCCGCCAGGTCACATGGCCGCTCAGCGCGACGGTCACGTGGTACGCGCCGAGTTCCCCGAACCGCATCCGTACATCGGCCCCGCACCCCATCTCGCCGACCGTGAGCGAGCCGAGCCGGCCGATGTCGAAGCGGGCCCGGAAGCCGCGGGCCCCGTCGATGACGTCCATGGCGTTGGCGTAGTACGTCTCGCCGATCAGCTTCCTGGCCCGGTCCACGTCGTCCGTGCGAAAGGACGTCAGGGACGGCCCGGACGCCGGGGACGACGACGCGCCCCCACCCCCCGTGGACAAAGGACCCCCACCCCCGCCGCTAGGGGTTCCTCCCCAGCAGGCACAGCAACCTGGTCTGCACATCCGCGTCCGGCGGCGGTTCCACCGACGCGGCGAAGACTCCGCTCTTCTCCAAGTCGGCAGCGTACGGGGTGACTTCGCGAACCGCGAAGTTCACCAGGACGCCCGGCAGGTGCTCGTCCGCGCCGATGCCCCGTGAGAGGTCCCAGCCGTGCACCACGAGGTCGGCGATCATCTGGCTGCAGTAGTCGCCGGTGGAGGTGTCCCCGTAGGACAGATGCACGGTGCCGTCGAGGGCGCCGGGGGCGCGGAAGGCGACACGGGCCGCCTCGGCCGCTGCGTCCCACGTGGTGACGGGGTCGCCACCGAGCACGTCGCCGTCGAAGGTGTCGCCGACCTCTGCGACGGTCGCGCCGTCGGTGACCAGGGACGGCACCCAGAGCTGTTCCACGGTGACGTGGTTGACGAGGTCCCGCACGGACCACTCGGCGCACGGTGTGGACGCGTCCCACTGGTCGGGACGGACGGTGTGCACCCGGTCGGTGAACAGCCGCACGGCCTCCGTGTAGCGGGCGAGCAGCGCGTGGTGCGGGGTGTGCGGCATGCCTGTCACCCTTCCCGGGGGTGCCCCGGCCCTCGGTCCGGGCTCACCGGCCGCGCCACGGCGGACCCGTCACTCCCCGTGGGCGCATTGGGGGTCCCGCTCCCGCGCGCCGGACCGGGTCCGGGCGCGGGCGACGGGACGGCGTGGATGGCGCCGCAGGTATTCCCCCTCCAGTTGCGCCATCCTGAGATTGTGCGCCTGCAGCGCGTCGTTCGAACCGTGCAGCAGGGTGTCGTGGCGGGTGCGGTGGATCGTCTCCAGCTCCTTCATCAGCTGCTGGTCGTCCAGGCGCCCCGGGTCGACTCCGGTCATATGGCACCCCACTCGTAGTGAGCTGTGGACTTCGCCTTCTCCCCCCACTGTACGAACGTCCGGGGCCCCGGGCCTGCGTAGCCCGAAAGCCCAGGTCGGAGCGGGTCCGGGGGCCCCTAGCGGGCGCGCTCCACACGGCGCTCGTCCCACACCGGCTCCGCGGTCTCGCGGACCCGGCCGTCGCTGCCGAAGACCAGATAGCGGTCGAACGAGCGCGCGAACCAGCGGTCGTGGGTGACCGCCAGCACCGTGCCCTCGAAGGCCTCCAGGCCCTCCTGGAGGGCCTCGGCGGACTCCAGGTCGAGGTTGTCGGTGGGCTCGTCCAGGAGCAGCGCCGTGGCGCCCGCGAGCTCCAGGAGCAGGATCTGGAAACGGGCTTGCTGTCCGCCGGACAGCTTGTCGAAGTGCTGCTCCGCCTGGCCGGTCAGCTCGTAGCGGCGCAGCCGCGACATGGCTGCTCCGCGGTCCTTGGCGTGCTCCCGCCACAGGATGTCGAGGAGGGTGCGCCCCGCCAGCTCGGGATGGGCGTGGGTCTGCGCGAAGTGGCCGGGCACCACGCGCGCGCCGAGCTTCCAGGCGCCCGAGTGCGCGACCTCGTCACCGGCGAGCAGGCGCAGGAAGTGCGACTTGCCCGATCCGTTGGAGCCGAGCACGGCGACCCGCTCGCCGTAGAAGACCTCCAGGTCGAAGGGCTTCATGAGGCCGGTCAGCTCGAGGGACTGGCAGGTGACGGCGCGCACGCCGGTGCGGCCGCCGTGCAGCCGCATCCGGATGTCCTGCTCGCGGGGCGGCTCGGGCGGCGGCCCCGCCTCCTCGAACTTGCGCAGCCTGGTCTGGGCGGCGCGGTAGCGGGAGGCCATCTCGTGGCTGTTCTCGGCGGCCTGGCGCAGGTTCAGCACGAGCTTCTTCAGCTGGGCGTGCTTCTCGTCCCAGCGGCGCCGCAACTCCTCGAAGCGCGCGAAGCGTTCGCGCCGTGCTTCGTGGTACGTGGCGAAGCCGCCGCCGTGCACCCAGGCGTCCGCACCCGCCGGGCTCGGCTCGACGCTGACGATCTTCTCGGCGGCCCGGGCGAGCAGCTCGCGGTCGTGCGAGACGAACAGCACGGTCTTTCGCGTCTCGCGCAGCCGCTCCTCCAGCCAGCGCTTGCCGGGTACGTCGAGGTAGTTGTCCGGCTCGTCGAGCAGCAGCACCTCGTCGGTGCCCCGGAGAAGGGCCTCCAGGACGAGCCGCTTCTGCTCGCCGCCGCTGAGGGTGCGCACCTCGCGCCACTGCGCCTTCTCGTACGGGACGCCGAGCGCGGCCGTGGTGCAGATGTCCCACAGCGTCTCCGCCTCGTACCCCCGCGCCTCGGCCCAGTCGGAGAGGGCCTGCGCGTACTGGAGCTGCGCGGCCTCGTCGTCGACGGTCATGATGGCGTGCTCGGCGGCGTCGACGGCCTTCGCGGCCTCGCGCAGCCGGGGCGGCGCGACCGACACGAGCAGGTCACGCACGGTCGTGGCGTCCCGCACGGAGCCGACGAACTGCGGCATCACGCCGAGCCCGCCGCTCACGGTCACGGTCCCCGCGTGGGGCTTCAGCTCGCCGGAGATCAGCCGGAGCAGCGTGGTCTTGCCGGCGCCGTTCGGCCCGACCAGCGCGACCGTGGCGCCTTCGCCCACCCGGAAGGAGACATCGCCGAGCAGCGCCCTCCCGTCGGGCAGGTAGTACTCCAGGTGCGCGGCTTCCAGATGTCCCATGGTCGGACATTGTCGGGGCTGCGGCTTGGGCGGTCCAACTGAATTTCACGCCCGGGAGGCAGGGTCGGCGCAGGTTGGGGGTAACGGGAGGGAATGTACGCCGACGCTGATCGCTCCGCCCGCCTCCTGCGCCTGCCCGGCCTCTCGCGCCTCTCCCGCGGCGGAGCCGAGCCCGTGCCCGCCGCGCTCACCCGCCTGACGGGACTCGATCTGCGGGCCTTCGAGTCGGTCGCCCGCCGGCACTGGCCGGGCGGCGACCGGGTCCTGCCCCGGCTCAGCCACGCCGCGAACCACGGCGTGCTGTGGTTCGGCACGGCGGCCGCCCTCGCCGCGACCCGTACGCCAAGGGCCAGGCGGGCGGCGGTGCGCGGCCTCGCCTCCCTGGCGCTGGCGTCCGCCACCATCAACACCCTGGGCAAGCGGTCGGTGCGCCGGGCCCGGCCGATACTGACGACGGTTCCCCTGGTCCGTCAGCTGAAGCGGCAGCCCATCACCACGTCGTTCCCGTCGGGGCACGCCGCATCGGCCGCCGCGTTCGCCACCGGCGTGGCGCTGGAGTCACGCGGCTGGGGTGCGGCGGTGGCGCCACTCGCCCTCGCGGTGGCCGCGTCCCGCGTCTACACCGGTGTCCACTACCCGAGCGATGTCGTGGTGGGCGCGGCCCTCGGTGTCGGCGCGGCGTTCGCGGTGCGCGGTCTGGTGCCGACCCGGGACCAGATGCCGTCCCCGGGGCGCCCCGTGGTGGACGCGCCCGCGGTGCCGGACGGCCGGGGGCTGGTGATGGTCGTCAATACGGACGCGGGCTCCCCGGAGCGGATGCGGGTGCTGCGGGACGCGCTGCCGCTCGCCGAGGTCGTGGAGTGCCGGGGGGACACCGTCGAGGAGGAACTGACCAAGGCGGCGTCCCGTGCGCAGGTGCTGGGCGTGTCCGGCGGCGACGGCACCGTGAACACGGCCGCCGCGGTCGCGCTGGAGCACGGGCTGCCGCTCGCGGTGCTGCCCGGGGGCACGCTGAACCACTTCGCCTACGACCTGGGGACGGAGGACCCGCGGGATCTGGTGACCGCGCTGCAGCGCGGCGATGCCGTCGCCGTCGACGTGGGCAGGTTCCGGACCGGCGGGAGGACCGGGGTGTTCCTCAACACGCTGAGCCTGGGCGTGTATCCGGAGCTGGTGCGGGAGCGGGAGCGCTGGTCGGACCGGATCGGCGGCCGGCTCGCCGATGTCGTCGCCGCGGTGCACGTGCTGCGCCGCGACCATCCGCTGGAGATCGACCTGGACGGCCGGCGGCGTGCCCTGTGGCTGCTGTTCGCCGGCAACTGCACCTACCGCCGCATGGGCCTCACCGCGGGCCGGCGGGCCGATCTCGCCGACGGGCTGCTGGATCTGCGGGCCGTGACGGCCGGGCGCTGGCCGGGTGTGCGGCTGCTGGGGGCGGCACTGGCGGGTCCGCTGTCGCGCTCGCCGTTCCACACGGCGGTGCGTCTGCCGCGGCTGCGCGTGGCGGGCATCACGGCGGGCACGCCGCTCGCCTACGACGGTGAAGTGGGCACGGCGGGACCGGTGCTGGAGGTGGACAAGCTGCACGAGGGCCTGACGGTGTACCAGGTCCAGACCCTGTGAGGGACGTCCGCGCCGCCCTCGGCCTCCCATCCCCCTTCGTCCGCATGGTGATATTCGGGTCTCATCATTCGACATGAGCGCGTACGGTGGTGGGCGCCGTCACGCACCGGCGTGGCGGCGCAGGCCTCGGGGCGACGAAGAGGGGAACGGCCATGTCCGAGTCGAGGGAGACCGCCGTCTACACGCACGGGCACCACGAGTCCGTGCTGCGCTCGCACACCTGGCGCACCGCAGCCAATTCGGCCGGGTACCTCCTGGACGTGCTGAAGCCGCATATGCGCATCCTGGACATCGGCTGCGGCCCCGGCACCATCACCGCCGATCTCGCGCACCTGGTTCCCGAGGGACGGGTGACGGGCGTCGACCGCGCTCCCGGCATCCTGGAGCAGGCCCGCGCCACGGCCGCCGAACGGGGCCTGACGAACGTGGACTTCGCGGTGGCCGACGTCCACGCACTGGACCACCCGGACGCCTCCTTCGACGTCGTCCACGCCCACCAGGTGCTGCAGCACGTGGGCGACCCCGTCCAGGCGCTGCGCGAGATGCGCCGTGTCACCGAGCCGGGCGGTTTCGTAGCCGTCCGCGACTCGGACTACGCGGCGATGACGTGGTTCCCGCAGTCCCCCGGCATGGACGCCTGGCTGGAGCTCTACCGGCGGGTGGCCCGCGCGAACGGCGGTGAACCGGACGCGGGGCGCCGTCTGAGGTCGTGGGCGCTGGAGGCGGGTTTCACCGACGTCACCTCCACGGCGAGCACGTGGTGCTTCGCCTCGCCCGAGGAGCGCGCCTGGTGGAGCGGCCTGTGGGCCGACCGCACGGTCGCCTCCGCCTACGCCGAGCGCGCCGTGGAGGGCGGCCACGCGACCGTCGGCGAGCTGCGGGGGATCGCGGATGCCTGGCGTGCGTGGGGCGCCCGGGACGACGCGTGGTTCGCCGTGCTGCACGGCGAGATCCTGTGCCGCAGGTGATCCCGCGGACGGCGCGCCACCAACTAGGCTCGCCCCCATGGAGATCCTTGGGACCACGCTGCGTATCTGCGTCGAGGACTTGGAGGCCACGGTGCCGTTCTACGAACGGCTGGCCGGCAGCAGAGCGCTCCGGTTCGACCGCGGCGGCGTCTCGGTCGCCGCGGTCGGCTGCTTCCTGCTGATGAGCGGCTCGGCGCAGGAGCTGGAGATCCTGCGGAAGGTCTCGGCGACCATCGCCGTCGAGGACGTCGACGAGGCACACGACGTCCTCACCTCGTCCGGGGCGAGGATCCTCGCGGGCCCGGTCCCGACCCCGGCGGGCCGCAACCTGATCGCCCTGCATCCCGACGGCACGGTCTTCGAGTACGCGGACAGGAAGCCGGTCGGCTGACCCGGGGCCGCCCGGCTACCGCGCGGGCGGCCGCATCCGGAAGTCGTAGCGCTCCGGCAGCGGCTCATCGGTGAGGCGACCCCACAGCTCACCGATCGTCTCGGCGCCCTCCCTCAGGTCCGCCACCTCGAAGCCCTCGTCGAACACGGCCCGGGCCTCGTCCTCGCGTCCCTCGGCGGCGAGCAGTTCCGCCTCCAGGAGGCGGAACCGGCCCCGCGCCCGGGTCGGCGCGTGCAACCGCTCCCAGACGGCGCGGGCCGCTGCGGTGCGCCGCGCGGCGAGCAGCACCTCGATCGCCTCCCGCCCCAGTGCCGCGGTGACCGCCGTCCAGGTCTCCCCGTCGTCCCGCCGTTCCCGGCACAGGTCGTCGAAGGCCTCCTCGTACCGGTCGGCGGCGCGCTCCCGGTGCCCCGCCGTGAGGTCGGCGACCGCGAGGCAGCGCAGCAGCGGCCACAGGGACGGCGCCAGTTCCAGGGCCCGCTCCCAGCTGCGCACAGCCTGTGCCTGGTCGCCCGCGTGCCACTGGGCGACACCGAGGTGGTACTCGGCGAGCGGTTCGGCCGGTGCGGTCTCCAGCATGTCCCGCCAGTGCGGAGCGACGAGCGTGGTCCCGGGCGGCCCGACCCGGCGCGGCACCGGGAAGGCACCGGTGCGCAGCAGCTCCCGCCACGGTGCCTGCTCCGGGCCCAGCGTGGCCTCGTCGAAGGGAGTCCCGGGCAGCTTGTGCTCCGCACGCAGGACTTCCAGGGCGCCCCACCCGGAGCCGACGGCGAGGATCTCGCCGGGTTCGGTGTCGGCGTGCGGCCGCCACGCCTCGTACGCGGCGTCGACGGAGGCACGCGGCAGTACCTGCTCCAGGCGCCCTTCGGCCTCGCCGCGCGCGGCGCCCCAGTCGGCGCCGTGCACGGTCTGCGGGCTCGCCGACAGCGGGCCGTACGCCTCCAGCCAGGCGAACTCGCCCTCGCCCTCCAGAGGTACGTGCTCCAGCTGCGTGCGTGCGAGACCTGCCTGGATCTCGGCGTACCCTCCGGTGCCCGGCTCGGTCAGCCAGCGCTGCCAGCGGCGGCCGCCGGTGCCGGAGCCCCACAGGAACAGCTTGCGTCCGCGCAGCAGATCGGTCGACGTCTGGACGAGGCCGTCGCCGTCGGCGTCGACCGCGGCGATCCAGCGGCGCTGCCCGTCGGGCACCTCGTAGAAGTAGTCGGCCGGGTGGGCGCTGCGCTGCGGGTAGGTCCGGTCGGCGCCGTCGAACTCGGGGACCGGGACCCGGCGCAGACTGCGCTCGTACCCGAAGTGCCAGGCCTCGTCGGCCGGTGCGAGCACCCTGCGCTCCTCGGGCACGGCGATGTTGGACCACCAGTAGACGGGCGCGGTCTTCTCGTGCGGATTGCGGATGCGGACGCCCACGTACAGGAAGTCCGAGCCCGCGGGCAGCCACAGGTCGACCTGGAAGGGCAGGTCGCGCAGCCGCTCCCACTCCCACAGCCGCAGCATCTCGCCGCCGTCGGGCGCGGTCACCCGGGCCGCGTGCACGGGTGCGCAGGAGAGCGTGGTGTGCCCGGTGGCGCCGATGTTCCACTCGATGCCGCCGGAGAACCATGCGCCGTTGAGCGCGAAGTCGGCGGGCTGGAACACCGGGTTGCGGTAGAGCAGTTCGCGTCCGGTCGCCTTGTGGAAGAGGGAGTGGACGCGGCCGCCGAGCCCGGGCAGCACCGTCACGCGCAGCTTGTCGTTCTCGACGACGATCGTGTCGAGTGCGGTCCCGGAGCGCTCGCGTCCGTACCCGTCGCGGATGCGCTCCGGCAGGACGCTGCGCAGCGGCGCGTAGCCGATCTGGCGGGCCATGGCGGGAGGCAGCCCGTCGCGTGCCCGGTCGTCGAGTTCGTGCACCTCGTCCATCGGCCGCAGCGGCGGCAGCGGGTTGCGCGGTCCCAGGTCCGCGGCGGGCAGGGTCAGTACGTCACGTCGGATCGTCGTGGCCGTCGACGGCAAGGCAGCCTCCCCTTTCACAGCTCCCCTTGGCTGTGGGGTGCGCCGGCGGTCCGGTGCTCCCCGATGACCATGGAACATCGTGATCGGGACACCCGCCAGGGGCTGCCCGGGTCAGGATTGCGCAAAGGCCTGCGCCGCGGGGCCGGAGGTCAGAGCATCTCCGCGGTGATCGCCCACCGTTCGTGGTCGCGCCAGGCGCCGTCGACGAACAGGAAGTCCGGCGAGAAGCCCTCGTGGCGGAACCCGCCGCGCCGCGCGAGCGCGACGGAGGCCGTGTTGTCCGGCTGGACGTTGATCTCCAGCCGGTGCAGCCCGAGTTCGCCGAACGCGTACCGCACGACCAGCCCGAGGCCTTCGCCCATCAGGCCGCGTCCGGCGGCGTGCGCGAAGGCGCCGTAGCCGAGCGCGCCGCACTGGAAGGCGCCTTCGACGATGTTGTTGATGTTGATGAATCCCGCGATGGCGCCGGTCTCCCGCGCGCACACGAGGAACCCGCGCCGCGTCGGGTCGTCGATGAGCCTGCGCGCGTACGCGGCGTACGTCTCCGCGGTGTCCGGCGGGAACAGCCACGGGTGGTGCAGCCGCTTGCTCTCGCGGGCGCGCGCGGTGAACTCCTCGCCGTCGCCGAGGGTGAAGGGGCGGATGCCGACGCGGGGGCCGGTGGCGAGGTAGGGGGTGGCGGTCTCGGACATGCGGTCACCGTATACGCCGGCCGGTGGCGTCGGGCGGCCGGAAACCCCGGGTGTCCGGCTGTGCGCGCGGGCGCCGCCGTGGATGTCCGTGGGGGACCCGGCCGCCGCTGCGGTGGCGTCGGCGCGTGCCGGATTGCGCGACGTCACCCGGGGCCCGCCCAACGCGGCGGGGCGCCTCCGCACGGGCCGGGGCGCCGGCTCCGGGTCCTGGGCGGCTCTCAGGCGAGCGCCGGCTCGTCCAGCGTCAGTGTCCCGGCCCCGGCGTCGAGTTCGGCCCGGACCCCGAACGGCACCGTGAGCGCCCCCTCGCAGTGCCCGAAGCCGAACTCCTCCACGACCGGGACCCCGAGCCCGCCCAGCCGGTCGAGGAACAGCCGGCGCAGTTCCTCGTAGGGGGAACAGCCCTCCCAGGAGCCGAGCACGACCCCGGCGACGGAGTCGAACCATCCCGCCCGCAGCAGCTGGGTGAGGCAGCGGTCCAGCCGGTAGGTCTCCTCCCCCACGTCCTCCAGGAACACCAGCCCGCCCCGCGCGGAGCTCCGTGCGTACGGTGTGCCGGTCTCCGCGGCGAGCAGCGACAGGCATCCGCCGAGGGTGACCCCGGCCGCCCGGCCCGGGACGAGGGGCCGCCCCGCGCGGATCGTGCGCACCGTCTCGGGGGCGAAGAGCGTCGCCCGCAGATGCTCCTGCGCCGCCGCGTTCTTGACGAAGTCGATGCCCGCGGCCATGGGCCCGTGCAGGGTGACGAGTCCCAGCCGGGCGGCGAACGCCTCGTGCAGCGCGGTGATGTCGCTGAACCCGACGAACACCTTGGGTCCGGCGGCCCGCAGCGCGTCCCAGTCGAGCAGGTCGGCCATGCGCTGGGCGCCGTATCCGCCGCGGGCGCAGAACACCCCGGCGACCGCGGGGTCGCACCAGGCCTGCTGGAGGTCGGCGGCCCGGTCGGCGTCGGTGCCCGCGAGGTAGTCGAAGGCGGGCTCGCGGTCCAGGACATGCGGTGCCACGACCGGGTCGAGGTCCCAGCCGCGGAGCAGGTCGAGCCCGGCCTGGAGGCGCTCCTCCGGGACGGGTCCGCTCGGCGCGACCACGGCGACCCGGTCGCCGGGGCCGAGACGGGCGGGCCGTGTCAGGGGGTTCACTTGGAGAGCTCCAGGGTGGGGATGCCGGGGATCGTCAGGCCGAAGGTCTGGGCGTAGAGGGACAGTTCGGCCTCCAGGGCACGGACCATGGTGTCGGCGCGCCGGAAGCCGTGGCCCTCCCCCTCGAAGGCGATGTACGCGTGCGGCACCCGGCGCCCGTCCATACGCGCGAGGAAGCGCTCGCACTGGGCGGGCGGACAGATGACGTCGTCGAGTCCCTGGAGCAGCAGGAACGGCGCCGTGACGCCGTCCGCGTTCTCGGCGGGCGACCGCTCGATGTACCGGCCGGGGACCTCGGCGAAGGGACCCACCAGGCTCTCCAGGTACTGGGACTCGAAGTCGTGGGTCTCTCCGGTGCTCCAGCCGACGAGGTCGAGGACGGGGTAGATGACCGTGCCGCAGGCGTACACGTCGGTGGCGGCCAGCGACGCGGCCGCCGTCCAGCCGCCCGCGCTGCCGCCGCGGATCGCGAGCCGGCCCGGATCCGCGGTGCCCTCGTCGGCGAGCGCGAGGGCGACGGCGGCGCAGTCCTCGACGTCGACGACGCCCCACTGCTCGCGCAGCCGGTTGCGGTAGGCGCGGCCGTGTCCGGTGGAGCCCCCGTAGTTGACCTGGACGACACCGATGCCGCGCGAGGTGAAGTAGGCGATCTCCAGGTCGAGGACGAGCGCGGCCCGTCCGGTCGGACCGCCGTGCACCCACACCACGTAGGGCGGAAGCTCGTCGTGGGGCGCCACCCGGTCGGGGTGGTGCGGCGGATAGATATGGGCGTGGATCTCCCGCCCGGCCGGTCCGGCGAACGTACGGATGTGCGGCTCGGGGTAGTACGCGGGCTCGACCGGGTCGTCGTGCCGGGCACCGACGACGCGGGCTCGACCGGTGCAGGTGTCCAGTTCCACGACCTCGGCCGCGCTGCGGGGGCTGGCGGCCACGCCGACGACCCGGCTGCCGTGCACGGCGACGGTCGGCGCCCATTCGGTCCAGGGACCGGCCGCGTCGACGACTTCGCCCGTCTCCGGGTCGAGGATGCCGAGCGCCGTGGCGCCCCGGCCGTGCACGACGGCGACGAGCCCGCCGTCGAGCGGTGCGAACCAGCGCAGGCCCACCTTCCAGAGCGGCCCTGCGAACTCCTCGTCGCGGGGGCACAGGGCCGTCTGCTCCGAGCCGTCGGGCCGGGCCCGGTAGAGGTTCCACCAGCCCGTGCGGTCGCTCGCGAACAGCAGTCGGCCGTCGGGCGCCCACTCGACCTGGGCGATCGACTCGTCGGCGCCGCCCGCGGCGGTGGCCGCCCCTGCGAAGGTGCCGTCGTCGGCGACGTCCGCGAGGACGAGCTCCGTACCGTCCCAGGGCATCTGCGGATGGTCCCAGGCGAGCCACGCGGCCCGGGTGCCGTCCGGGGACAGGCGGGGTCCGGTGACGAAGCGGTGCCGGTCGTCGGAGAGTTCCCGCACGGCGCTCCGGTCGTCCGCCGCGGAGCCGTCCAGCGGGACGGCGGCGACGACCCGGCGTACGTCGGTGGGTGCGGGGCCGGTGAACTCCTCCAGGACGCACCAGACCTCGCCGCGCTCCGCGTGCACGTGCGGGTCGGCCCAGCGCAGCCCGCCGCCCACCGGCGAGACGGGGGTGAGAGGCCGCGGCACGGCTCCGGGGACGTCCGGCTCGTACGCGTAGAGCCGCTGGTCCGCGAAGTGGGCGAACACCAGCAGGGGCCCGTCGTCCCCGCGCGGGACGCCCGCCCAGGGCTGCCCGCCGTACTCGATGACGCGGCTGCGGACGTTCCACGGCGGCGGCAGCACCGACTCCTCGGTGCCGTCGGGCCGCCGCCGCACCAGTTCTCTGCGGCCTCCCTCGGCGGGCCGGGGCTCGGTCCACCACGCCTCGTCGCCGACACAGCCCACGTACTCCGGATGCCCGTCGTGGGCGGCGGCGAGTGCCGCGTCGATCGGCGACTGCCAGCTCCCGTACGGCTCGGTCCGCACCATCTCCCCCATTCCCCTCATGCCGTGCGCAGAAAGCGGTCCAGGACCCGGACCCCGAAGTGCAGCGCCTCGACCGGCACGCGCTCGTCGACGCCGTGGAACATCGCCCCGTAGTCGAAGCCCTCGGGCAGCTTCAGCGGGGTGAAGCCGTAGCCGGTGATGCCGAGCCGCGAGAACTGCTTGGCGTCCGTGCCACCGGACATGCAGAACGGCACGACGTGCGCGTCGGGCGCGAACTCCTCCAGGGCGGCGCGCATCCGGGCGTACGTGACCGAGTCGACCGGCGCTTCCAGCGCCACCTCGTGGTGGTCGAACTCCCAGGCGACGTGCGGCCCGGTGAGCGCGTCGAGGGTGGCGCGGAACTCGCCCTCGGTGCCGGGCAGATACCGGCCGTCGACACGGGCGGTGGCGTCCCCGGGGATGACGTTCACCTTGTAACCGGCGTCCAGCATGGTCGGATTGGTGCTGCACCGGACGGTCGGCTGGAGCAGCGCCGCGGCCGGGCCGAGCCGCTCCAGCAGCGCGTCCACGTCGAATCCCGGTGCGTAGGGGTCCGTCCTGATGCCGTACACGGCGGCGATCTCGGTGAGGGCGGCGGCGACCGTCGGGGTGAGGCGCACCGGCCAGGTGTGGCTGCCGATGCGGGTGACCGCGGCGGCGAGCCGGGTCACCGCGTTGGCGTGGTTGACCTTGGAGCCGTGGCCTGCCCGGCCGCGCGCCGTCAGCTTCAGCCAGGCGGTGCCGCGCTCCCCCGCCGCGATCGGGTAGATCTGTGTGCCGAGTCCGTCGTGGAAGGTGAACGCGCCGGACTCGCTGATGCCCTCGGTGCACCCCTCGAAGAGGTCGGCGTGCTGGTCGGCGAGGAAGCCCGAGCCGTCGACCGCGCTGGCCTCCTCGTCGGCGGTGAACGCGATCACCACATCGCGCCGTGGCCGGACCCCGGCGCGCGCCCAGTGGCGTACGACGGCGAGGATCATCGCGTCCATGTTCTTCATGTCCACGGCGCCGCGCCCCCAGACGACACCGTCGCGGACCTCCCCCGAGAACGGGTGGACGCGCCAGTCCTCGGCCTGCGCGGGCACCACGTCGAGATGCCCGTGCACGAGCAGCGCGTCGGCCGACGGGTCGGTGCCCTCGATCCGGGCGACGACGTTCGTACGCCCCGGGGTGCGCTCCAGGAGCTCCGGCTTCAGGCCCGCGCCGGAGAGCTGTTCGGCCGCGTACTCGGCGGCGGGCCGCTCCCGGCAGTCGCCGCCTCCGCGGTTCGTGGTGTCGATGCGGATGAGGTCGGACGTGAACCGCACGACCTCGTCCAGTGCCTGCTGGTCCACCTGGTCAGCCATACTGCTCCTCCACCGCGGCCGAGACGATCGTGGTGACCGCCTTGAAGGTGCGGATGCCCTCGTACATGGTGCCGCTGGTGTACGCGACCCTGCGCTCACCGGAGACTGCCACACCCGGCACCACGGTCGCCGCCATGGCGAGGTGCGCCGCGTCGAACTCCAGCTCCACGGTGAAGGGCCCGCCCCGCACCGGCTCGTGCCGGACCGCGAGCGCCGCGGCCTCCTTCGCGGCGGCCCGGATGTCGGACGCGGTGCGCTCGGGGGTTCGGCACACCGCCGCGTACCGCGAGACATGGTCCTTCACGGCGACCTTCAGCGCGCCCGGTGCGTATCCGAGCGCGTCCTCGCAGGTCAGGTCGTCACCGGTGACGAGGACGACGGGGACGCCGTACTCGGCGACCACGTGCGCGTTCAGCAGGCCCTCGCTCGCGCGGACGCCGTTCAGCCAGACCCCGGTGATCGAGTTGGCGAGGTAGGTGTGCGCGAGCACGCCGTCCGTGCCCGCGCCGGTGTGGTAGCCGACGAAGGCGATGCCGTCGACGTCGCCGTGCTGCACCCCCTCGACCATCGACAGCGACTTGTGGCGGCCGGTGAGCATCTGCGCCCGCCCGTCCAGCCGCTCCAGCAGCAGATTGCGCATCGACCAGTGCGCCTCATTGATGAGCACCTCGTCCGCGCCGCCGTCGAAGAAGCCCTGCGCGGCCGCGTCGACGTCGGAGGTGAACATCGCCCGGCACCGCTCCCACTGCGGCGTGCCGGGCAGCACGTCCGCAGGCCAGGTCACTCCCGTGGCACCTTCCATGTCGGCGCTGATCAGGATCTTCACCATGCCACCAGTTCTATCGCAGCCCGGCGCTCGCACACAGGGGGCGCACACGAGGCGTCGCACGGGCCGCGGCGGCCGGACGCGGGACGCGGGCCCCGGCCCGGACCGTGCGCGGCAGCCGGTACATTTCGCGTTTTGCCTGGTCATTACTGGTACAGGTGGTGCGTACCGGGGTGCCGTCGTAGCCTCGATCCAGAGCTCGGGACGAGGGGCTAGGAGCCGATATGCGGAGACTCACGCTCACCACAGCACTCATGGTCTGTGCCGCCGCATCGCTCGCGACGGTGGCACCGGCGTCCGCCGCCCCGGCACAGCCGTCGTCCACCCAGCCGGTCCTCGTCGACTGCTTCATGAAGCCGCAGGTGCGCCCCGGGGACTACATCCTCGCCTGTGGTGACGGCAACAACCTCCTCAAGGACCTCAAGTGGAGTGCCTGGGGCCCGGAGACGGCCACGGCCACGGGCACCGACTGGGTGAACGACTGTCAGCCCTACTGCGCCGCGGGCCGGTTCCACCCCTACCCCGTCGACGTCACCCTCTTCCGCCCCAAGACCTGGCCGCAGGATCCCGGCAAGCAGCAGTTCACCCGGATCCGCCTGGTGTACACCGACCACAGGCCGGCCAAGACCGAGCAGGACGTGACGGTCCCGCTCGCCGACCCCGACTGAGACCCGCACCCGGGTGTGCCCGAGCCGGGGCGTCCGCGGCAGCGGCGGCGGACGGCTCCCGGGGCCGCCCGCCGGGCGCGGCCACTCCGGTCGGCGGTCAGGGCGTACGGCCGAGGACCAGCCACCTGGACGGCAGCACGATCGGCGTGCCGTCCGCCGTGTGCTCGGTGGTCGCCAGGGGCAGCTCCCCGCCGGCCAGGACGCTGAGGCCCGCCTGCCGGACGTACTCCGGCACGGCCGCATCGGCGACCTCGCCCGGGGCGATGCCGTGCCGGAAGACCGGCGCGAGCTTGCTCGGCGGGCCCGCCGGGCTCTGCACGAGGCCCAGGAGGACGGGCCGGGCGGCCTCGGCGAGCTCCACGACGAAGGCCCTGCCGCGTTCGCCGATCAGTACGGCGATCCCGTCGACCAGGGGCTGCCGGTCGGCGGGCTCGCTCTGGTGCAGGACGCCGCGCATATAGACGTTGGCGTCGCCGAGTTCCGCGTGGAGCCGGCCCGGTTCGTCGGCGTCGGCCGCGTCGAGCTGCCGGAAGTCGACCCGCCCGTCCGGGTCGGCGCGCCGGGCGTGGTCCAGGGCGGCGTCGGACAGGTCGGCGCCGATGACGCGCGGGAATCGTCCGGCGAGGTAGCGGGTCTGGGTGCCGTTGCCGCAGCCGAGGTCCACGAGGGGCAGGTCCGGAGCGCCGACGTGGCTGTCGAAGAGGCCGAGGTGGACGGCAGCCGTGCGGGCGGGCTCGGCGTCCCAGAGGACGGCGCCCTCGTCGTCGGGGGCGTCCTTCCAGAAGCTCTCCCAGGCCTGCCGGTAGCGGATCGACACGCTCATGTGCTGCTCCCCACGGTGCGACGACGGCTCCGCCGGGACCGGCGGCACGATCGGTCTATCGCCCCGCACGGCGGGTCACAAGGACGGGACGCAATCCTTCACCGGGCGTTCGACCGGCGCGGACCCTCGGTGTGCGCCGGCCGCGGGCGAGGGCTCCCGGAGGGCTGTCTACCGCCGGGAAGGGGCAGTTCGAACCACACCGTCTTGCCCCGGGCCGTGCGGCTCGTGCCCCACTCCCGGGCGAGGCCGCCGACGACGCGCAGGCCGCGCCCGAACTCGTCGCCGGGGCCTGTGTTCAGCAGTGTCGGGAGTGCGGGGTCGTCGTCCTCGACCTCGCACACGACGACGTCGGAACGGACCAGGCGGAGTTCGACCTGGCGGCTGTGGGTGTGCCGGACCGCATTGGTGACGAGCTCGCTCACCATCAGCTCGACGCTCTCCGAGAGGGCCGCGAGGCCCCAGTCGCCCAGTTGCTCACGCACCACGGCCCGCGCGCGGCCGGCCCCGCCCGGCTCCGCGGCGAGCCGCCAGCGCGCCACGTCCTGCCCGGGGATGCCGTTGAGACGGGCCATCAGCAGTGCCACGTCGTCCTTGCGGCCACCGCGCGTGTTGAGCGAGCGGATGATCGTGTCGCAGGCGTCGTCCATCGAGGCCGCCGGGTGCGCCGCCGACTCGCACAGGGTGGCGAGGCCGACGCCGATGTCCTCGCCGCGCATCTCGACGAGTCCGTCCGTGCACATCACGAGCCGGTCGCCGGGCGCCACCGGGACCCGTACCGTCTCGAAGGGCACACCGCCCACCCCGATGGGGGCGCCGGTGGGCAGTTCCAGGAGTTCGCTGCGGCCGTTGTCGGTGTGCACCAGAACGGGTGGCACATGGCCCGCGTTGGCGATCCGCAGCTCTCCGCGGATCGGGTCGTAGACGGCGTACAGGCAGGTCGCGAGGTAGTGCTCGCCGAGACGCTGCGCGAGGTCGTCGAGGTTGCGCAGCAGTTGTGCGGGCGGCAGGTCGAGGGCCGCCATGGTCTGTACGGCGGTGCGCAACTGGCCCATCATCGCGGCGGAGTTGAGGCCGTGCCCCATGACGTCGCCGACGACGAGTGCGGTGCGGCAGCCGGGCAGTTTGACGGAGTCGAACCAGTCGCCGCCGACCCGGCCGAGAAGGGTGCCCGGCAGATAGCGGGTGGCGATGTCACAGCCGGGCATGCGGGGCCGGATGTGCGGCAGCATGCTGTCCTGGAGGGTCTCTGCGACGCTCTCCTGGTAGGTGTACATGCGCGCGTTGTCGAGGACGAGGCCCGCGCGGGCGGCGAGTTCGGCGCCCGTGACCCGGTCCATGTCGTTGAAGACGGGCCGCTCCCGGTGGCGCAGCAGGATCATGAAGCCCAGGACCACATGGCGCGCCTTCAGCGGCACGACCAGCATGGAGCGGTGGTTGATGAGCGGTCTGATGTCGCGCTTCTCGAACTGCGCGGCGATGGCGTTGCCCATCTCCTCGGAGATCCTCGGCACGAGGACAGGGTCGCCGGTGGTCATGCACTGGAAGAACGGGGTGTGCACCGGGAAGGCCATCGACTCGCCGACGGGGACGACGTCGTCCCACCGGCCCGGTTCGTCGGTGTGTTCGACGGCGACGCGGTGCCACAGGGTCGTGGCGTCGGGCGGGCCCTCGGGGAAACCCTCGCCCGCGACGACCTGCTCCCGCAGATAGGTCCCCGCGACATCCGTGAACCGGGGCACCACGGCCCGGCTCACCTCGAGGATGGTCCGCGAGAGGTCGAGCGAGGTGCCGATGCGTCCGCTCACCTCGTTGAGGAATTCGAGCCGCTCGCGCACGGCCGCGTACTCCAGGTCCTCGCCCTCGTCGTCCAGGGTGAGTTCGGGCACCGGCTGCCCGGCCGCCGCGGCCAGGGCCGCGCGTTCCCGGCGCGCCCGCCGCTCGGCGCGGCGCGGGACTCCCCAGTCCGGGGTCACGGGCACCCGGTCGTGCTGGCTGAACTCCAGTACGGGATAGCCGAGTTCCAGTACCTGCGCCACGATGCGGGCGCTCTCGCGCACGCTCATGCTGGGCAGGATCTCGGGCAGCCTGCGAGCCAGTTGGTCGGCGCCGGGGAAGTCGGTGTGCAGGGCGAAAGCCGGCGCGATGCGCTCCGGGGCCGGGGCGGCCCCCTCCGCGGACGTCCCCTGCCCGGGACGCAGCCGGGCCGCGTCGGCGGCGAGCACGAGCAGCCGCTCGGGGCCCGGGCCGACGAGCGGGTACGCCCACCACAGGACGTCGAGCCGGTCACGCCCCGGCTCCGAGAGCCGGGCCCGTCCCGCCGTCGGGTAGCCGGTGTGCCCGTGGAGTGACGACTCCAGGCCGGGACCGAGGCCGTCGTCCCTGCCGTGGACGCTCTGCACGCCCGGGGGCGGGGCGTCGTCGCCGTCGCGGAGGGCGCCCGACACGGGCAGCAGGTCGACCGCGGCGCGGCCCACCGCGTCCTCCTTGGCATGGCCGAAGAGGCGGCGTGCACCCGCGCTCCAGTGCGAGACGAGGCCGGAGCCGTCCACGACGACCACGGCGAGCGGAATACGGCCTGCAGTCGGCGCGGCCATCGCGGTGCCGTGCTCCATGGCCAGGGCTCCTTCCCCGTACGGCGATCATCTGGGGGCGCCTCAACCACCGTACGGGGCGGCGGGGTTGCCGTCCGCGGAACCCGCGAAATGGTTACTCACGAGTGTTCCGGCGTGACGGAACGCCCTCCCCGCGCCGCCCGGAAGGGCCGGGGGCCTGCCGCTCCGGCGTGTGCGCGCCCTCCGGAGACCTCCGGCCCGGTGACCCGGCCGCGGGACACCGCCTAGTCCTCGTGCCCCAGCTGGAGATCCCGCTCCGTGCGTCCTCCGCCCGCCACCTGGAGCACGGTCGCGACGGGCGGGTATCCGGCCGCGATCACCGTGTACTCGCCGGACGACAGATCCACGAAACGGAATGCTCCGTCGGCGCCGGTCGTGAGGGTGTCGACGACGTTGCCCGCCGCGTCGAGGAGCGTCACGCGGGCGTCCTCCACGGCGCGGCCGCCGCCCGCGCGCACCGTGCCGCGCAGCACGGCGCCGCCGGCGAGTTCGACGTCCTGGCGGGTCTCACGGGCGGCCTGGACGGTGACGGGCAGGGCGGTGGGGCGGAAGGCGGGCGCGCTGGCGGCGAGGGTGTACTCGCCGGCGACCAGCTCCGTGATGACGTACCCCCCTTCTCGTCCGCTGCGGGTGGTGGCGACCACCTCGCCGTGGACGTTCGTCAGGGTGACGGTGGCGTCGCGGACGGGCGAGCCGTCGGCGGTGACCACGCTCCCGGCGAGCCGGCCCGCACCGCCGAGCACCACGTCGAGGTCGACGGGCCGTTCCCCGACGGTCACCGAGACGGCCTGCGGCTGGTGGCCCCCGGCCGCCGCGATGAGGACGTACGAGCCCGCGCCGGGCGTCGACAGCGCGTACCGGCCGTCGTCGCCGCTCGCGCCCCGCCCGATCTGGCGGCCCGCGATGTCGATGAGGGTGAGCGCGGCGCGCGGGACCGCGGTGCCGTCGGAGTGCTGCACGGTGCCGCAGACGGGTACCCCGGCGGCGTAGGGCGTGCGGGCCCCGGGGATCGTCGCGGTGGCCGGTTCGGCGGTGGAGGCGTGCTGGGTCGCAGCGCTGGACACCAAGGGTTTCTCCTTGAGGAAGAAGGCGATGAGGAGTCCGAGTCCGAGCACCGGCACCAGGTACAGGAAGATCCGGGGCATCGCGTCGGCGTAGGCCCGGATGTAGGCGTCGCGCAGCACGGCGGGCAGCGCGTGGACCAGCTGCGGGGTGATGGACTCGGGGTCGGGGAGGTCGGCGCCTGCGGGCAGCCGCCCGGAGAGCGCGGTGACGAGCCGGTCGGCGAACAGGGTGCCGAAGATCGCGGCGCCGACGCTGCCGCCGATCTGCCGGAAGTAGTTGTGGGCGCTGGTGGCCGTGCCGAGGTCGGCGGGGCGTACGGAGTTCTGCACCGCGAGGACGAGCACCGGCATGACGAGGCCGATGCCGGCGCCGAGCACGGCCATCCAGATGCTGTACCGGAGCCGGGGCGTGTCGGTGCCGAGGCGGGAGAGCAGCCACATGCCCGTCATCGCGAGCGCGGCACCGAGGATCGGGTGGATCCGGTACCGGCCGGTGCGGCTGATGAGCTGTCCGGAGACGACGGACGCCCCGACGATGCCGCCCATCATGGGCAGCATCAGCAGTCCCGAGCCGGTCGCGCTGGCGCCGTCGACCATCTGGAGGAAGGTCGGCAGATAGCTCGCCGCACCGAAGAGTGCGACACCGATCACCATGCCGACGAGAGCGGTGACGTTGAAGACGGGGTCGCGGAACAGCCTGAGGGGGATCAGCGGTTCGGCGGCGAACCGCTCGGCGATCAGGAACAGCAGTGCCGATGCGGCGGCCCCGGCGCCGAGCCCCACGATCACCCGCGAGTGCCAGGCGTACTCGGTGCCGCCCCAACTGGTCAGCAGCACCAGGCAGACGGAGGCGGCGGCGAGCAGCAGCGCGCCCAGCAGGTCGAAGCGCCGCCCCGCCGCGGGCTTGGGGAGCTTGAGGACGACGGTGACCACGGCCAGGGTGACCAGGCCGAAGGGGACGTTGATGTAGAAGCACCAGCGCCAGCCGGCGTGGTCGGTGAAGTAGCCGCCGAGCAGCGGCCCGGCGACGGATGCGAGGCCGAAGGCGGCGCCGATGAGGCCCATGTAGCGGCCGCGTTCGCGGGGCGGAACGATGTCCGCGATGATCGCCTGCACGCCGATCATGAGGCCGCCCGCCCCGACGCCCTGGAGCGCGCGGAAGGCGATGAGCTGGTCCATGGTGCGGGACCAGCCGGCCAGTGCGGAGCCGATCACGAAGACGGCGATGGCGAACTGGAAGACGCCCTTGCGGCCGACGAGGTCACCGAGCTTGCCGTAGACGGGCAGACCCACCGTGGAGGTGAGCAGATACGCGGTGATCGCCCAGGACATCCGGTCCAGGCCGTGCAGCTCACCGACGATCTTCGGGAGCGCGGTGGCGACGATCATCTGGTCGAGGGCGGCGAGCAGCAGCGCCAGCATCAGCCCGACGAAGACCATGCGCACCCGGCGCGGGCCGAGTGCCGGTGCGAGGGTCGCGGCGGGAGCCGGGGGCCGCGGCTCCGCGGGGGCCGACGGGGTGCCCGTCACGCCCTTCCCGGCGCTCTTCACCAGCGTCGTCCCGCCCACGTACCGCTCCCCTCGTCGCGCTTGCGCGGCCCATTTCTCGCATTACGCGACAACTGGGAGCAAGCGCGACGGGCCCTCCGGCGACCGCACCGGACGGGCGTATCCGCCGGTAGGAGCCCTACGGCGTACAAGCGGCCCGGGCGGCAGAACCACTCGAACCGGTGAGCCGCCCGGCGGCGAGAGGTCCGCCTCCGGGCCCGGGGCGACGGCGGCTACTTCTCGACTTCGGTGGCGAGCCTAGCGAGCACGGCGTCATAGATCCGGCCGAGGCCCTTGGGCGCGAAGGTCCTCTCGAAGAAGCCGCCGATGCCGCCGGCGCCCTGCCAGGTGGTGGTCACGACGACGCGCGAGCGGCCCTCGCCGGAGGGCGTGACGCGCCAGGTGGTGACCATGGAGGAGTTGCGGTCCTTCTCGACGAGCTCTCCGTCGGTGGGCTCGCTCACCTCGAGCAGACAGTCGCGCACACGCTTGCTGGTGGCCTGGAGCTTCCAGTGGACGAGGGTGCCCTCGCCGTCGCCGCCCTCGCGCACCTCGTACTCGCTGAAGTGTTCGGGCAGCAGCTTCTCGCGCGTGCCGCTGTAGTCGGCCAGCGCATCGAACACATCGTCCGGCCGCGCCGCGATGATCCGTTCCGTGGTGGCCTCGACCTGCGCCATCGCTGTTCCTCCAGGGCTTGGTTCCGAGACGTTCTCAGAGCTGTGGCAAGCCAACCACCCCCGTGCCCGCGGGCCCAAATCAGGGGGGCATCCGGAGCCCGGCCGCACGCGGGGGCCGCATCCGGGCCGCACGCCGGGTCCCGCGTTCGAACCGCACGCCGGGTCCCGCATTCACTCGCACGATCATGGGAACATGTGTTCTATTCTCTGGTGAGTGCTACCGAGGAGGCGTCATGCGCTGGGACAACCTCGCCGAGAATCCGTCCGTGCCCACGGCCGCGGACGCCGCGCTGTTCGGCGCGGACACCGTGGTCACCCGCACCTTCGACACCCCCGAGTTCCGCGGGGTCACCTTCCACGAGGTCCGCGCCAGATCGATCGTGAACCGCGTCCCCGGGGCCTCCCGGATGCCCTTCGAATGGACAGTCAACCCGTACCGGGGCTGCACGCACGCCTGTGTGTACTGCTTCGCGCGCAAGACGCACAGCTATCTGGACCTCGACACCGGCGTCGGCTTCGACACCCAGATCGTGGTCAAGGTCAACGCACCGGAGCTGCTGCGCCGCCGCCTCGCCTCGCCGCAGTGGCACGGCGAGCACATCGCGATGGGCACGAACGTCGACTGCTACCAGCGTGCCGAGGGCCGCTACCGGCTGATGCCCGGCATCATCGCCGCGCTGCGCGACTACGCGAACCCGTTCTCCATCCTCACCAAGGGAACGCTGATCCTGCGGGACCTCGACCTGCTCCGGCAGGCCGCCGCGGTCACCGACGTGGGCATCGCCATCTCGGTCGGTTTCACCGACCACGAGCTGTGGCGCACGGTCGAGCCGGGCACGCCCGCTCCGGAGCGGCGTCTGGACGTGGTGCGCACCCTGGCCGAACACGGGATCGACTGCGGAGTGCTGATGGCCCCGGTCATCCCCTACTTGGGCGACCACCCCGACCAGTTGCGCGCCACGGTCCGCGCGATCGCCGCATCCGGCGCGACGTCGGTGACGCCGCTTGTGCTGCACCTGCGGCCAGGGGCGCGCGAGTGGTTCATGGCGTGGCTGGGCGGCCGGCATCCGCAGCTCGTGCGGCGGTACGAGCGGTTGTACGCGGAGGGTGCCTACGCACCGAAGTGGTACCAGCGCCGGATCACCCGTCAGGTGCACGAGCTGGCCGAGGAGTTCGGCATCGGCCCGAGCCGCGCGCGGGCGGCCCGCCGCGTCCCGGAGCGAGCCCCGGAGCCGGCGCACGGGGCGGAACCGACGCAGCTGACCCTTCTGTGAGGGCCCGGCGACCCGTACGCCGACAGCCGGAGGGACTCCGCGTCCGCGCCCGGACCGGCCTTCGCGGTCGGCGACCGGAGCAGCCTTCGCGGTCGGCGACCGGAGCGGCCTTCGCGGTCGGCGACCGGATCAATATGACGGACCCGAACGGGTCATCCCTCGCCGTATCACCGATTTCGTGACGGCCTTCCCGGGATCATGCGGGGCGGGAGCCGCGACACGCTCCTTCGAACCCCCCACCTCGGGAGGCCCCATCGTGAAGAATCGCGCAGTCGCCCTGTGCGGCGTCGCCACAGCGGTGGCCGGGATGCTGGCGGCCGTGCCGCCCTCCGCCGGTGCCGACTCCGCAGGCTCAGCACCCGCGAGCGCGCCGAGCGCCCCCCGCGCGGCGCAGCTCTCCTGGAAGAGATGCGGCACCCGGGACTACCCGGCGCTGCAGTGCGCCTCCCTCAAGGTGCCGTTGGACCACGCCCGTCCCGGCGGGAAGCGGATCACCATCGCCCTCTCCCGCATCCGGCACACGGCGAAGACGTCGCAGGGCCCGCTCCTGGTCAACCCCGGCGGCCCCGGAGGGAGCGGTCTGGCGCTGGCCGGATACGTGGCCCGTGCGCTGCCGAAGAAGGTCGCCGCCCAGTACGACGTGATCGGCTTCGACCCGCGCGGCGTGGGCCGGAGCACGCCGGCACTGAACTGCCGTCCCGGACAGTTCACCCCGGTACGGCCCGCCAGCGTGCCCACGACCGGCACCCTCGAGAAGGCACAGCTCCAGCGGGCGCAGGCATTCGCGCGCGCCTGCGGCAAGAAGTACGCGGACGTCCTGCCGTTCATCGACACGGTGAGCACGGTCCGCGACATGGATGCGATCCGGCAGTCGCTCGGCGCCCGCCGCATCAACTACTTCGGGTACTCGTACGGGACGTACCTCGGCGCCGTCTACGCGAAGCTGTACCCGCAGCGCGTGCGCCGCCTGGTGCTCGACTCGATCGTCGACCCCTCCGGCACCTGGTACCGCAACAACATCCAGCAGGACTACGCGTTCAACGCCCGTCAGCAGGCGTTCCTGGCCTGGGTCGCGCGGCACGACACGACGTACCGGCTCGGCTCGGACCCGGCGAAGGTCGAGGCGAAGTGGTACGCGATGCGGGACGCGCTCGCCCGCCGACCCGCCGACAAGAAGGTGGGTGCGGGCGAGCTGGAGGACACGTTCATGCCGGGCGCCTACTACAACGGCTACTGGCCCCGGCTGGCCGAGGCGTTCGCCGCGTACGCCGTCCACAAGGACAGCGCGCCGCTGGTCAAGGCGTACAAGACGCTCGGCGCCCTGGGCGCCGACGGCGACAACGGGTACAGCGTCTACGCGGCCGTGGAGTGCCGGGACGCACCGTGGCCACGGAACTGGAACACCTGGCGCACCGACACCTGGCTGGCGCACGCGAAGGCACCCTTCTCGACCTGGAACAACGCCTGGTACAACGCGCCGTGCGCCTTCTGGCCGGTTCCCTCGCTCACCCCGCCGGACATCACCAACGGCAAGCTGCCCCCGGTGCTGCTCTTCCAGGCCACCGACGACGCGGCCACCCCGTACGAGGGCGGCGTCTCCGTCCACCGCGCCCTGCACGGCTCCAGCCTGGTCGTCGAGCGGGGCGGCGGCAACCACGGGGTCACCCTCGCCGGAAACACCTGCCTGGACGGCTACTTGGCGTCCTACCTGAGCTCCGGGAAGGTCCCGCGCGGCAGCGGCGAGGCGGACGCGACCTGCGCCCACTCGCCCGATCCGCGCGCGTCGTCCCCGAAGGCCGCCCACGTACGCGGCGCCGCCCTGCACGGCCTGTTCGGCTTCCCGGGCTGAACCGCCAATCGGACCACCGGCCGGCCCCATCCGGTGATTGACGGACGACGTGCGGGCGGAGCACCTGCCGCAGGGGTACGGCGTCTTCGGAGCAGATGCCGACCCAGGAGGAGATCAGCCGTGTACGCAGCCGTCAGAAGATACGCGGGGGTGACCGATCCGGCCGAGGCGGGTCGTCGGGTGAACGAGGGGTTCGTGCCGGTCATCCGCCGGATCCCCGGTCTCCTGGCCTACTACTGGGTCGACGCCGGGGACGGCGTCATGGTCTCGACCAGCGTCTTCGAGAGCGAGGAGGGGGCCGAGGAGTCGATCGCGCAGGCGACGGTCTTCGTGCGGGACAACCTCGCGTCACTGCTCCCCAACCCTCCCGAGGTCATGTCCGGCCAGGTCGTCGCCTCCGTCTAGCGCGGACGCCCGGGCCACGGCATCGGTACAGCGCGTCGCCGGCGGTCCGGCGGCGCGCCCGGCGGGGTGCCCGGTGGGGTGCGGCAGCGCCCCGTCGCGGGGCACGGAATCGCCTCGCGGCCGGGGCCCCGACGTCCTAAGGTGCCCGCTGTGGACCCACGCACCCGGGAGATGACCGCCGCCGACTGCGAGGCAGTGGCGGAAATCCGCGTCCGCGGCTGGCAGTCCGCCTACACGGGCCTGATGCCGCAGCGATACCTCGACGCCCTCGACGTCGCACGCGACGCCGAGCGCCGCCGTGAACTCCTGGCGCGGTCCGACGACTCCGTGGTCGACCTCGTCGCCGTCCGGGTGCCTCCCGGGACCCCGGGGCGCGGGCGGAGCGACGGCGAGGTGGTCGGCTGGTCCTGTCACGGCCCGTCGCGCGACGCGGACGCGCCCGCCGGCGCGGCGGAGCTCTACGCGCTCTACGTCCGCACCGACGCCATGTCCACGGGTGTGGGCACGGCACTGCTGGGCGAGGCGCTGCGCCGGTGCGCCACGGCCGGTCACGGCACCGTCCAGCTCTGGGTCCTCAGGGACAACGTCCGCGCCCGGCGCTTCTACGAGAAGGCGGGCTTCACGCCCGACGGGGCCGAGGAGCCCTTCGTGGTGGGCGGGACGGCCGTGCCGGAGGTCCGGTACACCCGCAGCCTCGCCCGGCCCTGACGCCCGGGAGGCGAGGAACGCCAGGGCGGGGCCGTCACGGCTCCGGGCCCCGCGGCCGGCGCCGTTTCGAAGCCCGCGGCCGTCGCGGCTCCGGCGCCCGCCGCTTCGGGCCGCGCCGGGGACCTACGGCTCCTGGCGCGGTGCCGGCAGCCGGGCCAGGGCGCGCGCCGCCGCGTCGGCCAGGTCCCGGCGGGTACGGGCCTCCGTCAGAACACCCCGTGCGCGCACGTCGCCGAGTTCGCCGAGTCCGTCGACGCAGGCGAGAGCGATGCGGCCGTAGGGGTCGCGCGGGGTGAGCCGGCGCTCGAGGGTGGTGATCAGCGCGGGGACGGCCTCGGGAGCCCGGAGGGCGACGAGGAGGCGGACCGGGTGGAGGGCGTAGGCGATGCGCAGTTCGTTCGTGGCGAGCGCCGCCGCGGCCCGCCCCGTGCGCGGATCACCCAGACGAGCGAGCGCCTGCGCGGCGGAGGCGCACCGCTCGGGGTCCCGGTGGTTGAGGAGCAGGACCAGGGCCTCGAAGGCCCGGCGGTCGCCCGCGTCGCCGAGGCGGAACGCCGCGAGCTCCCTCGCCCACAGCGGCTGCCCGGGCGCGGTGAGCACCGCGGCCAGCTCATCGGTGTCGCCGGTGGCGGCCAGTTGCTCGTACGCGGCCGACGCCCCGGACTCCGCGCGTAAACGCTCCGTTACCGATCGCAACTCTTCGTCCATGGGGCGTGAGCCTAGGGGATGTCCTGCGGGCCGCGGCGGCAGGGGGAAGCATGCCGGGCAGCGGGGCGGGAGAATCTTGGAACGGGGACTGGCGCGCTCGTTACTCACCAGTTAAGCTCATACGAGCGGGACACACCCCCCGCACTCTGCTCATGGCGGCCTGGTGACGCAGCCGCCACGAGTGCTTGTCGGTTCGGTACGAGACGTACCTCAGTACGACACGGCTCCGGGACAGAGCCCGTCGATCGCCCCGCGGCGCGTGCGCATGCACCGCTCGGGGGCACACACCGGGCATCCGCGCCCTCCTTCGAGCGGCGCCCGGTAACGACAGCAACTCCCGCACGCGGTACGCCCGTTCGGCGTTCCCCGCGCGCGCTCCTCAGTCGTCACTCATTCCCTGGAGTCCCGCGATGGCCGCTCCCCTGTCCGACAGCTCCCTGCCCTCCCTGCACACCGTCGCCGTGGTCGGCCTCGGCACCATGGGCACCGGCATCGCCGAGGTCCTGGCCCGCGCCGGCCGCGAGGTCATCGGCATCGACATCAGCGAGGCCGCCGCCCGGCAGGCCGTCGCCGCGCTGGAGGCGTCGACCGCCCGCGCCGTGCGCCGCGAGCGCATCACCGAGCAGGAGCGCGAGGCCGTGCTGGCCCGCTTCCGCACCTTCACCGACCTCCAGGCCGCGGCCGACGCCGACCTGGTCATCGAGGTCGCCCCGGAGTCGTACGAGATCAAGCAGCAGATCTTCCGCGAGCTGGACGGCGTCGTCCGCCCGGAGACGATCCTCGCCACCGGCACCAACGCCCTCTCGGTGACCCGCCTCGCCGCCGACTCCGCCCGCCCCGAACGCGTCCTGGGCGTGCACTTCTTCAACCCGGCGCCCGCGATGAAGCTCGTCGAGATCGTCTCCTCGGTGCTCACCGCCCCGACCGCCGTCTCCGCCGTGACCGACCTGGTGATCGAGCTCGGCAAGGAGCCGGTGGCGGTCGGCGACCGCCCCGGGTTCGTCGCCGACGGGCTCCTCTTCGGCTACCTCAACCAGGCCGCGTCCATGTACGAGGCGAAGTACGCGTCCCGCGAGGACATCGACGCGGCGATGCGGCTCGGCTGCGGCCTGCCCATGGGCCCGCTCGCCCTGCTCGACCTGATCGGCATCGACACCGCGCGCACCGTCCTGGAGGCCATGTACGCGGAGTCGCACGACCGGCTGCACGCCCCCGCGCCGATCCTGAAGCAGCTGAGCGAGGCCGGGCTGACCGGCCGCAAGTCGGGCCGCGGCTTCTACACGTACGAGGAGCCCGGCAACGGGACCGTGGTCCGGGACGCGCTGACGCCGCTGGACGGCGAGGCCCTCACCCCCGGGCGCACCGTCCGCTCGGTCGGCGTCGCAGGCTCCGGCACGATGGCCTCCGGCATCGCCGAGGTCTTCGCCAAGTCCGGCTACGACGTGGTGCTCGCCGCGCGCAGCCAGGAGAAGGCGGAGACCGCCAAGTCCCGTATCGCCAAGTCGCTTTCGCGCTCTGTCGACAAGGGGCGGATGACGGCGGAGCAGCGCGACGCGACCCTGGAGCGGATCACCCCGGCCGGCTCGTACGACGCCTTCGCCGACGTCGACCTGGCCGTGGAGGCGGTCGCCGAGGACCTGGACGTCAAGCGGCAGCTCTTCGCCACCTTCGACAAGGTCTGCAAGCCCGGCGCCGTGCTCGCCACGACCACCTCGTCCCTGCCCGTCGTCGCCTGCGCCCGCGCCACCTCGCGCCCGCAGGACGTGATCGGCATGCACTTCTTCAACCCGGCGCCGGCGATGAAGCTCGTCGAGGTGGTCCGCACGGTCCTGACCGCCGACGACGTGCACGCCACGGTCCGCGAGGTCTGCGCCAAGATCCGCAAGCACCCGGTGGACTGCGGCGACCGCGCCGGATTCATCGTCAACGCGCTGCTGTTCCCGTACCTGAACAACGCGATCAAGATGGTGCAGGAGCACTACGCCACGCTCGACGACATCGACGCCGCGATGAAGCTCGGCGGTGGCTACCCGATGGGCCCCTTCGAGCTCCTGGACGTGGTCGGCCTGGACGTGTCGCTCGCCATCGAGAAGGTCCTGCACCGCGAGTTCCGGGAGCCGGGCCTCGCTCCGGCGCCGCTGCTGGAGCACCTGGTCGCCGCGGGCTGCCTCGGCCGCAAGACGGGCCGTGGCTTCCGCGAATATGCCCGGCGCTGAGGCCGGCGACGGGACTCCCGCCGAGCGCACCGACTGGGGCGGGCTGCTCGACCGGGCCGGAATCGTTCCCCCCGCACTCGGCGGGGGGAACGTATCCCCTGCGCGCTCTCCTGCTCATATGCAGTACGTTCGGGGCATGTCCCAGCCCGCCAAGCGCCCTGCCGCCACCACCACGCCCGACGCACCGGAAAGTGCCGCGGGCAGTCGCGCCGCCGCACAACGGCTCAAAATGCGCCGCGAACTGGCGGCCGCCGCGATGGAGCTGTTCGCGACCAAGGGCTACGAGGCGACGACCGTCGACGAGATCGCCGCGGCGGCCGGGGTCGCGCGGCGCACTTTCTTCCGGCACTTCCGCTCCAAGGAAGAGGCGATCTTCCCGGACCACGACGACACCCTGGTGCGGGCCGAGGCGGTGCTCAACGCGGCACCGCAGCACGAGCACCCGCTCGACACGGTGTGCCGCGGCATCAAGGAAGTCATGAAGATGTACGCGTCGTCGCCCGCCGTGTCCGTGGAGCGCTATCGGCTCACCCGTGAGGTGCCCACCCTGCGGGAGCGCGAGATCGCCTCGGTGGCCCGCTACGAGCGGCTGTTCACGCGCTACCTGCTGGGCCACTTCGACGAGAACGCGCACCGCGACGGCAACGACGACCCGCTGCTCGCCGAGGTCGCCGCCTCCGCGGTGGTCACCGCCCACAACCACGTCCTGCGCCGCTGGCTGCGGGCCGGCGGCCAGGGCGACGTCGAGACCCAGCTCGACCACGCCTTCGCGATCGTCCGCCGTACGTTCGGCACCGGCATCGGCGCGGGACGGGGCCCTGCGTCCACCTCGTCCGCTCCCGCGACGGTGTCCTCGCACGGCGAGGTCCTGGTCACCGTCGCCCGCACCGACGCCCCCCTGGACGAGGTCATGCGCACCATCGAGGAAGCCCTCAGGGAACGCTCGTAGCGACCGCGCGCGACGCGGCACATCTCACACGGAACCCCGCTCTGCCGACTCGGCGGCGCGGGGTTTTCGCATGTCCGCCGGTTTTGCCACCCGTACCTGATCGATCATCGCTCACTTGTTACGCCCAAATGACAAATGAGAGAAAGTCTTGGCACGCAGTGTCTTGTCACCTGGCACGCGGTGCCATACGTTGAAAGTGTCCGGGCGGCCGGCGTGCAGAGAACTTCCGTACGCCGGCTGTCCCCGCAAGCCACTGGCCTGCGCGCCCGGACGCCTGCGTCACAGGCAACCTCCCGCGCCACAAAGCGCTGCCGCAGCACCACCTTTGGCACCACCTCCGCCGAACCGACGGCACAGCCCCACCACAGCAGCAGCACCCGACGTGACCCTCAGCGTCTCCCCTCAAGACGCGCTCCCCCGGGCTCTCGGCACCGCCCGAGCCGGGGAGACCACATTCGCCGGAGGCAACACCGTGAAGGAAATCCTGGACGCGATTCAGTCGCCGGAGAGCACCTCCGCCGACTTCGCCGCACTGCCGCTCCCCGAGTCCTACCGCGCGATCACCGTGCACAAGGACGAGACGGAGATGTTCGCGGGCCTGGAGAGCCGCGACAAGGACCCGCGGAAGTCGATCCACCTGGACGAGGTCCCCCTGCCCGAGCTGGGCCCGGGCGAGGCCCTGGTTGCCGTCATGGCCTCCTCGGTGAACTACAACTCGGTGTGGACCTCGATCTTCGAGCCGTTGTCGACCTTCGGGTTCCTGGAGCGCTACGGCCGCACCAACGAGCTGGCCAAGCGCCACGACCTGCCGTACCACATCATCGGCTCCGACCTGGCGGGCGTCGTCCTGCGCACCGGCCCGGGCGTCAACGCCTGGCAGCCCGGCGACGAGGTCGTCGCGCACTGCCTGTCGGTCGAGCTGGAGTCCTCCGACGGCCACAACGACACCATGCTCGACCCCGAGCAGCGCATCTGGGGCTTCGAGACCAACTTCGGCGGCCTCGCCGAGGTCGCGCTGGTGAAGTCCAACCAGCTCATGCCCAAGCCGGACCACCTCTCCTGGGAGGAGGCCGCCGCCCCGGGCCTGGTGAACTCCACCGCCTACCGCCAGCTGGTCTCGCGCAACGGCGCCGGCATGAAGCAGGGCGACAACGTCCTGATCTGGGGCGCCAGCGGCGGCCTCGGCTCGTACGCCACCCAGTTCGCGCTGGCCGGTGGCGCCAACCCGATCTGCGTCGTCTCCAGCGACCAGAAGGCGGACATCTGCCGCTCGATGGGCGCCGAGGCGATCATCGACCGCAACGCCGAGGGCTACAAGTTCTGGAAGGACGAGCACACGCAGGACCCGAAGGAGTGGAAGCGCTTCGGCAAGCGCATCCGCGAGCTCACCGGCGGCGAGGACATCGACATCGTCTTCGAGCACCCCGGCC
This sequence comes from Streptomyces sp. NPDC002004, assembly GCF_053593975.1. Taxonomy (NCBI): domain Bacteria; kingdom Bacillati; phylum Actinomycetota; class Actinomycetes; order Kitasatosporales; family Streptomycetaceae; genus Streptomyces; species Streptomyces sp. NPDC002004. The sequence goes on from NZ_JBSFDP010000007.1 coordinate 123,012, forward strand.
GCGAGACCTTCGGCGCCTCCGTGTTCGTCACCCGCAAGGGCGGCACCATCACCACCTGCGCCTCGACCTCGGGCTACATGCACGAGTACGACAACCGCTACCTGTGGATGTCGCTCAAGCGGATCATCGGCTCGCACTTCGCCAACTACCGCGAGGCCTGGGAGGCGAACCGCCTCATCGCCAAGGGCAAGATCCACCCGACCCTGTCGAAGACGTACTCCCTCGAGGACACCGGCCAGGCGGCCTACGACGTCCACCGCAACCTGCACCAGGGCAAGGTCGGCGTGCTCTGCCTCGCCCCCGGGGAGGGCCTCGGCGTGCGCGACGAGGAGATGCGCGCCCAGCACATCGACGCGATCAACCGCTTCCGGAACGTCTGAGGCGGAGGAACACCGATGACAGAGCGCCAGAAGGACCGTCCGTGGCTCATGCGGACCTACGCCGGCCATTCGACCGCCGAGGCGTCCAACGAGCTCTACCGCCGTAACCTCGCCAAGGGGCAGACGGGCCTGTCGGTCGCCTTCGACCTGCCGACCCAGACCGGATACGACCCCGACCACATCCTCGCCCGCGGCGAGGTCGGCCGGGTCGGGGTTCCGGTCTCGCACCTCGGTGACATGCGGCGGCTGTTCCAGGACATACCCCTGGAGCAGATGAACACGTCGATGACCATCAACGCCACCGCCATGTGGCTGCTGGCGCTCTATCAGGTGGTCGCCGAGGAGCAGGGCGCCGACATCACCAAGCTCCAGGGGACGACGCAGAACGACATCGTCAAGGAGTACCTGTCGCGCGGGACGCACGTCTTCCCGCCCGGGCCCTCGCTGCGGCTGACCACCGACATGATCGCGTACACGGTCGCGCACATCCCCAAGTGGAACCCGATCAACATCTGCAGCTACCACCTCCAGGAGGCCGGCGCGACCCCGGTCCAGGAGATCGCGTACGCGATGTCGACGGCCATCGCGGTCCTGGACGCCGTCCGTGACTCCGGGCAGGTGCCCGCCGAGAAGTTCGGCGACGTCGTGGCCCGGATCTCCTTCTTCGTGAACGCGGGTGTCCGGTTCATCGAGGAGATGTGCAAGATGCGGGCGTTCGGCCGCATCTGGGACAAGGTCACCCGGGAGCGGTACGGCGTCGAGAACGCCAAGCAGCGCCGCTTCCGCTACGGCGTCCAGGTCAACTCCCTGGGCCTCACCGAGGCCCAGCCGGAGAACAACGTCCAGCGGATCGTGCTGGAGATGCTCGCGGTGACCCTGTCGAAGGACGCCCGCGCGCGTGCCGTGCAGCTGCCCGCCTGGAACGAGGCGCTGGGCCTGCCCCGGCCCTGGGACCAGCAGTGGTCGCTGCGCATCCAGCAGGTGCTCGCCCACGAGAGCGACCTGCTGGAGTACGAGGACATCTTCGCCGGGTCGCACGTCATCGAGGCCAAGGTCGAGTCCCTGGTCGCCGAGTCGCTCGCGGAGATCGAGCGGATCCAGGAGATGGGCGGCGCCATGGCCGCCGTCGAGTCCGGCTACCTGAAGTCGCAGCTCGTCTCCTCGCACGCGGAGCGCCGGGCGCGGATCGAGTCCGGCGAGGAAAAGATCATCGGGGTCAACGTCTTCGAGACCACCGAGCCGAACCCGCTGACCGCGGACCTCGACACGGCCATCCAGACCGTGGACCCGGAGGTCGAGACCCGGGTCGTCGAGGCCCTGCAGAAGTGGCGCGACACCCGCTACCAGCCGCCCTTCAACCACCCGCGCCCCTGCAAGGCGCTGGAGAAGCTGAAGGAGGCCGCGGCCGGTACGGGCAACCTGATGGCGGCCACCCTGGAGTGCGCCCGTGCCGGGGTGACCACCGGCGAGTGGGCGGGCGCCCTGCGGGAGGTGTTCGGCGAGTTCCGCGCCCCCACGGGTGTCTCGTCCGCGCCCGTCGCGGTCGCCGCCGAGGAGGGCACTCCGCTCGCCCGGGTCCGTGAGAAGGTGGCGCGGACCGCCGAGGACCTGGGCTCCGGCAAGCTCCGGCTGCTGGTCGGCAAGCCGGGCCTGGACGGTCACTCCAACGGCGCCGAGCAGATCGCCGTGCGGGCCCGCGACGCCGGGTTCGAGGTGGTCTACCAGGGCATCCGGCTCACGCCCGACGAGATCGTGGCGGCCGCGCTGGCCGAGGACGTGGACTGCGTGGGGCTGTCGATCCTCTCCGGCTCGCACGCCGCGCTGGTGCCGGACGTCCTGACACGACTGCGTACCGCCGGTGCCTCCGACATTCCGGTCGTCGTCGGCGGCATCATCCCCAACAGCGACGCCGAGGAACTGAAGCGGGCGGGTGTGGCCGCCGTCTTCACCCCCAAGGACTTCGGCATCACGGAGATCATCGGCCGTATCGTCGACGAGATCCGCACAGCGAACAAGCTCGACCCTCTGGAGGTCCCCGCATGACCACCCCCGCTCCCGTCAACCGGCTGCGCCCGCGTCGGTCCTGCCTCGCGGTCCCGGGCAGCAACCCTCGCTTCCTGGAGAAGGCCCAGGGCCTGCCGGCCGACCAGGTCTTCCTGGACCTGGAGGACGCGTGCGCGCCGCTGGCGAAGCCGGACGCCCGGCACAACATCGTCAAGGTGCTCAACGAGGGCGACTGGACCGGCAAGACCCGGGTCGTGCGCGTCAACGACTGGACCACCCACTGGACGTACCGTGACGTCATCACGGTGGTCGAGGGCGCCGGCCCGAACCTCGACTGCATCATGCTGCCGAAGGTGCAGGACGCCCAGCAGGTCGTCGCCCTCGACCTGCTGCTGACGCAGATCGAGAAGACGATGGGCTTCGAGGTCGGCAGGATCGGCATCGAGGCGCAGATCGAGAACGCCAAGGGCCTGGTCAACGTCGACGAGATCGCGGCGGCCTCGCCCCGTCTCGAGACGATCATCTTCGGCCCCGCCGACTTCATGGCGTCGATCAACATGAAGTCGCTGGTCGTCGGTGAGCAGCCCCCGGGCTACCCGGCGGACGCGTACCACTACATCCTGATGCGCATCCTGATGGCCGCCCGTACGCACGACCTCCAGGCGATCGACGGCCCGTACCTGCAGATCAAGAACATCGACGGGTACCGGGAGGTCGCCGGGCGCGCCGCGGCCCTCGGCTTCGACGGCAAGTGGGTGCTGCACCCGGGTCAGGTCGAGGCCGCCAACGAGGTGTTCTCGCCGTCCCAGGACGACTACGACCACGCCGAGCTGATCCTGGACGCGTACGAGTACTGCACGTCCGAGGCCGGCGGCAAGAAGGGCTCGGCGATGCTCGGCGACGAGATGATCGACGAGGCGAGCCGCAAGATGGCCCTGGTCATCGCCGGCAAGGGGCGTGCGGCGGGTATGACCCGTACGTCCAAGTTCGAGGCCCCGGAGGCGTAAGACACCATGCAGTTCGGCCGCACCTACGAAGAGTTCGAAGTCGGCGCCGTCTACAAGCACTGGCCCGGAAAGACGGTCACCGAGTACGACGACCACCTGTTCTGTCTGCTCACCATGAACCACCACCCCCTCCACATGGACACGAACTATGCGGAGAAGACGACGGACTTCGGCAGGAACGTCGTCGTGGGCAACTACATCTACTCGCTGCTGCTCGGCATGTCCGTGCCGGACGTGTCCGGCAAGGCGATCGCGAACCTCGAGATCGAGTCGCTGCGCCATGTGGCGCCGACCTTCCACGGCGACACCATCTACGGTGAGACGACGGTCCTCGACAAGACCCCGTCGAAGTCCAAGTCGGACCGGGGCATCGTCTACGTCGAGACCAAGGGCTACAAGCAGGACGGCACGCTCGTGTGCGTGTTCCGCCGCAAGGTGATGGTCCCCACCGAGACGTACATCAAGGAGCGCGGCGGCGAGCAGCCGGGCCGCCCGGAATTGAAGGCGCAGGAGAAGTAGCCATGAGCCGACTCGCCCAGACCCACGGTCTGACCGACATCCAGCAGGAGATCATCTCCACGGTCCGCGACTTCGTGGACAAGGAGATCATCCCGGTCGCGACCGAGCTGGAGCACCGCGACGAGTATCCGCAGGACATCGTCGACGGTCTGAAGGAACTCGGCGTCTTCGGCCTGATGATCCCCGAGGAGTTCGGGGGTCTGGGTGAGTCGCTTCTCACCTACGCGCTGTGCGTGGAGGAGATAGCGCGCGGCTGGATGTCCGTCTCCGGGATCATCAACACGCACTTCATCGTGGCGTACATGCTCAAGCAGCACGGCACCCAGGAGCAGAAGGAGTACTTCCTTCCGCGGATGGCGGCCGGCGAGGTGCGCGGTGCGTTCTCGATGTCGGAGCCGGGCCTCGGCTCGGATGTGTCGGCCATCACGTCGAAGGCGGTGAAGGACGGCGACGAGTACGTCCTGAACGGCCAGAAGATGTGGCTCACGAACGGCGGCACCTCGACGCTGGTGGCCGTTCTGGTCCGCAGTGACGAAGGCCACCCCGAGGGCACGGCCCCGCACAAGTCGATGACGACCTTCCTGGTCGAGAAGGAGCCCGGCTTCGGAGAGGTCCGTCCCGGCCTCACCATCCCCGGCAAGATCGACAAGATGGGCTACAAGGGTGTCGACACCACCGAGCTCATCATGGACGGACTGCGCATTCCGGCCAATCGTGTACTCGGCGGGGTCACCGGCCGAGGGTTTTACCAAATGATGGACGGCGTCGAGGTCGGTCGCGTCAATGTCGCGGCACGTGGCTGCGGCGTTGCCCAGCGTGCGTTCGAGCTGGGCGTCTCCTATGCCCAGCAACGTCATACTTTCGGCAAGCCGATCGCCCAGCACCAGGCCATCCAGTTCAAGCTGGCCGAAATGGCTACCAAGGTCGAGGCGGCCCATGCCATGATGGTGAACGCAGCGCGCAAAAAGGACTCCGGTGAGCGAAACGACCTCGAAGCAGGGATGGCGAAGTACCTCGCGTCCGAATACTGCAAGGAAGTCGTGGAGGATGCATTCCGGATCCACGGCGGCTACGGCTTCTCGAAGGAGTACGAGATCGAGCGCCTCTACCGCGAGGCCCCGATGCTGCTCATCGGCGAAGGTACCGCCGAGATCCAGAAAATGATCATCGGCCGTCGACTGCTCGAAGAGTATCGATTCCAGGGATAGATGCGTGTGTTTGGGGTGTTTTCTTCGAGAAGAAGATCACACCCCGTCAACACTCTTCGGCCGCCGACTCGGCTTCCTGGCTTGCCCAGTTGTGCCTCGCAACCGATACGATCGCCGAAAAGCCGCCGTCCCCCGTATGAGCGCGGCATCATCCGCTACGAAGGTCATCCATGCCCCACAGCCAAATCTCTGCACCACGCGACAGCCTCGCCGGCGTACGGCTCGCGCGCGGAGCATCGCCGTGGCTCCTGCCGACCGTCGCCACCGCAGCACTCAGCCTGGTCCGGGCGCGCCGCTCCGGCGCCGCCAAGGCCGTGGCCGTACCCGCCACCGCTCTCGCGGCGGGCATGCTGTGGTTCTTCCGCGACCCCGAGCGCGAGATCGCCCAGGGCCGGGTCATCTCCCCGGCCGACGGTGTGGTGCAGAGCATCATGCCGTGGAAGGACGGACGGACCCGCGTCGCGATCTTCATGAGCCCGCTCAACGTCCACGTCAACCGCGCCCCGCTCGCGGGCACGGTGACGTCGGTCGAGCACATCCCGGGCGGTTTCGTCCCGGCGTTCAACAAGGAGAGCGAGAACAACGAGCGCGTTGTCTGGCACTTCGACACCGAGCTCGGCGACATCGAGATGGTGCAGATCGCGGGTGCCGTGGCGCGCCGCATCGTGCCGTACCTCCCGCAGGGCAGCAAGGTGGAGCAGGGCGACCGGATCGGTCTGATCCGGTTCGGCTCCCGCGTCGACATCTACCTTCCCGAGGGGGTCGACGTCGCGGTCGAGGTCGGCCAGAAGACGGTGGCTGGGGTGACTCGAATTGACCGTGATTGATCCCGAGACCCAGGCCGGCTGGGTGCCGGAGGCCGACGAGGCGGGCGACGAGGCGGAGGAGATGCCGCTGTCACTGCGGCTCTCAATAGCGGACACGCTCACCCTCGGCAACGCCACGTGCGGCTTCATGGCGGTGTACTTCACCACCACCGGCATCCTGATCCCGCACCTCACGGGCAGTGACGAGTCGGGCATGGCCCGTCACAGCGCGGCCACCGCGGTCATCCTGATGCTGTGCGCCGCGGTCTTCGACCTGTTCGACGGGCTCGTGGCGCGCAAGCTGCGCAGCTCACCGATGGGCGCGGAGCTGGACAACCTCTCCGACCTCATCAGCTTCGGGCTCGCGCCCGCGTACTTCGTCCTCGTGTACGGCATGGTCGCCGACGACGCCCACCAGCGGGTGGCGGCGCTCGGCGCGATCGTGGTGCTGCTCGCCGTCGTGCTCAGACTCGCGCGGTTCTCCTGCGTGACCATGAAGGACGGCATGTTCCAGGGCATGCCGAGCCCGTTCGGAGCGCTCACGGTCGTCTCGATCGTGCTGCTGGAGCTGCCGTTCTTCGCGACGCTGCTGGCGATCGTCGGCACCGCGTGGCTGATGGTCAGCCGGGTCGAGTACCCGAAGCCGCGGGGGCGCCTCGCCGTCGCGATGCTCTCCTGGATCGTGCTCAGCATGGGCCTGCTGGCGGCGTGGGCGCTGGATGCGCCCGGTGGCCAGCTGCTGCTCCAGACCGGCTGCGCGCTGCAGCTCGTCCTCGGTGCGGTCATTCCGTTGTTCGCCACGGCCCGCCGGGTGAACAACTTCCGCGACAACCGCCGTGAGGCGCGGGCGGCCCAGCTGCCGTAGCCGCTCCCCGGCAACCACCTGTGGCCCGAGCCTTCGGAAGGCTCGGGCCACAGGTGCGTCCGGGGCCGGTGCCGCGGGCGCGCCCCGTGGGAAGGGTGGGCACTGCCCCGGTGCCGGGCGCCCGGACGGCAGGGATCCGCGGACGGAGCGCCGGTTCCGGGACAGGCACGGGGCCGGGGAGCCTCGCGACTGCGAAGGCCTACGCCAGGAAGTCCCGCGCGATCCGTTCCGCCACGCCTTCCAGGATCGGCCCCGCCTCGGCGATGCACCGGTCGACGTCGGGCTCGGCGTCCGTCAGGGCATAGGCACGCCGGATGCCGGCCTCGCGGAGGGCCTCGGCCGACAGGGCGAGCCGTCCGCAGACGGCCACGACGTCCTTGCCCGCGGCACGCGCCGCGGCGGCCACCCCGGCCGGAGCCTTCCCGTGGAGGGTCTGCTCGTCGAGGGACCCCTCACCGGTGATCACGAGACCGGCACGCTCGAGAGCGGGCGCGAAGCCCAGGACGTCGAGCATGACCTCGATGCCGGGCCGGAAGCTCGCACCGAGCCCCACGAGCGCGCCGTAGCCGATGCCGCCCGCCGCACCGGCACCCGGCGATGCGGCGTACTCGGCGGCCCCGGACCCGATCGTCCTCTCCAGGACGGCGGCGAAATGGGTGAGCGCGGCGTCCAGCGTCGCGACGTCCTCCGGTGTCGCGCCCTTCTGCGGGCCGTACACGGCGGGGGCGCCCTTCGGCCCGGTCAGCGGATTGTCGACATCGCTCGCGAGGACCAGCTCGACGTCCGCGAAACGGGGGTCCAGTCCGGACAGGTCGGCCGTGGCGAGGTCACGCAGCGGACCGCCGCCCGGACCGACCGGCGCACCACTGTCGTCCAGGAACCGCGCGCCGAGCGCGGCCAGCATCCCGGCGCCGCCGTCGGTCGTGGCGCTGCCGCCCACCCCGAAGACGACGGTACGGGCGCCCGCGTCCAGTGCGGCCCTGAGCAGTTCGCCGGAGCCGTAGGTGGTGGCGGTGAGCGGGGCGAAGACGCCCTCCGGGAGGAGCTGGAGGCCGGAGGCCTCGGCCATCTCCACGACAGCGGTGTCGCCGCGCAGTGCGTAGGCGGCCGTCACCTCGTTGCCGAGCGGCCCGGTGACCCGCACCTCACGCCGCTCGAAGCCCGCCGCGACGGCCGCGGCGACCGTACCGTCACCGCCGTCGGCCACCGGCAGCATGTCCACGGACAGGCCCGGGGCGACCCTGCGCAGACCGGCCGCCACATGCCCGGCGACCTGCACGGCCGTCAGCGACCCCTTGAACTTGTCCGCGGCGACGAGCACCCGGGGCCCCTGCCCCTGCCGCGCCGCCCCCTCCGGGCGCCCCGCCGTCGATGTGTTCGTCCCAGCAGCGTCTGCCACCTTGCATTCCCCTTGCTCTCCGGGCCTTGCTCACGTCAAGGCAGTCGCGCCGCTGCGACCTTAACCGGAGGAGGGGTCCCGTGCCCATGGCTGCTCTCATCGTGGTACGGACCGCGGGGAGGACGAACGCCGGCGTGCCCCGGCACGGAGGGCCCACCGGCGATCCGGACGATCGATCGTCCCGTGGCCGGGTGCCCTCGCGCGGGCCGGCGGAATTGGGTAGACCGAAGCCATGACCGCCATGACGACCACGCCCGCCGCGCCCCCTGCGGGCAGGGAGCTCGCCGACCGGATTCTCGGCGGCTGGCTCGGCCGGATCGCGGGCAACATGCTGGGCAAGCCGGTCGAGCGCGGCGACTACTGGACGCGCGAGCGCATCGACCGCTATCTGCGCCGGGCGGACGCCCTGCCGCTGACCGACTACCTCCCGGAGCCGCCCGGCCCGGCCGGTGAGTTCGAGCTGCGCCCCGAGTGGCGGCAGTGCGTGCGCGGCCGGATCCACGGCAGCTGCCGGGACGACGACGTGGACTACTCCGTTCTCGGTCTGCACCTGCTGGAAACGCACGGCTTCGGATTCAGCACCGAACAGGTCGGCGACCTGTGGCTGCTGCGGCTGCCGTACCTCCAGACGTTCACCGCGGAGCGTGCCACGTACCGGAATCTCGCGAACGGCCTCAAGCCGCCGCTCACGGCGACGTACGACAATCCGTACCAGGAGTGGATCGGCGCGCTGATCCGCGCGGACGTCTTCGGCTGGACCAGCCCCGGCGCGCCGCGCCGTGCGGCCTCGCTCGCCCGCCGTGACGCCGTCCTGTCGCACACCGGCAACGGCGTGTACGGGGCGATGTGGGCGGCCGCACTGGTGTCGGCGGCCTTCACCGCGGCCACGGTGCGCGACGCCGTCGAGACCGCCCTGGCCGTCGTCCCGGCGAGCAGCCGTCTCGCCCGGACGGTGCGCCGGGTGCTGGCGCTGCACGGCGCCGGGCTGGCCTGGGAGGGCACCCTGGACACGCTGGCCGAGGAGACCTCCGGGCTCGGCTGGATCCACACGATCCCGAATGCGGCGGTGCTCACCGCCGGGCTGCTGTACGGCGACGGCGACTTCACACGGACCATCGCGCTCACCGTGCGCGGTGGACTGGACACCGACTCGAACGGCGCGACGGCGGGGTCGGTCGCGGGCGTCCTGTGCGGGGCCCCCGCGATCCCCGTGCAGTGGACCGAGCCCCTTCAGGACACGGTCCGCAGCGCGGTGTTCGGCTTCGACGGGTCACGCATCAGTGAACTGGCCGCCCGGACGGTCACGTTGGCGCAGTCCTGACCGGTCGGTGGACGGCCGGTACGGCACGCTCGGGGGGCATGTCCCCGGTCCCGCTCGTTAGGCTGCGAGCGTGACCACTCTCGACTACGCCACGTACATCGCAGGACTCCCCCGCGTCCTCGTCGGCGCCGCCGCGCTCCTCCGGGACGCCGAGGGGCGCGTGCTGCTCGTCGAACCCAACTACCGCGACGGCTGGGCCCTGCCCGGAGGCACGGTCGAGTCGGACGACGGCGAGACACCACGCCAGGGTGCCCGGCGCGAGACCGTGGAGGAGATCGGGCTCGACGTGGAGCTCGGCCGGCTGCTCGCCGTCGACTGGGTCCCGGGCACGGCGCGGCCGCCGATCGTCGCCTATCTGTACGACGGCGGGGTCCTGGACACGGCACGGCTGGCCTCGATCCGGCTCCAGGAGGAGGAGCTCCTGTCATGGCGCATGGTGTCGCGCTCCGAGCTGCCGGACCATCTGCCGGACGCCCTGGGCCGACGCGTCCTCGCCGCGCTGGACGTGCTGGAGCAGGGCACGGGGACGGTCGAGCTGGAGAACGGGTACGCCACCCATCGGGCGTGACGGTCGCGGCCACGCGGAGGCCACGGCACCGGGCATGCCTGTCGCTGCCGGGCGCCACCGTCCCACCGGGCCTCCGTGCCGAACATCCGGGACGGTCCGGGCCCCTGGTGGCCCGCCCCTGGCACCACCCGCGCGAATTCCACTCGCGGCGCGTGCGAACCGCTCATTACGCTGCTGCCATGAGCAGGCCCCTCGTCGCGATCCTCAGCGGAGCAGGAATCTCCACGGACTCCGGGATTCCGGACTACCGCGGCCCGAACGGGCTCTGGCGGCGGGATCCCGGGGCCGAGAAGCTCGTCACCTACGAGTACTACATGAACGATCCCGAGGTCCGGCGGCGGTCGTGGCAGATGCGGCGGAAGAACCGGACGCTGAAGGCCGAGCCGAACTCCGCGCACCGGGCGGTGGCCGAACTGGAGCGGTCCGGTGTCCCCGTACGGGTGATCACGCAGAATGTCGACGGCCTGCACCAGCTCGCCGGCATGCCCGCCCGCAAGGTGCTGGAACTGCACGGCACGGCACGGAGCTTCCTGTGCACGCACTGCCATGCGCGCGGCCCGATGGAGGACGCGATCGCACGGGTCGAGGCAGGCGAGGACGACCCGCCGTGCCTGGAGTGCGGTGGCATCCTCAAGTCGGCCACGGTGATGTTCGGCGAGCGGCTCGACCCGGTGGTGCTGGGTGAGGCCGTGGCCATCACGAAGGCGTCCCATGTGTTCATCGCGGTCGGCAGCAGTCTCCAGGTGCAGCCCGCCGCCGGGCTCGCGGGCATGGCCGCCGACCACGGAGCACGACTCATCATCGTCAACGCCGAACCCACGCCGTACGACGAGCGTGCCGACCACGTCGTCCGCGAGCCGATCGGCGCCGCCCTGCCCGAGCTGCTGCGCCAACTCGCCGAGCAGAGCGCCTAGTACGGCGGCCTTCCGCCTACGGCGTTCATGTGCTCGTGCCGTACCTCCGAGGAACGCACTGCCGATGCCCCGCCCTTCCCGCACGGACGACGACCGCGGCTGCCTGCGGCTGGTCCTCGCCGTACCGCTCACCCTGCTCACCCTCATCGCCGCGTTCTGCTGCTGGGCGGCGCTCACCGTACGTCCGTCCGGTCCCTGGGACGACCAGGCCTACGCCGGCATCGTCCTGTCGTGCGTCCTCACCATGGGAGCCGCCGGTGCGGCGACGGCGGTGTGGCTGTTCCCATCGGTGCGACGGGTCATGGGGTGGGGGTGGGTGATCCCGGCCCTCTCGCTGGGAGTTGCCGCGGGGGTGCGCTGGGTGTTCCTCGGTTGAGAACCGCTGCCGGTTCGCCACCATGACGCGCCTGGGGAGCGCGTCCCGGCCACCCGGCCCCGGGCGCGACGCGCGCCGTCCCGAGGACGGGGTGGACGGAGCACACCGCCGCGTTCCGCACAGCGTGCACATGTTCACCAATCAGGCATACGTTGGTTAGATGCGGAATCGGGACGCGGTGGATCGATTCTCCACGAAGTGGCCCTGGTACGTCCCCTTCGTGCCGTCCGCCCTCTTCGTTGCCGGGGCCTTCTGGAACGTCGTGTCTCCGCGTGAGTACTGGGGCGACTACCTGCTGGGCGCCGCTGTGATCGCCGCAGGGGCACTGTGCTCGCTGCGGCACACGATCGCGATCGCGGCGGCCGTGATCCTGATCGAGCTGGTGCTGTTGATCAAGGACGGGTACCTCGGCCAGACAGCCGGCACCCTCGAACTGGTCAACGCGACGTTCACCGCGCTCGTCGGCATCGGCGTGAACAGGGTGATCGCCCGCCACGGGCGCCGTCTCCAGGTGGTCCGTTCCGTCGCGGAGGCCGCCCAGCGCGCGGTCCTGCCCGCGCCGCCGGCCCGTATCGGATCGTTGACCATCGCCGCCGTCTACAAGGCCGCACAGACCGAGGCACTGATCGGCGGGGACGCATACTCCGTGCAGGAAACGCCGTACGGCACCAGGCTGCTCATCGCCGATGTGCGGGGCAAGGGGCTGGGCGCGGTCGGCGCGGTGTCCGTGGTGCTGGGCGCGTTCCGGGAGGCGGCGGACCAGGCACCCGACCTGTTCGCGCTGGCCGAGCGTCTGGAACGCGCACTGCTCAAGGAAGCCGCACAGCGCGAGGAGGACATCCGGATGGAGGGGTTCGTCACCGCGCTGCTCGCAGAGATCACTCCGGCCGCCGATCACGTGCGGATGCTGAACTGCGGCCACCCCTCGCCGTATCTGTTCGAGGGCGACACGGTGTCCGAGCTGGATCCGGACGAGCCGGGCCTTCCCCTGGGCATGAGCGGCCTCGGAATGCCGCAGCCGGAACCCAAGGACTGGCCGTTCCCGGTCGGGGCCACCCTGCTGCTGATCACCGATGGAGTGACCGAGGCCCGGGACCGTTGCGGGACCTTCTACGAACCCGTGAGCCGGCTCGGCGGGCTGGGCCCCTTCGAGCAGCCGGACGAACTGGTCAAGACCCTGGTACGCGATGTCGAGCGCTGGACCGGCGCTCCGCGCGACGACGACATGGCGATCCTGGCCATCACCCGCTCCCCCGGTCCCCCGGTCGGTCCGTGAGCCCGCCGCAGCCACGCGGTACGGGGCTGCCGGGAGCGGCATGGCATACGGCGGCGGGACGGGGAGAGGCGGCCGAGAACGGCACGGCAAGGCCGGGAGCGCCGTGCCACGGGCGGCGCCCCCGGCCGGGCACACCTCAGAAGAGCGCGCTCCCGCCCTCGAAGTCGAGGAGGCGCTGCTTGCGCTCCAGGCCGCCGCCGTATCCCGTCAGACTGCCGTTCGCGCCGACCACACGGTGGCACGGGACGATGATGCCGATGGGGTTCTTGCCGTTGGCCAGGCCGACCGCACGGGACGCGCCGGGGCTGCCGAGGGCCTCGGCGAGCTCTCCGTAGCTACGGGTCTCGCCGTACGGGATGAGCCGGAGCTGCTCCCAGACGCGCTGCTGGAACGGTGTGCCGTCGAGCCGCAGCGTAAGGTCGAAGTGCTTCAACCCGCCCGCGAAATAGGCCTCCAGCTGCCTCACGGCCTCCGCGAAGGGCTCCTCGTCGGGGTTCGTCCGCGCCCCGAACGACTCCTCGGCCGGGCGGTGGCGCTGACCGGTCATGTAGAGCCCGGAGAGGATGCCGTCCGTGGCGACGAGGGTGAGCGTCCCGTAGGGGCTGGGGGTGACGGTGTGCTGTTTCATGGCGTGGTCCTCATACCGGCAGGAAGTTGATCGGGTGGTCGTCGGTCGCCCACAGGTACTGGACCGCGTAGGCCCGCCACGGCCGCCAGGCGGCAGCGCGGGCGGTGAGCGCGGCCGGCGTGGAGGGCAGGCCCAGCTCCTGGGCGGCGCGCCGCATGCCGAGGTCCGTGGGGACGAAGGCGTCCGGGTCGCCGAGGGCGCGCATCGCGATGACCTCGACGGTCCAGGGCCCGAAGCCGGGCAGGGCGGTGAGCTGGGCGCGGGCCTCGTCCCAGTCGCTCTCGGCGCCGAGCCGGAGCGTGCCTTCGGCGAGCCGGCGCACCAGCGTGGTGAGTGTGCCGCGGCGGCTGCGCGGCAGGGCGAGGGTGTCGGGGTCGAGTGCGGCGAGCGCGTCCGGGGCCGGGAAGAGGTGGGTGAGGCCGCCCTCGGCGTCCTCGATCCGCTCGCCGTGGGCTGCGACGAGCCGGGCGGCGTGGGTACGGGCGGCTGCCGTGGAGACCTGCTGGCCGAGCACCGCGCGCACCGCGAACTCGGCCTCGTCGACCGTGCGCGGCACCCGACGGCCGGGTGCCTTGTCGACGAGCGGTGTGAGCAGCGGATCGGTGCGCAGCTGGTCGTCGACGGCGACCGGGTCGGCGTCGAGGTCGAGGAGGCGGCGGCACCGGCTGATGGCGGTGGGCAGGTCCCGCAGGTCGGTGAGGCTCAGCCGGCAGCCGATGTGGTCGGGGGTGGGGGTGAGCGCGACGACCCCGTGGCCGTAGGCGAGCCGCAGGGTGCGCCGGTACGCGCCGTCGCGCCACTCCTCCACGCCCGGTACGCCGGTCGCTGCGAGGTGACCGAAGAGGTTGTCGGGGTTGAGCGGCGCGCGGAACGGCAGGCGGAGGCTCAGTGCTCCGGGGGAGCCGGTCGCCTTCGGGGCGCGGGTGCGCAGCTCGCTCGGCGAGAGCGCGAAGACGTCCCGCACGGTGTCGTTGAAGGTGCGGACGGAGGCGAATCCCGCGGCGAACGCGATCTCCGCCATCGGCAGCGCGGTCGTCTCGATGAGCAGGCGCGCCGTCTGGGCGCGCTGTGCGCGGGCGAGGGCGAGCGGGCCGGCCCCGAGCTCGGCGAGCAGCTGTCGCTCGACCTGGCGGGTGCTGTAGCCGAGCCGGGCGGCGAGGCCGGGTACGCCCTCGCGGTCGACGACGCCGTCGGCGATCAGCCGCATGGCGCGGGCGACCAGGTCGGCGCGCTGGTTCCACTCGGGCGAGCCGGGGCTGGTGTCGGGGCGGCAGCGCTTGCAGGCCCGGAAACCGGCCTGCTGACACGCCGCGGCACTCGGGTAGAACCGCATGTTCTCGGGCTTGGGCGGCACGACCGGGCAGCTGGGGCGGCAGTAGATCCCCGTGGTCACCACCGCGGTGAAGAACCAGCCGTCGAATCGGGCGTCCTTCGACTGAACGGCGCGCACGCAGCGCTCGGTGTCGGTGTGCATGGGACAAGCATCGAGCACCGGGCGGCCGGAAGCTGGCGAGAATCCGACATGAACCTCGCGCTGCCAGAACCTGCGTCCGGCCCTGCGACGGACGGGCCGGTCCACGGCCGGCTCGTCACCGCAGCCCGACGGGTGCCCCTCCCCCGCCCTTGTCCGCACCACCCGCACAGGGTCCGGGGCCCTGCCGGCGCGCGGGCACGGATTCCCTGCGGGGACTTCGATTCGTTTCCGCACACACGCCGCGATGCTCCCGCACAGGAAAATTCCATGCGAATTACCCTCAAGGAATTCACACCCCATTCTTACTTTTCGCCTCGCGTAGACAAGAATTAGGGAAGACCGATCCGGCTGTGCCATCCTTGCCGACCATGACGACAGGCCAACTCCAGCAGGGCCTGCCCATGGCGGCCCCTGCACGGAATGCACTGAGCAAAGTTCCGGAAGTCACGATCTACTTCTGGATCATCAAATTGCTGACAACAGGAATGGGCGAGACGCTCTCCGACTATCTGGCCCATGTGCTCGCCCCGGTGGTCGCGGTGGGCATCGCCGGCGTGATCCTGCTGGCCGCGCTGGTCGTGCAATTCGCCGTCCGGCGGTATGTGGCCTGGATCTACTGGACAGCCATCGTCATGGTGAGCGTCTTCGGCACGATGGCTGCCGATGTGCTCCACGTGGCGCTGGGCATCGCCTATCCGGACTCGACGGTCGCATTTCTTGTCGTACTGGGCGCGATATTCGGTATCTGGTACGCGAGCGAGAAAACCCTGTCCATCCACAGCATTCACACCAGGCGTCGTGAGAGTTTCTACTGGGCGACGGTACTCGCCACTTTCGCGCTCGGGACCGCGGCGGGCGACATGACGGCGGGAACTCTGGGACTGGGGTACCTCGGTTCGATCGTGCTGTTCGCCGTCGTGATGGCCGTGCCCGCCCTGGGGCACTGGAAGCTCGGCCTGGGTGCCATTCCGGCCTTCTGGTTCGCCTATGTCGTGACCCGTCCGCTCGGCGCCTCCATCGCGGACTGGATGGCGGTGTCACCCGCTCGCGGCGGCCTGGGGCTGGGCACGGGACCGGTCAGTCTCTCCTGGATGGTCGCGATCCTCGGCTTCGTCGGCTACGTGGCGGTCACCCGCAAGGACGTCGCCTGACCCGGACAGGCCTGCACGGTGCATGGCCGGGGTCCCGCCGACGCGGGGCCCCGGCCATTTTCTGCGTGCTCCCGGGTCCTTCGCGGCGGCGTCGGACTCGGGTGTTCACCGGCAGCGTCCGACCCGCGTGGAGGTGTGCCCGACGGGAGCGGAGACGTACCGGGCTCAGGGGCAGGCGTACCTGAAGGTGCCCCGCGCCTCGATGGGCTCGGCGCCGGAGCCCCCGCCCTTCCGGTGCAGGACCTGGAGGCGCGCGGTGCCGCGGAAGAGGCCCGGGCCACGGACCGTCCAGCGCAGGTGGACGGTGATCTCCGGACGGCCGCGGCGGGCGACGCGGACCAGTTCTCCCGAGGCCTGTCCGTCGCTGCGGAGCCAGCGGTAGGTCACGGGGCCGCCCCCGCCGTCGGTGGTGATGACGCCGATCACGTCGGCGGTCTGTCCGCAGTGCAATCGTGCGGCGGGCGCCCGGACTTCGGCGGCCTTGACGGCCGGTCCGGCATCCGGGCGCAGCAGCAGCCAGAGCACCACGGCGACGGCCGTCAGGGCCGCGGTCGCCGCGTACCGGGCGCGCCGTCGGCCACCGCGGGCCGGTGCGGGGGCGGGCGTCCGCCACAGCGCGCGGAGGGATTCCTGATCCCCGACGGGGACACCCGGGCCGAAGCGCAGCAGGATCTCCCCGTCGCCTCCGCCCTCCGGGGCCGCCGGTACGGGCACCGCGTCCGGGTCCGTGGTGCGGTTCCGTCGGCCGAGTACGGTGGCCTGCGCGTCGTCCGGGGCTGCGGGGCGCCCACCCCGGCGGCCCCGTCCAGGCACCGTGCTCTGCCCGTCCGGCGCGGCGGGGCGGGGGACGCGGTCGTCGCGCCCGGGCGCCTGCCCGCCCCGCACCGGGGCGGTGGCCTCGGGGGCCGGGATCGGAGCCGGGGCTTGAGCCGGAGCCGGGGGCAGGACCGGGTGCTGAGCCGGGACCGGGGCCTGGGCCGGAGCCTGAGCCGGGGCCGACGGCGGGACCGGCGCTTGAGCCGGGGCGGGGACCCGAGCCTGGGCCGGTGCCAGGGTCTGGGACGGGGCCCGAGACGCGGTTGCGGAGGGAGTCCGGGTCTTCGCCAGGGACACCGCGCCCCTGGGCTCCGGCGCTGCGAGGTCCGCAAACGCGGCGGCAGCCGCCACGCGCAGGGCGGTGCGCCGCAGGAAGTCGGCGGGCAGCGCCGCCCGCCCGGCGACCAGCGCTGCGCGGCCCGCGGCGAGGCCGTCGGACCGGGCGAGGGCGGAACAGCGGGCGAAAAGGCCGACTGCCGGGGTACCGGCGACCGCCCAGGCGCGGCCGAGCGTGTCGGCGAGGTCGGCCCATGCGGTGACGTCGTCGCGCAGGGCGGATCCGGCGGGCCCCGCCCTGCGGTCCCCCAGGGCGATGCTCGGCGCGGTCTCGGCGAGCAACGCCGTGCCGTCCGGGGCGATGACGACGCCGTCCGCGGTGAGCGATCCATGGGCCAGCCCGGCCGCGTGCAGGGCCAGCAGCGTCTGTGCGGTCTCGTTGAGTACGCTCGCGGCGCTCCCGGCGTCCGGACCCGCACCGCCCTCACCGCCTGCACCTGCCGATCCGTCCGCGACCGGGCCCGCATCTGCCGATCCGTCCGCGCCCGGGCCCGCACCAGACCCGCTCGCCTCCGGGCCCGCTCCGCCCGCGGCCAGCAGGTCCGCGAGGCTGGGCGCCGCCGGGCGGGCGGTGATCAGCCACACCTCCTCCGCCTCCGCGACGAGGTCCACCGTGCCCAGCACACCCGGGAGCCGGAGTTCGGCGACGGCGAGGACCGTGGCCGTCAGTCGCTCGCGTGCGCCCTCCGGCACGAGCAGGGCACGGTCGATCAGGAGCGCCCCGAGCGGTGGCTCGCCCACCCGGCCCGGGCCGAGCGCGTGCCGGGTGCCGCATCGCGTGCCGCGCGACCAGGCCGACAGAGGCCGCCCGGCGACCGTGGTGGCTGTCGTCATGTCGATCTGCTTTCCTCGGTGGGCCGTACGGACGCCGGGACGGTCGCGACCGTCAGCACGGCGGCGCGTCGACGGAGGCCGTCTGCGATCCGTTCACGGCCTCCGGACTGCTGGTGAGCGCGACGTTCCACGTACCCCTGCAAGGGTGGTTGGAGAAGTCGGCCTCGAAGCTCACGGAGTACCGCGTGCTGCCCGACAACGGCTGCACCTGGGAGCCGTAGGACTGGTCGGGGGTGTCGACGTAGTAGTCCGCCGTGAGCGTCAGCGGTCCGGTGCCGGTGGTGTGCACCGTGACGTCGGCGATCAGTGTGCTGGGGCGCGGTCCGCGGTGCCACGAGTCGATGGCGATCGTGACCGTGCCCGGCGTCGGCGGGGCCGGCGGTCCGCCCGTCGTGGAGGGCGCCGCCGTGGACGGTGTGCCGCCCCCGGCCGGGGCGGTCGACGGCGCGGTCGGCGTCGGGTCCTCCGAGGCGGTGCCGGGCGGTGAACCGTCGGCCGTCGGCGTGCTCGCGTCCGACGTCACTGACGGCGAGGGGGAAGAAGGACCGGACGGGTCGGCGGAGCCGGTGGAGCCCGACGGGACGGAACTGGCCACCGTCGTCGACGTGTCGTGCGGACGGGCCGTCGCCGACGTCACCGCGCCGGCGACCACGGCCAGCGCTGCCGCCCCGGCCGCCGCCTTCCATCCGCCGCGCCTGAGCCGGCCCAGCACGGTCAGGGCCCGGGCCGCGCCACTGACCGCCGTCGTGGTGGCGAACGGGAACAACAGGGCGAGCAGAGTGGCGAGTTCGCCGAGCCGTCGGCGTCCGCGCTCCTCCCAGCCGGTGCCGTACCCCTCGGCGGCGTGCCTCTCGAGGTCGGCGAGGAACGCCTCGATCCCCGGCCGGTCCGCGGGCTCCTTGGCCAGGCCCTTGCGCAGCAGCCCGCGTACCGGACCGGGTACGTCGTCCAGCTCCACGGACGCCCGCAGGTGCTGCAGGCGCAACGCCGTGATGTCGTCACCGCCGAACGGCCGCCGCCCGGTCAGGCATTCGAAGAACACGGCCGCCGCCGCGTACACGTCGCTCGCCGGTCCCGCGGGCTCGCCCCGCCACTGCTCGGGCGCCATGTAGGCGGGAGTGCCCGCCGCCTCCGTCTCCCGGCCCGCGCGTACGGCGATGCCGAAGTCGGCGAGCGCGCTCGAACCGTCGGCACGGACCAGCACGTTCTCCGGCTTGTAGTCTCGATGGACCACCCCGGCCGAATGGGCCGCGCCGAGGCCCAGCAGCGACCCCTTCAGCAGGACGAGAGCGGCCTCGGGGCCGGTCGTCCCGTGCGCGCGGAGCAGCTCGCGGAGGCTGACCCCGTCCACCGCCTCCATGACGATCGCGGCGCCGCTGCGCGCCTCGACGTACTCGTACAACCGCACCACGCACGGGTGCCGCAGGTCGCCCAGCAGCCGCGCCTCGGCCCGGAAGCGGGCCAGGAACTCCCGGTCGCCGCGGAGCCGTTCGCTCAGGTACTTGACCGCCACGGGTACGCCCGTCGCCGTGTGCCGGGCGAGAACGACACGGCCCCCGGCGCCTTCGCCGAGAGTGCGGACGGCAACACAGCCCGGCACGGTCCAGTCGCCGTCGCGGCGAGCACCGGCGCCCGTGCCGCCGGGGCCGTGTGCAGCGCCCGTCACGCCGCACCTTCCACGGCAGCGCCGGGCACCGGACCCACCGAGCCGCCCGGGGTCCGGCGGCGCCGCTTGACCAGACGTGCCAGCCGGCGCACCGGCGCCGCCCACACCGGGAACGCCACCAGGCCGACCACCACGGCCACGATCACGCGGTCCCACGGCGGGTCCACCCGTCCGTGCAGCAGCTCCCCCATCCGGGAACGCCAGGCCAGCAGGGCGAGAACCAGGAAGCCGTACGTACCGATGACGACGGCGAGGCCGTAGACGGCCATGCCCGCCTGCCGCGGTCCCGGCCTGCGGCCCGCACGCAGGTCCCGCCAGAGCCCCGTGCGGAAGTAGGCGCTCGCCTCTTCGCGCAGCCGCGGTACGCGCAGCGCGTCGGTCAGCGCCTGGTAACCGTCCAGCGGCATCAGGGGGTTGAAGTTGTACAGCGTGTTCAGATACAGCCCGAAGGCCAGGTGGAAGAGCACGGCCGAGACCGGACCGGCCGGCAGACGGGCGGCCCCCAGGGCGCACCAGCCGGCCAGGGCCGCCGTCGAGAGCGGCCCGGACAGCGCCACCACGACCCGCGACCGACGCGAGCCGAACCACATGTCGCTCGTGTCCACGAACGCGAAGGGCATCCCCATCATGAGCATGAATCCGCCGCGCCGGACCTTGCGACCGTAGGACTTCACGGCCAGCGCATGCGTCAGTTCGTGCACCACGAGGGCCGATACGTACCCGGCGGCCACTGCCAGGGGGCCCCAGGCACCGGCCCCGCCGAAGTCCAGCAGGTGCTGCCGGCGCTGCGCGGTGAAGAACGCGACGAGGCCGGCGACGACCGACAGCCAGACCAGCGTCACCCCGGTCCTGGTGAAGAACCGCCAGCCGAACGCCCCGTACAGGCGGGTCACGGCCCGGTCGATGCCCGGTACGGACACCTCGAGTCTCAGCAGGGCCCGGTACAGCCTCCGCCAGGCCCGGCGCCAGCCGTGGGTGTCCTCCGCGTCGTGCCGGCCTGGCAGGCCGCGCAGCAGTCCCGCGTCCGCGAACGCCGTCAGCGCGGCCTCGATCCGTGGCAGCGCGAGCTCCCCGAACCGGTCCGCGTAGGCGAACAGCAGGTCCCGCACCGTGTTCTCGCCGTCGACGGCCTGCCACAGGAAGACCTCGCGCTCGTCCAGCTGGAGGTACACCCCCGTCCGGGTGTTGCTCAGCACCCACACGGGCTCCCCGCGGTCGGTGGGTATCTGCTTGAGCGCCCACCCGGAACGGCGGCGGGGCCGCGCGGTGAGCGGTCCGGTCGCCTCGGGCGCCTCCTCGGCCCGGGCGGCGGGCAGTTGGGTGAGCTGGGTGCCGACGACCACGGTGCGCGAGCCGACCCGGGCATCGCGGGGCTGCTCGAAGACCATCCGGACGTCCCCGACGGACAGCTCGGCCCCGTCGGCGAGGTGCGCCGCGCCGCCGTGCAGGTCCACGCCGCCGACGGCCGTTCCGTTGAAGGAGTCCAGATCCTCGATCCGGAACCCGGCCTCGGTGCGTACGACACGGGCGTGGCGGCGCGACACACTGCCGTCGGACAGGACGACGTCGTTGTCCGCGCCCCGGCCCAGCGTCGTCACCGGGCCGGTCAGCGGTACGAGCAGTGCGGGGTCATCGAGGCCGCGCAGTTGCGGCGCGGCGAACGACGTCGGTTCCGCGCCGCGGCGGAGCGTGCCGCAGTGCAGGCAGTACGGGAAGTCGCGCCGTACGTGAACGCGACAGACATGGCACAGCATCCGGCTCAGCCCGCTCCGGAACCGCTGGTGAACGTGCCGCCGGAGAAGCCGTCGTGGGTGGCGGCGCCGGGGCCGGAGGGCGACAGGTGGGTGCTGATGCCGCCGGCGCCGGGCGCCGTCGTACCGCCGCGTACGCTCTCGGAGCCGAGGACGCCTCCGCGGCCGCCGCCCTCACCGCCGCCGGGCTCGCCGCCGCCACCGGGGCGCCGCCCGGTGTTCTCCTGGCTGCCGCCACCGCCGTCGCCTTCACCGCCACCGCCGGGCTCGCCGCCACCGCCGGGCCGGCGGCCGGTGTTCTCCTGGTCGCCGCCGCCGCTGCCGCCGCTGCCGCCCCCTTCGCCACCGCCGCCGGGTTCGCCGCCTCCGTGACCGTGACCCGAGCCCTCCTCACCGCCACCGCCGTCACCGCCGCCCTCGCCGCCACCATGGCCGCCGCCCTCGCCGCCGGAGGACCCGCCGCCGTGGCCGTGGCCCGAGCCCTCGTCACCGCCGCCTCCGCCGCCCTCGCCTCCGCCGCCTCCTCCTTCGCCGCCTCCTCCTTCGCCGCCACCGCCGCCGCCCTCGCCACCGCCGGGCCGACGGCCGGTGTTCTCCTGGTCGCCGCCACCCCCGCCGCTGCCGCCGTCTCCCTCGCCGCCACCGCCCCCGCCGCCGTCGCCGCCCCCGCCGCCGTCGCCGCCTTCTCCGCGCTCGTAGATGCCGCCGTGCCCGAAGTGACCTGCGTCGCCGCCGCCTTCACCGCCGAAACCACCGTCGTGGCCACCGCCGAAGCCGCCCGGCATGCCGTCACCGCCGCCGAAGCCGCCCGGCCCGCCGTCACCGCCACCGAAGCCGCCCGCGCCTCCGGCCCCGAACCCGCCCTCGCCGCCCCCGGCATGACCGCCGAAGCCGCCGTCACCGTCGCCGAAGCCGTCCCCGGCATCGCCTCCGAAGCCTCCGAAGCCTCCGAAGTCACCGGCCCCGGCCCCGGTCCCGGTCCCGGCCCCCGTGCCGTCGAACCCGCCGTCGGTACCTCCGACATGACCACCCGCGATCCCCGCGGTGTCGTGTCCTTCGCCCCCGATGGGGGCGTCCGTGTCTCCGAACGAGCCGAAGTCGCCGAATCCGGAGTCGCCGCCGACCGGGGTCCCGTGGGCGAGTGCGCCGCCGAGCAGGCTGTGGGCCGCCGTCGACGGCACCTCGAAGCCACCGGCCGCTGCCTGCTCGTCGCCGGGGCGGGCGACGTCCGCCGCGTCGTGCCCGTGGGTGTCGCCGCCCGCCGCGCCGCCGCCCGTCTCGTGCGATGCGTGGTCGACGGAGACATGGTCGGTGGAGACGTGGTCGGTGGAGACGTGGTCGGTGGAGACGTGGTCGGTGGAGACGTGGTCGGCCGGAACGTCGTGGTGTCCCAGCGCGTGCGCCGCGCTGCCGAAGAAGAGGGAGGACTTGGACAGCCGAGCGTCGAGGGTGGAGGGCCGGTCGGTGGGACCTGACTCGACGCGGAGCCGCCGCAGTTCGACGACCTGCTCGGGCGCCAGGCCGAGTCTTCGTGACACCTCCTCGACGTCCCCGTCGAGCTCGGCTCTGAAGGCCGGGTCGACGGCAAGGCGGGTCATTGCATCGCGGTAGGCGTTGTCGGTCATGTCCTCAGGTCTCCGTCGGTGTGGGTACAGCGGTGCTGATACCGGCGGAGCGGAGGATCCCCCCTGGTCGGTGGCCTGCTGCCATGTCCGTCCATCCCCACCTATGTCTGCAGGGATCCTTATAGGGGTGACGGCATGGGCGGCGCAAGACTCGTCATTGCGTATTCACGCTGCGCAGAGCGTCGATGACTCGTACGCGACGGCACCGCGACGTCCACGGCGCGGGCCTTCGGAGTTTCGGAACGGCGCGGCCCGCTCCTCGCGGTCCCTCAGCCCTCCTCGGCGAGGGCCGCCTCGAAGGCCACGTAGGCTCGCTGGTCGAAGAGCACGAAGCGCACGTCCTCGATCGAGGGGTCGGCCGTGTCGAGCACGGTGCGTACGGCGATGCGGGCGCCGTCCTCGATGGGCCAGCCGTAGATGCCGGTGGAGACGGCGGGGAAGGCGACTGTGCGTGCGCCGAGCTCGGCGGCCACACGCAGGGATTCCCGGTAGCAGGAGGCGAGCAGCTCGGACCGGTCCTCGGTGGCCGACCAGACGGGCCCCACGGTGTGGACGACCCACCGGGCGTCCAGGTCTCCGGCCGTGGTGGCGACCGCCTGCCCGGTGGGCAGCCCCTTGCCGTAGTGGCCGGCCCGCAGTCGGCGGCACTCCTCGAGGATCGCGGGCCCGCCGCGCCGGTGGATGGCGCCGTCGACGCCTCCGCCGCCGAGCAGCGAGGAGTTCGCGGCGTTGACGATCGCGTCGACGGACTGCTCGGTGATGTCGCCCTGGACGAGGGTGATCGCGGTCATGGACGCCATCGTACGAAGCCAAGGGCGCCGGTCCGCCGGAGCGCGCCGTACGCGTGCCGAACCGGATCACTTCGCCGGGCGGACGCGCCCGGCGGCACGTTTCCGACATCCGTAGGTGCGCCCGTGCGCGGTCGGCGGGTCGGGCAGGCCGTTCAGCCGGCCCGGCGCAGTTGGCGCCACACGGCCTTCGCCGCGTTGTGCCCGGACATGCCGTGCACGCCCGGGCCCGGCGGTGTCGCCGACGAGCAGATGAACACGGCGGGGTGCGGGGTCCGGTACGGGAAGGGCGTGATGCGGGGGCGCAGGAGCAGTTGCAGTCCGTCGGCGGCGCCGGTCCCGATGTCGCCTCCCACGTAGTTGGGGTTGCGGGCGGCGAGCTCGGGCGGGCCCGCGGTGGCACGGGCGAGAACGCGGTCGCGGAATCCGGGCGCGAAGCGCTCCAGCTGCCGTTCGATCGCGTCGGTGAGGTTCCCGTCCCAGCCGTGGGGCACATGGCCGTACGCCCAGAAGGCCTGCTTGCCGTCGGGCGCGCGGGACGGGTCGACGACCCCGGGCTGCACGGTGATCAGGAACGGCCGCTCGGGAGCGCGGTGCTCGCGCGAGGCGGCACGCAGCGCGGTCGCGATCTCCCGGGTGTCCGCGGCGACCTGCACGGTTCCGGCACGGCGGGCCTCCTCGGCGGTCCACGGAACGGGGCCGTCGAGCGCGTAGTCGATCTTGAAGACGCCCGCTCCGTACCGGTACCGCTCGTAGGTCCTGCCCAGGCCGGCGATCCGGGCGAGCGCGGTCGGCGAGGTGTCGAAGACATAGGCCCGCGCGGGCGGCAGGTCGTCGAGGCGTTTGACCTCGTAGTCGGTGTACAGGGCTCCGCCGAGGTCCTTCAGATACGCGGCGAGGGCGTCGGAGATGGCCTGGGAACCGCCGCGGGCCACGGGCCAGCCCCGGGCGTGCGCGGCGAGCGCGAAGACCAGTCCGACGGCGCCGGTGGCGAGGCCGTCGAGCGGGGCCATGACATGGCCCACGAGTCCGGCGAAGAGCGTCCTGGCGCGGTCGTCGTGGAACCGGCGCATCAGCCACGTCGACGGCGGGAGGCCGGCGAGTCCGAAGCGGGCGAGGGTGACCGGGTCGCGGGGCAGCGTGGTCAGCGGCAGCGACATGAAGTCGTGGACGAGGGTGTCCCAGCGGGCGAGGAACGGGGTGACGAGCCTGCGGTAGGCGCCGGCGTCGCGCGAGCCGAAGGAGGCCGCGGTCTCGGCGACGGACCGCGACAGCACCGCCGCGGTGCCGTCGGGGAAGGGATGGGCCATGGGCAGGGACGGGTGCAGCCACTGCAGGCCGTACCGCTCCAGCGGCATCGCCCTGAACGCGGGCGAGTTGACGCCGAGCGGATGCGCCGCGGAGCACGGGTCGTGGCGGAAGCCGGGGAGCGTGAGCTCTTCGGTGCGGGCTCCCCCGCCGACGCCGTCGCGGGCCTCGAAGACGGCCACCGAGAAGCCGCGCCGTGCCAGTTCCACAGCAGCGGTCAGTCCGTTCGGCCCCGCACCCACGACGGCGGCATCCAGCATCGACGGCACCTTCGGACTCCTTTGTCAGCCGACGGCCATGCCGCTCAAGGATATGCCGGGGGTGGGGTGCACCGGGCAGGTCCTTCGCCGCGAGCCCCGGGTACGAGCGGGCCGCGCGCGCCGGGCACAAGCGGGCGGTGCGCCCCGGGTAGGAGCAGCCCCTGCGCCGCGCGCCGCGGAGAACCCCGGCGCCGTGCGGCGAGAAGCCGCGCCCTCCCGGTCATGACGGGCTCCCGCACGTCCTGCGCGGGACGGGAAACCGGCCCGTGCCCGCGCGGTCAGCCCTCGGTGCGCAGCAGCTCGAGCACCCGGTCCACCGTGGCCCGGTCGCGGGCCGCCGTGAACGGCAGTGCGTTGCCGCCTTCGATCCGGAACGGCTCGCCCGAGAGCGTGGCGTGCGCACCGCCCGCCTCGGCCACCAGCAGCAGTCCGGCAGCGTGGTCCCAGGCGTTCTCCCAGGAGAACGCCACGGCGTCCAACTCGCCCTTGGCGATGGCGAGATATTCGAGTCCGGCCGACCCGCAGGGGCGTGCGCGAACGTCGTCGGCGCGCAGGCCGAGCAGGGCACGCTTCTCCTGCGGCGTGGTGAAGTCCGGGTGGGAGGTGGCGACTTGCAGCGCCTCGCCGGGCCGGGGCGAGCCCGCGACGAGAGGCGCGTCGTCGAGCACGGCGCCGCGGCCGCGCACCGCCACGGCCAGCTCGTCGAGCGCCGGCGCGTAGGTCCAGGACGCCAGCAGTTCGCCACGCCGTGCCAGCGCGACGAGCATGCAGAACCCCGGGTCGCCGTGGACGAACTGACGGGTGCCGTCCACCGGGTCGACGATCCACACCGGGGCGTCGCCGCGCAGCGCCTCGTACGTCGACGGGTCGGCGTGGACCGCCTCCTCGCCGACGACGACCGAGCCGGGCAGGATCGCGGTGAGGGATGCGGTCAGGTGCTCCTCGGCGAGCCGGTCGGCCACCGTCACCAGGTCGTGCGGGCCGTTCTTCTCGACGATCTCGTGCGCGGCGAGCTGCCGGAAGCGGGGCATGACTTCGGTGGCGGCCGCCTTGCGGACCGCCTCCTCCACATCGGTCAGGCCATGGGCGAGAAACTCATCGATCATGCCCCCATGAGAGCACGCGCCTCTGACAATCCATGCCGGCCGGGTGAACCACGGATGGAATACGGATGAAGGATGGATGCGACTGATCATGACATTCCGGTCACTTCCGCCCTCAGCGCCGACGCACCGGAAGCGGTGCCGAACCGCGCGGTCCGCGTCCGGACGGTGCTGAGCCGGAAGGTACGCGTCCGGTCGGTGCACCTCCGGGCGGTGGCGGACCGGGCGGTCCGCGTCCGGGCGGTGGGCCGAGCCGGTCGCACACCGGCCGGTCACCGCCCGGCACGCCCGGGCCCGCCGTCGCCTCAGCGCCCGACCGCGTACCCCTGCATCCCCCGGGGGTTCGCCGCCGCCGACAGCATGCCCGTCTCCGGGTCCCGTACGACGGCGCAGAGCCTGCCCTCGGACCACGGCCCGGCCAAGGTGACGTCATGGCCGCGACGGCGCAGCTCGTCCACGACGGCCGGGTCCATGCGGGACTCGACGGTGACGCTGCCCGGGCGCATCCCGCGCGGGTGGAAGGAGCTGGGGAAGCTGTCGTTGTGCCAGTTGGGCGCGTCGACGGCGCCCTGGAGGTCGAGTCCCCCGCGCACCCGCGGACGCAGGGCCACGGACAGGAAGAAGTGGAGCTGCCACTGGTCCTGCTGGTCGCCTCCGGGCGTGCCGAAGGCCATGACGGGGACTCCGTCGCGCAGCGCGAGCGACGGCGTGAGCGTGGTGCGCGGGCGGCAGCCCGGGGTCAGCGTGTTCGGCAGGTCCTCGTCGAGCCAGGTCATCTGCAGCCGGGAGCCGAGCGGGAAACCCAGCTCGGGCACGACCGGGTTGGACTGGAGCCAGCCGCCGCTGGGGGTCGCGGCGACCATGTTGCCCCAGCGGTCGACGACGTCGAGGTGGCAGGTGTCGCCGCGGGTCGTGCCGTCCGCGGCCACGGTTTCGGCGACGCCGGGGCCGGCCGGCTGCGCCATGGTCGGCTCTCCCGCACCCGCCGAGGCCACGCCCAGCGGGTCGAACGGGGCGTCCCCGGAGGCCACCGCGTCCGCGTGTGCGGAGAGCTTCGGCGCACGGCCGTCCGGGCTGCCGGGGCGCAGCTCCCGGGACGCCCCGGCGCCGACGAGGGCGCGGCGGCGGGCGTTGTACTCCGGTGAGAGCAGGGCCTTGAGGGGGACGTCGGCCGCATCGCCGTACCAGGCCTCGCGGTCGGCCATCGCCAGCTTGCAGCCCTCGATGAGCAGGTGGACGTAGTCGGCCGAGCCGTAGGCGGGCAGCTCGGGCGGGAGCAGGGCGAGCTGCTGGAGGAAGGCGGGCCCCTGGCTCCAGCCGCCCGCCTTGCACAGGGTCCAGCCGTTCCAGTCGTACGTCACGGGGGCCTCGTAGCCGGCCCGCCATCCGGCAAGGTCCTTCGCGGTGAGGGTGCCGGTGTTCCGGCGGCCGCTGGTGTCCATCGTGGGGCGCCCGGCCTGTCGTACCAGGGCCTCGGCGATGAAGCCCTCGCTCCAGATCTTCCGGGCGGCCTCGATCTGGGCGACCCGGTCCGTGCCGCCCGCGTCGGTGGCCTCGGCGATCAGTCGCCGCCAGGTCGCGGCGAGCGCGGGGTTGCGGAAGAGCTCTCCCGCGCGTGGGGAGCGGCCTCCGGGCAGATAGACGTCGGCGGACGAGGTCCACTCCGTCTCGAAGAGTTCCCGTACGGCCTCGACGGTCTCGCCCATGCGCTCCACGGGCGGATGCCCGTCCTCCGCGTACCCGATGGCGTACGACAGGATCTCGGCGAGGGACTTGGTGCCGTGGTCGCGCAGCAGCAGCATCCACGCGTCGAAGGCGCCCGGTACGGCGGCGGCGAGCGGGCCCGCGCCGGGCACCAGGTCGAGGCCGAGCGCCCGGTAGTGCGCGACGGTGGCCCCGGCGGGGGCGACACCCTGCCCGCACAGCACCCGCACGTCGCCGCCGGCCGGAGCGAGGATGATCGGCACTTCGCCCGCGGGGCCGTTGAGATGGGGCTCGACGACGTGCAGTACAAAGCCGGCGGCGACTGCGGCGTCGAAGGCGTTGCCGCCCCCTTCGAGGACGGCCATCGCCGACTGCGACGCAAGCCAGTGCGTGGAGGACACCATGCCGAAGGTGCCCTGGAGGGTGGGGCGGGTGGTGAACATACGGGCTCTCACCTCGCTGTGTGCGCGCCTCGGCCGGTCCCGTGCTCGGGACCGGCCCTGGGGAGATTCTGGCGAGTTCGGGCCAGAGCTCTCGTCGATTCGATCACCCGGAGGCTATCGAACGCCGCGCGGCCCCATTTCTCCGCCTCCCGCACCAAGTAGCTTATTTTTCAACAGAGTTGACCTGAGCGGCGTACCCGAACGGCTCGGCAGGGGAGCTACGGATCCCGGGCACATCGCTTCCCGGGGAGGGGCGGACGGACGAGGGGCCGGGCCGCTGGCGGCCCGGCCCCGGTGCGGGAACGCGCGTCAGAAGCGCGGTGCGCCCGGCGTGTTCGGCGGTGTGGGGACGATGCCCTTGACGGCCTTGCGGTCACGGTGGGCCGCCGGCGTGCAGGTGACGTCGTGCGCCGGAAGCCGTCCGGTGCCCAGGTAGGCGTTGACCGTGCGGTCGGCGCAGGCGCGCGGGTCGCCGGAGTAGACGCCGTGCCCCTCGCCCCCCTTGACGTACACCATGCGCGAGCCCTTCAGGGCGCGGTGCATGCCCAGGCCGCTGGTCAGCGGTGTCTGCGAGTCCCACTGGTTCTGCACGGTGAGCAGGCCGACACGGTTGTTCACCGTGGTCACCGGCTCGGCCGGCTTGTTCCAGAACGCGCAGGGCATGATGTTGGAGCCGAAGTCGCCGTAGAGCGGGTACGCGGCCTTGTCGCGGATCGCGTCACGCCGGTACTGCTCCGGGTCGTGCGGCCATGCGGCGGTGTCGCCGCAGACGACGGACCAGAACGCGGCGGTCCCGTTGTCGGCGGGCGGCCGGGCGCCGGCGGCCACGAAGCGGTTCGGTTCGCGGCGCTCGCCCTGCGCGGGCGAGCGGTGCGCGGAGGGGTGACCCTCGGCCGCCTTCTTCAGATCGACCACGGTCCGCGCCGCGTCCTCGGGGGAGAAGAACTCGGCGCGCAGGCCGGACCGGATGCCGTCGCCGTCGAACTTCCGGCCCCCGTATTCGATCGGATCGCGGTCGGCCCGAGCCACCAGGTCCCAGAAGGTCGTGCGCACCGCGGCCGGGGTGTCGCCGAGTTTGTAGGTGCGGTGGTGCCGGGCGGTCCACTTCGTCCAGCGGGTGAACGCCGGTTCGGTGCCCTCCGCCCACACCTGGATCATTCCGCGCCAGACCCGGGCGGGGTCGACCGCGCTGTCCAGCACGAAGCGGTCGGTGTGCTTCGGGAACATCTGCGTGTAGACGGCGCCGAGGTAGGTGCCGTACGAGAAGCCCAGGTAGGAGAGCTTCTTCTCACCCAGGACGGCGCGGACGAGGTCCATGTCGCGTGCCGTGTTGCGGGTGGTGATGTGGGGCAGTGTGTCGCCGTTCCTGGTACGGCACTTGTCGGCGACGGTGCGGGCCCATGCGACGTCACGCTCGAACGTCGCGGGCTTGTAGGGGTGCTCGGTGTTCTGCTCCTTGGTGGTGAGGCCGCAGGTGACGGGGCTGCTGCGGCCGACACCGCGCGGATCGAAGCCGATGAGGTCGTACTGGTCCCGTACCTTCTTGGGCAGCGTCTCCTTCATCATGACGGGCATCTCCAGGCCCTCGCCGCCCGGGCCGCCGGGGTTGAAGAGGAGCACGCCGCGCCGCTTGCCGGGGACGCCGGTCTTGATACGGGAGACGGCCAACTTGATCGTCTTGCCGGTGGGGCGGGCGTAGTCGAGCGGGGCGTTGATCGTCGCGCACTGGAAGGCGGCGGGCGCCGACCTGTCACAGCGGTGCCACGCGGGTCTCTGGTTCTCGAAGCGCTGCAGCGGTTCCGCCGCGGACGCCTGCACCGGGGCGAGGGCCGGGAGCAGCGCCGCCGTGACCCCCATCGTGAGCAGGGGCACCCAACGTCGTATCGGCACGACGGTCGTTCCTTTCGGTCAACTGGCGGGACCGGACGACCATTTCGTGCCGGGATGGGCGGGCGAATCCCCCTGGGGGGCGGACTTCGTACGACTTGGGACGGAGCGAGAAAGAGACGTACGGAGGAGAACCATTCGGGCGTGGAGCCGATCGGGGCCGGACCGGAACGAGGACCTGCGGGGCACACGGATACCGGCAACACCCCTGGATCCGCACGTTTCTGATGGCGGGACAGCGGCACAACGGCTCGTCCGCCGGCGGTCTTCGGACGATGGGCCGCCGCAGGGCTCCGGCAGAGCCGCCGGGGCGGCATCGCCCCGGGGGCTCCCGGGCGGCACGGGCTCTCGGCCCCGGGCCGCCCGGGCTCATGTCCCGGCGGTCAGCGCTCCCGCCCCCTCCCCACCGACGCCAGCACGGCGTACAGGACCAGCGCCGAGGCGAGGCCCACCGCCCAGCCGTAGTCCGCCAGTGGCCTGAGGGCGGGAATCAGTCCGTCCTGCGGGAAGGGGCCCTTGCCCGGGGCGGAGTGGGAGCCGCCGACGGCGAGGAGTCCTCCGACGACGAAGGCGACGACCCCGCGCCAGTTCCAGCCTCGGCGGTACCAGTAGCGCCCGTCGGGGCGGTAGAGGTCGGCGAGGTCCAGGGAGGTCCGCCGGACGATCCAGTAGTCGGCGATCAGGATCCCGGCGACCGTGCCCAGCAGTCCGCCCACCACACCGAGCCAGACGAAGATGTACAGCTCGGGCGTCTCGATGAGCTTCCACGGGAAGATCAGGACACCGACGACGCCCGTGATGAGGGCGCCCCTGCGGAAGTTGATGAACCTCGGGGCGAGGTTCGACAGGTCGTACGCCGGGGAGACCACGTTGGCCGCGATGTTGACGGAGATGGTGGCGACCAGGACCGTGACGAGGGCGTACAGCAGGCCGATGACGCTGTCGGCCTTGGCCGCGAGTTCGACGGGCTCCCAGATCGGCTTCCCGTACACCGCCTGTGAACCGGAGGTGACGAGGACCGAGAGGAAGGCGAACGCCGTCATCGTGGTGGGCAGCCCGAGCGTCTGGCCCCACACCTGGGCGCGCTGGCCCTTTCCGAAGCGGGTGAAGTCGGGGATGTTGAGCGACAGCGTCGACCAGAAGCCGATCATGCCCATGAGGGACGGGAAGAAGACGGGCCAGAAGTCGGCGCCCCACCCCAGCTTGGACGGCTGGTCGAGCAGCGAGCCGAAGCCGCCTGCCTTGTTCGCGATCCAGATCAGCAGCACCACGGCGCCGACGAGCACGAAGGGTGCGGCCCAGTTCTCGAAGCGGCGCAGTGTCTCCATGCCGCGGTGGATGATGGCGAGCTGCAGTGCCCAGAAGGCGATGAAGCACGCCCACAGCGGCCAGGGGTAGCCGCCGATCTCTCCGGCCTTGGCCCACGACCCGCCGAAGACCTGGTTGAGCAGGACGAAGATGCCCTGGCCGCCGATCCAGGTCTGGATGCCGAACCAGCCGCACGCCACGGCCGCCCGGAGCAGCGCGGGCAGGTTGGCGCCGCGCAGCCCGAAGGACGCGCGGGCCAGGACGGGGAAGGGGATGCCGTACTTGGGGCCGGCGTGCCCCGTGAGCAGCATCGGCCCGAGCACGATGACGTTGGCGAGGGCGATGGTGAGGACGGCCTGCTTCCAGTCCATGCCGAGCGCGACAAGGCCGGAGGCGAGCGTCCACGAGGGGATGTTGTGGGCCATGCCGACCCACAGGGCGGCGAAGTTGTACGTGGTCCAGTGACGTTCGGAGAGCGGGATGGGGCGGAGGTCGTCGTTGGCGAAGCGGCTGTCGGACGGGTAGGCGCCGGGAACCAGTTCGACGCGGCCGTCGGGAGCGGTGATCTGCACTGTCGGGGCCTTGGGATCCGAGGGGACGGTGTCGGTCATGTGCAAGCCCGTTCGCTGGGAGGGGAGGTGGGCCGTGCGTGTACCGAGAGCGGGTGGGGTGCCGCGCCGGTGGGAGGAGGTGGACCGGCGGGCGGGGGTGCGGGTTCCGTACCGGCAGGCGGGGGTGCGGGGAGGCCGTGCCGGTACGGCGGTGGGGAGGGGCGTGCTGCGGCTCGGGGGCCGGGGCCGGGGGTTCAGCCGAGCGCGGGGATGACCTCCGCTCCGTAGGCGTCGATGACCGCTTCCCGTGCGTCGTGCATCGCGTACACCGCGAACTGGTCGACGCCCAGGTCCCGCAGCGTCCGCAGCTTGTCGATGTGCGCCTCGACCGGCCCGAGCAGGCAGAACCGGTCGACGATGTCGTCGGGCACGAAGTCGGTGTGGGGGTTTCCGGCGCGCCCGTGGTGCTCGTAGTCGTAGCCGCTGCGAGCCTCGATGTAGTCGGTGAGCGCGTCCGGGACGATGCCGGAGCGCCTGCCGTAGCGCGCGACCAGGTCGGCGACGTGGTTGCCGACCATGCCGCCGAACCAGCGGCACTGGTCGCGGGCGTGTGCCAGGTCGTCGCCGACGTAGGCCGGCGCCGCCACGCAGATGGTGAGGGAGTCGGGGTCGCGGCCCGCCGTGGCGGCCGCGTCGCGCACCATCTTGACCATCCACTCCGTCAGGAACGGGTCGGCGAGCTGCAGGATGAACCCGTCCGCCTTCTGGCCGGCCAGGGCCAGCGCCTTCGGCCCGTACGCGGCCATCCACACCGGGAGTTTGCCGTCGCGCACCCAGGGGATGCGCACCGGCTTGCCGTCGATGTGGGTCTCGCGGCCCTCCGCGAGGTCACGGATGACGTCGATGGCCTCGCCGAGCCGGGCGAGCGTGTCGGGTTTGCGCCCCGCGACCCGCATCGCCGAGTCGCCGCGGCCGATGCCGCACACGGTCCGGTTGCCGAACATGTCGTTGAGTGTGGCGAAGGACGACGCGGTCACCTCCCAGGAGCGGGTGGCGGGGTTGGTGACCATGGGGCCCACGGTGAGCGTCCGGGTGTGCTCCAGGATCCGGCTGTAGATGACGAAGGACTCCTGCCAGAGCACGGCGGAGTCGAAGGTGTAGCCGTAGCGGAAACCGTTCCGCTCGGCGCGCCGCATCAGCCCGACGACCTGGGAGGCCGGCGGATCGGTCTGCAGGACGAGTCCGAAGTCCATGGGGGTGCCTCCTAGTGAAGGTACTGACAGGTGCCCCG
This sequence comes from Streptomyces sp. NPDC002004, assembly GCF_053593975.1. Lineage (NCBI taxonomy): Bacteria > Bacillati > Actinomycetota > Actinomycetes > Kitasatosporales > Streptomycetaceae > Streptomyces > Streptomyces sp. NPDC002004. Next base: position 156,579 of record NZ_JBSFDP010000007.1, read on the forward strand.
GGGCGTGTACTTGCCGTGCCCGGCACGGCCGGTGAACTGCCGCCGGTCGATGACGACTTCGCCGCGCGAGAGGACGGTCTCGACCTGCCCGGTGACGTGTGTGCCCTCGTAGGCCGAGTAGTCGACGTTCATGTGGTGGGTCTCGGCGGACAGGGTCTGTTCGGCATGCGGGTCGTAGACGACGACATCGGCGTCGGCGCCCGGCGCGATGGTGCCCTTCCTCGGGTAGAGGCCGAACATACGGGCCGGGGTCGCGCAGGCGATCTCGATCCAGCGGCGGCGGCTGATGCGCCCGTCGACGACGGCCTGGTGGAGCAGGTCCATGCGGTTCTCCACGCCGGGCAGACCGTTGGGGATCTTGGAGAAGTCGCCGCGGCCGAGTTCCTTCTGGCCGGAGAAGCAGAACGGGCAGTGGTCGGTGGAGACGACCTGGAGGTCGTCGGTCCGCAGCCCGCGCCACAGCGCGGCCTGGTGCTCGCGCGGGCGCAGCGGCGTACTGCACACGTACTTGGCGCCCTCGAAGCCGGGTTCGGCGAGGTTGTCGGTGGACAGGAACAGGTACTGCGGGCAGGTCTCGCCGAAGACGTTGAGTCCCATGTCCCGGGCGGCGGCCAGTTCGGCGACCGCCTCCTCGGCGGAGACGTGGACGACGTACAGGGGTGCTCCCGCGACGCGGGCGAGCTGGATGGCGCGGTGGGTGGCCTCCGCCTCCAGGAGGACCTTGCGCACCTCGCCGTGGTAGCGGGGGTCGGTCTCGCCGCGGGCGAGCGCCTGCTCCACGAGGACGTCGATCGCGATGCCGTTCTCGGCGTGCATCATGATCAGCCCGCCGTTGGCCGCGGAGCGCTGCATGGCACGCAGGATCTGTCCGTCGTCGCTGTAGAAGACACCGGGATACGCCATGAACAGTTTGAAGGAGGTGACGCCCTCCTCCACCAGCAGGTCCATCTCCTTCAGGGAGCCCTCGTTCACATCGGAGAGGATCATGTGGAAGGCGTAGTCGATCGCGCAGTTGCCGTCGGCCTTCGCGTACCAGGCGTCGAGGCCGGCGCGCAGGGACTGGCCGACGCTCTGCACGGCGAAGTCGACGATGGTGGTGGTGCCGCCCCAGGCTGCGGCGCGGGTGCCCGTCTCGAAGGAGTCCGAGGCGAAGGTGCCGCCGAAGGGCAGCTCCATGTGCGTGTGGGCGTCGACGCCGCCCGGGATGACGTACTTGTCGGTGGCGTCGATGACGCGGTCGGCGGTCCAGCTCTCGGCGACGGCGCAGCCGTGGGCGGCGAGCGCGGCGATCCGGCCGTCGTCGATCAGTACGTCGGCGTGGACCTCGTCGGCCGCGGTGACGACGAGGCCGCCGCGGATCAGGGTGCGGGTACTCATCTGGTGCGCTCCCTCTCGTGCACGAACAGGTGGACGCGGCGTGCGGGCGGCTGTCGGATCAGGCGGCGCGCAGGGCCCGTTCGAGGATCGCGGCGCCCTCCTCGGCCTCCGCGACGGTCAGCGACAGCGGGGGTGCGATGCGCAGCACGCTGGTGTCGTGGCCGCCGCCCTTGCCGATGAGCAGACCGCCCTCGCGGGCGGCTTCGAGGACGGCGGTCGCCGCGGCCGGATCGGCCTCGTCGGTCCCGGGCCTCACGAGCTCGATACCGATCATCAGGCCCCGGCCGCGCACCTCGCGTACGGCGGGCAACTGGGCGGCGACGGCGCGCAGCCGCTCGATGAGCAGACCGCCGACACGGCGCGCGTTGCCCTGGAGGTCGTGCTCGAGGAGATACGTGAGGTTGGCGAGGCCGGCGGCCATGGTGACCGGCGAGCCGCCGAACGTCGAGATGGAGTTGGCGTCGAGGCCGTTCATGACCTCGGCGCGGGCGACGACACCGCCGATGGACATGCCGTTGCCGATGCCCTTCGCGAAGGTGAGCATGTCCGGCGGGCCGCTGCGGTCATGGGCCTGCCAGCCCCAGAAGTGGTCGCCGGTGCGGCCCCAGCCGGTCTGCACCTCGTCGGCGATCCACAGGATGCCGTGCCGCTGGAGCACCTCGCGGTAGGCGGCGAACAGCCCGTCGGGCGGGGAGGTGAACCCGCCGACGCCCTGGACCGGCTCGGCGATCAGCGCGGCCACTCCGCCCCGGGTCTGTCCGAGCATGTCCTCGAGGTCGGCGACGCAGGCGGCGATGTAGTCGGCGTCGGAGAGGTGGGCGAAGGGCCCGCGGCTGCGGACACCGCCGTGCACGTACAGCGTCTGCAGCGGGGAGAGGCTGGTCGGGGACCAGCTGCGGTTGCCGGTGATCCCGACCGCGCTGAAGGAGCGGCCGTGGTAGCTGTTGCGCAGCGCCACCACCTGGTTGGAGCGGCGGTGGGTGGTGGCGAGCAGCAGCGCGGCGTCGTTGGCCTCGGTGCCGGAGGTCGTGAAGAACACGCGCGCGTCCGGGATGCCGGAGAGGGCGGCGACGCGCTCGGCGAGCTCGACCATGGGCCGGTTGAGGTACAGCGTCGAGGAGTGGATGATCCGCCCGGCCTGCTCGCTGACGGCCTTGGTGACCTCGGGCAGGGCGTGGGCGGTCATGGTGGTGAGGATGCCGCCGAAGAAGTCGAGGTACCTGTTGCCGTCCGCGTCCCAGACGTGGCGTCCCTCGCCGTGGGTGATCTCGATCGGGTCGTCGTAGTAGAGCGCGAGCCAGTCCGGCATCACGTCCTTGTGGCGGCCGTAGAGGTTCTTCACGGCTGTACCAGCCCTTCGTACGCGTCGGGACGGCGGTCCCGGTAGAAGGCCCACTGGGTACGCACTTCTTCGATGAGGCCGAAGTCGAGGTCGCGGACGACGAGTTCCTCCTCCTTGTCGCTGGCGACGTCGCCGACGAACTGGCCGCGCGGGTCGACGAAGTAGCTCGTCCCGTAGAAGTCGTTGTCGCCGTACTCCTCCTGCCCGACCCGGTTGATCGCGGCGATGAAGTACTCGTTGGCGACGGCGGCGGCGGGCTGTTCGAGCTGCCACAGGTATGCGGACAGACCGCGTGAGGTGGCGGAGGGGTTGTAGACGAGCTGGGCGCCGCCCAGGCCGAGTTGGCGCCAGCCCTCGGGGAAGTGCCGGTCGTAGCAGATGTAGACCCCGATCTTCCCGACGGCCGTGTCGAAGACGGGCCAGCCCAGGTTCCCGGGCTTGAAGTAGTACTTCTCCCAGAAGCCCTTGACCTGGGGGATGTGGTGCTTGCGGTACTTGCCGAGGTACGTCCCGTCGGCGTCGATCACGGCCGCCGTGTTGAAGTAGAAGCCGGCCTGCTCGACTTCGAAGACCGGAACGACGATCACCATGCCCAGCTCGCGGGCGAGATCCTTCATCCGTGCGACGGTCGGCCCGTCCGGCACGGGCTCGGCCCACCGGTAGTGCTCCGGCTCCTGCACCTGGCAGAAGTACGGCGCGTTGAAGACCTCCTGGAAGCCGATGATCTTCGCGCCTTGGCGTGCGGCCTCGCGAGCGTGTGTCTCGTGTTTGTCGATCATGGATTGGGTGTCGCCGGTCCAGGTCGCCTGGACCAGAGCTGCGCGTACGACGTCGACCATGAGCTGCTCCTTCGACGGGACGTCAGAGAGCCTCTACGCCCGTAGACGCGGGCCGTAGAGGCACGAACGTAAGCCCGTCCGACGGGCGGGGCAAGACCATCGTCGTCAACCCGCGGAGTCGATCATGTTTCACACCCGTGAGGGTGACAGCGGGTGGCGTGCGGGGCCGGCACGGAGGCACGGGTGCTCCCCCGCCCCGCCCCGTCGCGAGACCACGGGCTCCACGCCCGGGGCCTCGCCCGGGGTTCCGGGCCGGAGCCGGCCGGACGCCAACGGCCCCTGCCGCCAAGGCCGGAGGGACCCGACGGGCCCGACGGGCCGGTCGGCCGGGCTCCCCCTACGGGTGCAGGCCGTTGACCCGGAGGGCGTGGACCATGTCCCAGTGGCGTTCGTCGGAGACGCCGGTGGCCGCCTCCAGAAGGAGCGGGATGAGGCGGTCCGGGTCGCTGTGCGCACTGCGGGCCGCCTCCTCGGGCGTGCGCACCCGGACGTACGCGTCGAGCAGGATCCGCACCTCGCGCTCCCGGCCCTCGTCGAGCAGCCCGAGCAACCCGTCGCCGATCTCCTGCGCGGGCCGCGCCACCCCCTGGCGCAGCACCTGCGCACCGTCGGCGCCCCGCCCTGCCGCGCCCAGCGCATCGGCGGCGCCGACGAGCCGGCCGACGGGCAGCGACGCGGCCTCCCACAGCAGGGCGGCCCAGTCGGCGCCGAGTCCCGCGTCGCGGAGTTCGGCGGCGAGGAGCGGGAAGCGGGGGGCCGGCCAGTGCACGGCCTCGACGAGCAGCCCGTGCGCCTCGCCGCTGCGGCCCTCGGCGCGCAGCCGTACGAGGTCGGAGACCAGGTCGCCGACCGCCTGCCGGGCGTCGGGATCGGGGCGCTGGACGTCCTCGGCGGGCCGCCCGCCCCGGGAGCGGGACCGCCGGGCGCCTCCGAAGCGTGCCCCGCGGGGCGCGTCGCCGGAGGCTGCGGCCGCGAACCGTGCTCCCCGGGGCGCCTCGTCGGGGACGGGGGCTCCGGGCGCGGCATCCGCCCCGGGCAGCTCCGGTACGACGGCGGCGCCCCCGTCGTCCTCGATCCCGGCGAACCGGGCGCCCCTCGGGCGGCGCTTGGGGCGCCGGCGCGCGGGCTCGTCCTGCGGCCCGGGGCGCGGCGGATCGTCGCCGGGCCCGGTGTGCCCGGCCCCGCCCTCAGGTCCCGGGTCCGCGAAGGCGTGCGGCGAGGCGGGGCTCCCGGTTCCCGGCTGCCCGGCACCCTGGGGCGCGGGGGATGTCGCAGCGGTCGGGCCGGCCGTCGCGTCCCACCGCCCCGGGCCGTCGCGACCGTAGCGTTCCCGCCGGTCCAGCTCGGCCATCCGGTGCCGGATCTCGGTACAGCGGGCGGTCGCCCGGTCCTGGTCGTCGCGCGCCCAGGCGAGGTCGAGCCGGATGGTCTCGGCCTCCTTCGGCGTGGCCGCGACGGCCAGGAGCCGGGCCAGTTCGGTCTGCCGCTCGGCCGCGTAGCGCTGCTCCCGGAGCATCACGTCGAGCCGGTCGCCGAGTACGTTGCGTCCGCCGGGACGGGCGTCGTACGCGGTGAGCGCGGCGGAGTGCAGGGCACGCGCGCGGCCACGCTCGCGCGCGGCCACCGCGGCGCCCCGCTCCGCTGCGAGGTCCTGCAGCAGCGCCTCGACGACGTCCCAGGGCGGCACTTCGCGGGCGTCCAGACAGGCCCGCATCCCATCGGGATCGCGCTGCCAGAACACCCCGCACCACCCGTCGGCCTGGTCCAGGCGTGCCATCAACTCACCCAGGTACACCGCGAACTCCCCTATTTGGTCAGGGAGTTGATCTACTGCCATCGCTGCCCGCCCCCGTACGAATGGAGCCCTGCGATCCGTCAGCCAACACCCGCAGTGTTACGAACGGGCTACGCGGAGTTTTCGACCCGGCGGCGTCGGACTCCGTCCGGAGGCACGTCGGCTGTGCGCGCGCCGGGGGGCGCGGAGATGCGCCCCGCGTAGTCACGGGGGGCGCAGCGGATCCCGCCGTGCGCCTTTTGCAGCCCTTCCGCGCCGCGGGCGAGCGGGGCACGCCGCGCCGGCCGTGGCGGTCGGCGGCGGCGCGCACAGCCCGTCGCCCCGGTCGGCGCACGGCCATCCGAACGGTCCCGCCCCGCCCTCGGGACGGGCGCCGGACTCAGTTCGGCCACACCACCATCGCGGACCCTCCGCCCCTGCGGACCTTCTCCGCGGCCGCGAGCCAGCGGCCGTCGGGAAGGCGCTGGACACCGGTGGCGGCACCGATCTCGGGGTTCTGCCTGAAGGAGTGGCCGATCGACTCCAGCCGGGCCCGCAGGGGGTTGTCCCAGAGGGCCGGCTCCAGTTCGGTCGTCGCCTGGTTGCGCTGGCTGGCGCGCGGCGCGGCGATCGCGTCGACGAGCGGAAGACCCCGGTCGAGGAACTCGGTGAGGGTCTGGAGCACGGTCGTGATGATGGTGGCGCCGCCGGGCGAGCCGAGGGCGACGACGGGCCTGCCGTGCCGGTCGAGCACGATCGTCGGGGAGATGGAGGAGCGGGGGCGCTTGCCCGGCCCGGGCAGGTTGGGGTCGTGGACGGCGGGGTCCGCGGGCGCGAAGGAGAAATCGGTCAGCTCGTTGTTGAGCAGGAAGCCACGGCCCGGGACGGTGATGGCGCTGCCGCCGGTCTGCTCGATGGTGAGGGTGTAGGAGACGACGTTGCCCCACTTGTCGGCGACGGTGAGATGGGTGGTGTTCTCGCCCTCGTACGTCGTGGGTGCCGCCTTGCCCCCGGGGGCGCACGCGGCCGGGTGGCGCGGGTCGCCCGGTGCCAGCGGGCTGTGCAGCACCGCGTCGTCCTTGATCAGGCAGGCCCGGGAGTCGGCGTAGCGCTGCGAGAGCAGTTCCTTCGTGGGGACGTCCTCGAAGGACGGGTCGCCCACCCAGCGGCCCCGGTCCGCGAAGGCGATCCGGGAGGCCTCGATGAAGCGGTGGAGGTACTGGGCCTCGCTCGCCTTCGAAAGGTCGCTCCGCTCAAGGATGTTGAGGGCTTCGCCGACCGTCGTGCCGCCGGACGACGAGGGGGCGATGGAGTAGACGTCCAGCCCCCGGTAGGTCGTCTCGGACGGGGCCTGGCGCTTGGCCCGGTAGGACGAGAGGTCCTCCAGGGTGAGCTTGCCGGGGCGGGCGACGCGGCCCGACGCCGGGTCGACGGGCGGCCGGTTGACGGTGCGGACGACGTCGCGGGCGAGGTCGCCCTTGTAGAGGGCGCCCACGCCCTTGCGGCCCAGTTCCTCGTAGGTGCTCGCGAGATCGGGGTTCTTGAAGGTGGAGCCGACCACCGGCAGCGCACCACCGGGCAGGAACAGCCCGGCCGTGTCGGGGAAGTCCTTGAACCGTGCCTGGTTCTGCTGGGTCTGCGAGCGGAAGGTGTCGTCGACGGTGAAGCCGTCGCGGGCCAGCTGCTCGGCAGGCTTCAGCACCGTGCCCAGGTGCCGGCTGCCCCAGGAGTCGAGTGCCGTCTGCCAGGTGGCGGGCGTGCCGGGGGTGCCGACGCTCAGGCCGCTGGTGACGGCCGCGTCGAAGGGCAGGGGCTTGCCGTTCTCCAGGAAGAGCCCGGAGTCGGCGGTGTGCGGCGCGGTCTCGCGGCCGTCGATGGTGTGCACGGTCCGGGACCCGGCGTCGTAGTACACGAAGTAGCCGCCGCCGCCGACACCGGAGGAGTACGGCTCGGTGACCCCGAGCGCGGCGGCGGTGGCGACCGCCGCGTCGACCGCGTTGCCCCCGTGTCTCAGCACCTCGATGCCGGCCGCCGACGCGTCCGCGTCCACGCTGGCCACCGCACCGCCGTAGCCGACGGCCACGGGCGTCTTCTCCGGGGTGTCCGGCCGATGGGCCGTCGGAGGCGCCGCGCCGACCGACGCCACGGCGGCGGCGACCGCCAGGATGGACAGATTCCGCGTGACAGATCGACGCATGCGTACCTCCGGTCGACGGCCTGGCGCGCAGCGTAACCTCGCACCCGCCTCCCCGTCAGGACCCCCTCGAACCCCCGTGCGCACGCCCGCTACCATGCGCGCCCATGAATGACGACGTGCGCAACATCGTCCTCGGTGTGGTCGCGGCCGCTGTCAGTGCCGCACTGGGCTGGGTCGGCCGTACCTATCTGTGGAAGCGGAAACTCCGCCGCAAGCAGGCGTTCTTCGGGCTTCCAGACAACGCCGAGTCGCTGCTCGTGGTGAACCGCGAGGCGGGCGGGCGGGAGCTCGCGGTGATGCGGCACGACGTGTTCGCCCTGCTGGAGCTGTCCGCCCTGATCAAGGACTGCCGGGCGAACGCCCAGGTGATCGCGCACGACCAGGCGCAGCTGGGTTTCGGTGAGCGCACGGAGTTCTGTGTGGGGGGTCCGGTGTCCAACCGCCGTATGGCGGCCCACCTCCACTCGCTGCTGCCCGGCGTCCGGGTCAACACGGATGCGGAACCGGGGCCGGACCAGGGCGCGTTCCAGATCGGCGGCGAGCGGTACCGGATGGAGGGCGGCACGACGGAGTACGTGATCCTGGCGCGGCTGACGGCCGGGCAGGGGCGGGGCGCCCGGCCGGTGTTCCTGTTCTGCGGGCAGCGCGCGATCACCAATCAGGCGGCGACACGCTATGTGGCCCGGCACCATGAACGACTGGCCCGTAAGTACGGCGGCAACACCTTCGTACTGCTGCTGAAGGTGGTCAACTCGCAGGCGTACGGGCCGGATGTCGTGGAGCTGGCCGCCGATGTGACCCGTGCGGCGCAGACCGCCCTGCCCGCACCCGCGCCGGCTTCGCATCGCGCGACGTCCTGATCCTGTTGCCGTCTGGATTTTCGGCGCTTCAACAATCGTTACTTGTACGTAACTTACCGATGGGTTACCTACGGTAAGACCGCCCGGTTACCGTCGGGTCACTTTGCACTGGCACGAGTCAGGGGGAGCGACTCATGGGAAACCCGCGCAGGGCTTTGCGTACGACCACCGTCGGTGCCGTCTCGGCGGCCCTTCTTGCAGGAGTCGGCCTCGGACTCGCCCCAGTGGCGCAGGCGACGCCGCTGTCCCGGACTGCCGCCTCCGGGCCGCGGTTCGTCGACATCAGCGGCGACGGCGGCACCGTCCTCAAGGCCAACGTGGTCACGCCCTCCGACGCCGACGGCTCCCACCGCTACCCGGTGATCGTGCTGCCCACCAGCTGGGGACTGCCGCAGGTCGAGTACCTGGCCCAGGCACAGAAGCTCGCCGACGCGGGCTATGTGGTCGTCAGTTACAACGTGCGCGGGTTCTGGCAGTCCGGCGGGGAGATCGAGGTCGCCGGGCCGCAGGACGTCGCCGACGCCTCGAAGGTCATCGACTGGGCGCTCGACAACACCCCGGCCGATCCGGGCAAGGTGGGCATGGCCGGGGTGTCGTACGGGGCCGGCATCAGCCTGCTCGCGGCCGCGCACGACAAGCGCGTCAAGGCGGTCGCCGCACTCAGTGGCTGGGGCGACCTCATCGACTCGATCTACAGCGGCCGTACCCAGCACCTCCAGGCCGCCGCGCTGCTCGACGGGGCCGGCTATCTCACCGGCCGCCCGAGCCCCGAAGTCCAGCAGACCTTCAACGACTTCTTCAGCTCCAACATGGACAAGGAGCAGGACATGATCGCCTGGGGCAGGAAGCGCTCCCCGGCGACCTACGTCGACGAGATCAACCACAACGGCGCGGCCGTGATGCTGGCCAACGCCTGGGGCGACACCATCTTCCCGCCCAACCAGTACGCGTCCTTCTTCGAGAAGCTCACCGGTCCCAAGCGCCTGGAGCTGCGGCCCGGCGACCACGCCACGGCCGAGGCGACCGGACTCTTCGGGCTGCCCAACGACGTGTGGACGGACACGGGGCGCTGGTTCGACCACTACCTCAAGGGCGAGGACAACGGCGTCGACCGTGAGCAGCCGGTGCGGATCAAGTCGCGGTCCACCGGCGCCTACGAGTCGTATCCCGACTGGAAGTCCATCGGCACGACGCAGGAGAAGCTGGCCCTCGACGACTCCGCGACCATCCACGCGAACGTCGACTCGGGCGCCGACGGCGGCATCGTGATGCTGTCGAGCACGCTGGACCAGTTCCTGAAGCTGCCGCCGATGGCGTCGATTCCGCTGCTGCCGCGCCGGTGGGCGGCGGTGTGGCAGTCGGAGCGGTACGCCACGGCGCAGCAGGTGCGCGGGACGGCGAAGCTGCACACCACGGTGACCCCGACCAAGGAGAGCGGCACCCTCGTCGCGTACCTGTACGACGTGGGGCCGCTCGGCCTCGGCAAGCTGGTCAGCAACGCGCCGTACACCTTCTACGGAAAGACGCCCGGCGAACCGTTCGGCGTCGACCTGGAGCTGTTCTCCACGGCCTACGACGTGCCTGCGGGGCACCGGCTCGCCCTGGTCGTCGACACGGTCGACCCGCTCTACATCGAGCACAACCCGTCCGGCGCGCAGCTGACCTTCTCCTCGCCGCGTACCGACCCCTCGTACCTGTCGGTACCGCTGCGCGAGCAGTGATCTCCGGCTGCTGCCGGGCGGGCTGAAGCCCTCTGCGAGCTACTGCACACCCGGCAGCAGCGTCCCTGGTTCGGCCGGAGCGACTTCCGCGGCCTTCGTCTTGTAACTGCGCCGCTCGCGCTTGGCCACCCAGTGGGCGAACCAGGAGAGCAGCATGCACATCCCGATGTAGATCGGCGAGATCACCATCACCACGGGGATGAAAGGCAAATCGTAGTCGAGGTTCGACGCGATCAGTTTTCCGGCGTGGAGGAACTCCTCATAGGTGATCAGATAGCCCAGCGACGTGTCCTTCAGGGCCACCACCAGCTGACTGATGATGGCGGGCAGCATGGCCCGCCCCGCCTGGGGTGCGAGGACGTGCACCATGACCTGGGTCTTGCGCAGCCCGAGGGCGTACGCGGCCTCGTGCTGGCCGCGTTCGACGGAGTTGATACCGGAGCGGAACACCTCGGCGAGCACCGAGCCGTTGTAGAGCGCCAGCCCGGAGACGAGCGCGGTCAGCGGCGGCGCCTTCAGCGCCACGAAGATGAAGAAGATCATCACCAGGACGGGCATGGCGCGGAAGAACTCCACGAGCAGCGTGGACAGCCAGCGCAGCGACCGGTGTTCGGAGAGCCTGCCGGTGGCGAGTACCACGCCGATGGCCAGGGAGAGCACCGCGGCGAGCCCGAAGGCCTTGAGCGTGTTGCCCAGCCCGCGCAGCAGCAGCTCCTGGACGCCCTTGTACGCGAAGGGGGTCCATTTGGTCGTGGTGAACTGGTTGGTCGCGAAGAGCAGATACACGATCCAGGCGACCAGCCCGAGGAGCACGACGGCCGACGCGACACCGTAGAGCCTGTGACGCCTGACGGTCCTGGGCCCGGGGACGTCGTAGAGGGCGGAGGCCTGCTGGGTGGCGGTCACCGGGCGACTCCCCAGCGCTTCTCCATCAGATTGAACACGGCACTGATGGCCAGCGTGATGATCAGATAGCCGACGGCGATCCAGACGAAGGTCCAGATGATGTTGTAGCCGAGCTCGCTGAGGACCTTGTAGGTGCCGAGGAGTTCGGTGACGCTGAAGGCGCCCGCGATCGCCGAGTTCTTGGCGAGCGCGATGAGCGTGGAGCCGACGGGCGCGATCACCGAGCGGAACGCCTGGGGCAGCACCACCAGGGACAGGGTCTGCCGGAAGGTCATGCCGAGACTGCGGGCGGCCTCGCCCTGCCCCATGGGCACGGTGTTGATGCCGGAGCGCACCGCCTCGCAGATGAACGCGGAGGTGTAGCAGCCGAGTGCGAGGATCGCGAACACCTGGAAGGGCAGCACGAGACCGAAGCGCGGCAGTCCGAGGAGAACCGCGAAGAACAGCAGGGTGAGCGGGGTGTTCCGCAGCACGTTCACCCAGACCGTGCCGAAGACCCGGAGGGACCTCACGGGCGCCACCCGGAACGAGGCCATGACGAAGCCGAGGACGAGAGCCAGGATCGAGGAGTAGACGGTCAGTTGGACGGTGCCGAGGAAGCCCGCGACATAGGTGGACCAGTTGTTGATGAGTACGTTCACAAATGGCTTTCTCAGGTGGCCGGGTAGCGGTCGATGGGCGGCGGCGTGGGGGCCGGGACACCGGACAGGCCGAGCGTCGCCTCGTACGCCTTCTTCCATTCGCCGTTCTTCTCATCCGCCTCCAGGGCGTCGTCGAGGGCGAAGCGGAGCGCGTTGTCCTTCTTGGGTACGCCGATGCCGTAGGGCTCCTTGGAGAACGGCTTGCCCACCACCTTGAGTTCACCGGGCGCCTTGGCCGCGTACCCCGTGAGGATGGCGTCGTCCGTGGTGACCGCGTCCACCTGATAGGTCAGCAGGTTGTCGACGCACACGGAGTACGTGTCGTACGCGACCGGGATCGCCTTGGGATAGTCCTGCTGGATGCGCTGGTAGGGGGTGGACCCCGCGGCGGAGCAGACGCGTTTGCCGGCCAGGTCCTGCGGGCCCTTGATGTCCTTCTCGTCCTTGCGCACCAGCAGGCTCTGGCCCGCCATGTAGTACGGGCCGGCGAAGCCGACGAGCTGCTTGCGCTTGTCGTTGATGGTGTAGGTGCCGACGTAGTAGTCGATCTGGCCGTTCTGCAGGGCCGTCTCGCGGTTGGCGGACGCGATCGTCTTGAAGCGGATCCTGTCGGGGTCGAGTCCCAGGGACGCCGACATCATGCGGGCGATCTCGATGTCGAAGCCGGCATAGGTGCCGGTCGCGGGGTTCTTCTCGCCCAGGTACGGCTGGTCCTCCTTGACACCCACGACGAAGTAGCCGCGCTTCCTGGCCTTCTGCCAGATGGGCGACTGGGGCAGCTGGACGCCCTGGGCGACCTGGTAGTGCGGAAGCTTCTCGATGTCGGGGCCCTTGAACGGCGGGCTGCCCTCCTTGCCGCAGGCCGCGAGGACCAGGGCGAGCGCGAGTGCCAGGACGCCGCGCGCCGTGCGGGACGTGATCGGTGTGCTCACGGAGGCCTCCCCGTCAGTGCTTGAGGATCTTGGAGAGGAAGTCCCTGGCGCGTTCGGTCTCGGGGTGGGTGAAGAACTGCTCGGGGGTCCGGTCCTCGACGATGCACCCCGCGTCCATGAAGATCACACGATTGGCTGCGGAGCGCGCGAACCCCATCTCGTGAGTCACGACGATCATCGTCATCCCGTCCCGTGCGAGTTGCCGCATGACCTCGAGCACCTCGTTGATCATTTCGGGGTCGAGGGCCGAGGTGGGCTCGTCGAAGAGCATCACCTTCGGGTCCATCGCCAGGGCCCGGGCGATGGCCACGCGCTGCTGCTGGCCCCCGGAGAGCTGCGCCGGGTACTTCCCGGCCTGCGTGGCGAGGCCGACGCGGTCGAGGAGTTCGAGCGAGCGCCGGTCGGCCTCGTCCCTCTTGTGGCGGCGGACCTTCATCGGCGCCAGCGAGACGTTCTGCTGGGCGGTCTTGTGGGCGAACAGGTTGAAGGACTGGAAGACCATCCCGACGTCGGAGCGCAGTGCCGCCAGCTCCTTGCCCTCCTGCGGCAGCGGCCGGCCGTCGACGAGGATCGTGCCGGACTGGATCGTCTCGAGCCGGTTGACCGTTCGGCAGAGCGTGGACTTGCCCGAGCCCGAGGGGCCGATGACGACGACCACTTCCCCCCTGCCCACGGTGAGGTCGATGTCCTGGAGGACATGCAACTGTCCGTAGTACTTGTTCACGTCGCGCAGCTCGACCAACGGATCGACGGCCATGCCAGCCCTACCCACTCTCAGCGGTGTCGGTCCGCGCAAACTACCCATCGCAAAACGGGACTTAACGGACGACACGCACTTACTGCAAGTAACCGTATTGTGCCTTATACCTCCGATACTTCCGCGTACAACTGCGACAGTTCGGGCACACCGTTCGACGCCCAGCCGTGTCCGGCGACCACGACGTCGACCTCGCGCCCGGACGGCAGCCGCACCGTGGGCCGGCCGTTCGACCAGACCTCCCACTCCGCCCCCGGAACGGTCCGCACGATCACCGTGCCCAGGTAGAGCCCCGCGTCGTTGCCCAGCCACGGCAGGATCTCCTCGTCCTCGCGCCACCGCGGGACGAGTTGGTCCAGAGCCTCCAACGAGGCCGCGGAGTCGTCGAGTTCGACGCCCGCCAGCTGCGCCTGGGAGCGGAGCAGCTCGCACTCGGAGAGCAGTTCGGCCACCCCCTCGGGATCGTTTCCGCCGCCGGGGAAGACCGCCACCCCGAAGGCCGCACCGTGCCGCTTGCGCCACCTCCCCAGCAGCGGCTTGCTCCATTTACCGAGGAAGGGGATGAAAGGGACGTTCATACCACCCAGCGTGGCACTGAGACCCCCTGCCGCACCACAGGCGCGCGGGGCGGCACGGACCGCGCGGAAGCGGCCGTCCGGGCGGTGTTCCGGCCGACTTCCCACGGATGGCGTTGACGCGTCCCTGACCCCTCTCTAGCTTCGGGGCGCATCTGTCACCTCGTCTGCGAGGGAGGGATCGCCGTGCGCGGACGCGTCTGGGGTCCGTCGGTGGTGCTGGCTCTGCTGGCGGCGTCGGTGCCGGTGGCCACGGCGCGCGCGGCGGCGCCGTCGCGGGTGCCGGTCACGCCGGCGTCGACGCAAGGGGTATCGGCGCGGGAGGCGTCGGCGGTGGCGCCGGCGCGGGGGGTGTCGCACGTACGGGCGGCGCCGCGGCGGGATGCGCCGCGTACGCCGTCGGCGGGCAGGCCGCTGCCGCTGGAGCGGCTCTTCGACAACCGCGCGGTCAGCGACGACGCACGCCCCGGTGCGGCGGACGTCGACGGTTCCGGGCGCTCCCTGTCGGCCCAGGACCTCAAGGCCGCCGGCTGGACGCCCGGCCGCGCGCTGACCGTGGAGGGGGCGCGCCTGGCCTGGCCACGGCGTGCGCCGGGCGAGCCGGACAACGTCCGCGCCGACGGCCAGCGGGTGCGGGTGCGCGGGCACGGGGACGCGCTGGCGTTCCTGGTCACGGGGACGAACGGCGACCGCTCGGGGAGCGGGTCCGCCGGGGGCGCCGGGGGCGGCCGGTCCGCCGGGGACTCGGGGTACGGGTCCGCCCGGGCCCCGTGGCGCGGCTCCACGGGCGCCGGGGGCCTCGGCACCGTCCGTTACCGTGACGGCTCGCGCGGGACGTACCGGCTGACCGCGCCCGACTGGCGCACCGGCCCGCTCGCGACCAAGGCCGTGGCACTCCCCCACGTCAACACGCCCGGCGGCCAACTCGCCGAGCAGGCACGGCTGTACGTCGTCACCGTGCCGCTCGCGCACGGGCGCGAGGTCGCGTCGGTCGAGCTGCCCCGGGCGCGGCCCGGCGGTCCGGACCTGCATGTGTTCGCGCTGGCGGTGCGGGCCGCCGCCGGGGGGTGGACGGGCAGCTGGTCGGCGTCCACCTCGGGATACGCACCCGTGGGGCCCTGGTCGGACCGGACGCTGCGGCTCGTGGTGCACACGTCGGCGGGTGGCTCGCGGATCCGGATCCGTCTGGACAACACCTTCGCGTCGGGGCCCGTGCGGGTGGCCGGCGCCACCGTGGCGGTGCGGCAGGCCGGGGCCGGGGCGCGGGGCATTCCGGTGCCGCTGTCGTTCCGGGGCGCCCGGGGCACCGAGATCCCGGCAGGGACCCAGGCCTTCAGCGATCCGCTGCGCTTCGCCGTGCCCGCGCGGACCGATCTCCTGGTGAGCCTCCATCTGCCGGGCACCGTCACGGCGGCGCCCCTGCACAGCCAGGCCCTCCAGCGCTCGTACGTGAGCGTGCCGGGCGACCACACGGCGGAGGGCTCCCCGGCGGCGTACACCTCGACGATCACGGCCTGGCCGTTGCTCACCGGGGTCGATGTGGGCGGCGGGCCCGGCTCCGTGGTGTTCCTCGGTGACTCGATCACCGACGGGGTGAGGTCGACCGAGGGCGCCGACCGCCGGTGGCCCGATGTGCTGGCGGGGCGGCTGCTCGACCAGGACGAGGTACCGCACTACGGCGTCCTCAACCAGGGCATCTCCGCGAACCGCGTCGTCGCCGACCGCTACCCGGGCGACGGCGTCTCCACCGACACCGGCGGGGTCAGCGCGCTGCACCGGCTGGACCGCGACGTACTGGCCCAGACGTCCGCCCGGACCGTGGTGGTCTTCCAGGGCGTCAACGACGTGCGGTGGGGTGCCGGCGCGGAGTCCGTCGTCGCCGGGCTCCGCGAGATCGCCGCGCGCGCCCACGCCCGCGGCCTGCGTGCCGTCGCGGCGACCATCGCCCCCTGCGAGGGCGAGGCGCTGTGCACGCCCGCCGCCGATGCGCAGCGCCGGGGCGTCAACGCCTGGCTGCGCGCGGGCGGCACCGGTTTCGACGCGGTGCTCGACTTCGACGCGGTGCTGCGGGATCCCGGGCATCCGGCGCGCCTGCTGCCCGCCTACGACAGCGGGGACCACCTGCATCCCGGCGACTCGGGGCTTGCAGCGCTGGCCGGGTCGGTGGACCTCCGGGTGCTGTAGGGGCGGGGCGGTGGGCCTCCGAGTGCGGTAGGTGCGGCAGTCGCCGTTGACAATATGCAGGTGAATACCTGCATAATCGAGAAGTGAGCCTCGAAGCAACAGCGATGGACTCGGTGTTCAAGGCGCTGGCCGACCCCACGCGACGACTCCTGCTCGACCGTCTGCGCGAGCACAACGGCCAGACGCTGCGGGAGCTGTGCGAGCGCCTGGCCATGGCGCGCCAGTCGGCGACACAGCACCTCGACATCCTCGAGCGGGCCGGCCTCGTCACCGTCGTGCGGCGTGGACGGGAACGGCTGCACTACCTCAATCCGGTGCCGATCCACGAGATCGAGGAGCGGTGGATCTCGGGGTTCGACAGGCCCCGCCTGCAAGCGATCAGCGCCATCAGGAACCAGGCAGAGGAATACGCCATGACCGACGAAACAACGCCCGTACCGACCTATGTCTATGTCACCTACATCCGCGCGAGCGCGGAACAGGTGTGGCAGGCCCTGACCGACGCGGACCTGACGGCGCGCTACTGGGGGCACGCCAACGTCTCGGACTGGCAGCCCGGCTCCGCATGGGAGCACCGCCGCGTCGACGGATCGGGCGTCGTCGACGTCGTCGGCCGGGTGATCGAGACCGAGCCCCCGACCCGCCTGGTCATCACCTTCGACGACGCCCCCGACGCCGGGACACCGCGGGAAGCGTCGGTGGTCACCTTCCTCGTCGAACCGCACCAGGACATCGTCCGGCTCACCGTGACCCACGAGAACCTCCCCAACCAGGAGATGCTCGGCGGCATTTCGCAGGGCTGGCCGGCCGTGCTGGCGAACCTCAAGTCGCTGCTCGAAACCGGCGAGGTCCTCCCGCAGGCGCCGTGGGAGATGACCCGCACGCACGGCTGAGACACCGGCCGTCACGGGTCCTCCCGGTGCGCACCCCGTTCCACTCCGCGCCCGCCTCACATACAGCAGGAGACTTCCATGGACACCACCGCGCTTCGGGATGCCTACCGGGCGCTGCTGGACGCCGCAGCCACCGTGGCGGGCTCCGGCGGCACGAACCCCGTCCCGCCGCCCGGCGAATGGAACGCCGACGAGATCCTGGCGCACGTCACGGTCGTCGGTGCCGCCACCCTCTCCGCCGTCTCGGCCGTGACCTCGGCGGCGCACACGACGTACGACAACCGCATGGCGCTCGACCCCTGGACCATCGCACGCGTCATCGAGCGCGCGGGCGGCACCGCAGGGCTCCGGGACCGCGTCCGCCGCCAGGGGGACGCGCTCTGTGCCCTGGTCGGGCCCGTGCTGAGCGAGGCAGAACTGGACACGCCCGTGCCCACCCTGCTCCTGTCCAAGGGCGCCGTCCTGGTCGACGGCCTCGTCCCGCTGAGGGATCTCGTCACGGGCCTGGCGGACGTGGAGCTGCCCGGCCACACCCGGCAGCTACTGTCCCTCCTGCCGGAGGGCGCGGCCGCCTGAGCCCTTCGGATCAGGCCGCACCCGCTCCGCGAGCCCGGCGTGATCCGAGGGACAGGTCCTAGACGTCGAGATCCACCACGACGGGCGCGTGGTCGCTCGCGCCCTTGCCCTTGCGCTCCTCACGGTCCACGTAGGCGTCGGAGACCGCCTTGGAGAAGGCCTGGTTGCCGTAGACGAGGTCGATGCGCATGCCCCGGTTCTTCGGGAAGCAGAGCTGGCGGTAGTCCCAGTACGTGAACGGGTGGTCGTACTTGAGGGGGCGCGGGACCACGTCGGAGAGGCCGGCCTCGCGGAGGGAGGCGAGGGCGGCGCGCTCGGCGGGAGTCACATGCGTGGCACCGTCGAACGCGGCGATGTCCCAGACGTCGTCGTCGGTCGGCGCCACGTTGTAGTCGCCCATCACCGCGAACGGCCGGCTGCCCTGGGCGTCGCCCGCCACCGCCGCCCGCAGGGCCTCGAACCACTGGAGCTTGTACGCGTAGTGCGCGTGCTCCACCTCTCGGCCGTTCGGCACGTACACCGACCAGACCCGGACCGGGCCGCAGGTCGCCGAGAGCGCGCGGGGCTCCTCGACGCCCTCGAACCCGGGGTCTCCGGGCAGGCCCCTGACCACGTCCTCCAGGCCGACCCGGGAGACCAGCGCCACGCCGTTCCACCGGCCCGTGGCGTGGACCGCCGACTCGTACCCCAGCTCGCGCAGCTCGTCCGCGGGGAAGCCCGCCTCGGTGGTCTTGGTCTCCTGGATGCACAGCACGTCCGTCCCGCTGCTCTCCAGCCAGGCGAGCAGCCGCGGGAGACGGGCGGTGATCGAGTTCACGTTCCAGGTGGCGATGCGCATGGGCACCAACCTACCCGGCGCCACCGACAGCGCACCGCCTCCCCGGGGAGCGGGCGCCTCACACCTCCGCGGAGCCGCCCGGCGTCAGCCGCAGGTGCTCGGCACCGCCGAGCGCCCCGATCTGGCGGTCGTAGATCGGGCGGGCGAGGTCGGTCAGGAGCGCGTCGTGAATGTCGTACGCGCGCTGCGGCTTGACCTCACGGACGTAGTCGATGACCTCGGAGATCTTGTTCCAGGGGGCGTGCACCGGGAGCATCAGCGTCTCGACGGGGTGGCCGGGGACGGTGAGCGCGTCGCCGGGGTGGAAGACCGAGCTCTCCACCAGGTAGCCGACGTTGGTGATGCGGGGGATGTCCGGGTGGATCACGGCGTGCAGCTCGCCGTGCACCTGCACGTCGAAGCCGGCCGCCGTGAACGTGTCACCGTTGCCGACCGTGTGCACCCGGCCGGGGAACGCCGCCGAGATCTGGTCCGCGACGGAGCGCAGGGTCCAGATCTCGGCGCCCGGGTTCGCTTCCATGGCGGCCCGCAGCCGCCCCTCGTCGAAGTGGTCGGCGTGCTCGTGGGTGACGAGGATCGCGTCCGCGCCGACGGCCGCGTTCTCCTCGCTGAAGCCGCCGGGGTCGATGGCGAGGGTGCGGCCGTCCTTCTCGAGACGGATGCACGAATGACTCTTCTTGGTGAGCTTCATACGGCACATCCTGCTCCCCGGGCCCCACCCTCCGCCCCGGGGGCGCGCACCCGGGGTCGACCGCGTCGCCGGGCGGGCTATCCGCGCGGCGTGGTCTCCTCGCGGATGACCTGCTGTGCCACGCGGAACGCCGAGTTGGCGGCGGGCACACCGCAGTAGACGGCGGCCTGCAGCAGCACTTCCTTGATCTCGTCCGGGGTGAGTCCGTTGCGCAGGGCGGCCCGGGTGTGGAAGGCCAGCTCGCCGAGATGGCCGCCCGCGACGAGCGCGGTGAGCGTGACGCAGCTGCGGGCGCGGCGGTCGAGGCCGGGGCGGCTCCACACCTCGCCCCAGGCGTAACGGGTGATCAGTTCCTGGAAGTCGCCGGAGAATTCGTCGGCCTCCGTCAGCGCCTGGTCGACGTGCGCGTCGCCGAGCACCTCGCGGCGCACCTTGAGCCCCGTCTCGTACGGGTCCGGCCGCCCGTCCGCGGCAGGCTGGACGACCGCGGCCGCGATCTCCCCGAGAGGAGCGACCGGCGGCGGCGCGAGCACCGGCTTGACGGGGGGCGCCTGGATGGCGGCCTGGACCGTCGTGTCGGCGGCCGCCTGCCAGGCGGTGCCGAAGTGGCGTACGAGCAGGTCGGTGACGGCGGCGGGCTGCTCGACGGGCGCCAGATGGGAGGCGCCGGGCACCACGGCGAGGCGGGCGTCGGGGATGCCGGCGACGAGCGTGCGCGCCTCGGCCGGACCGGTCACCTGGTCCTCGGAGCCGACGAGGACGAGCGTGGGGACGCCGATCCGGCCGAGCTCGGGGCGGACGTCGAAGGAGGCCAGCGCCTCGCACGCGGCGATGTAGCAGCCCGGATCGGTGGTGCGCACCATCTGTACGGCCCACTCGGTGATCGCCGGCTGGGCGGCGGCGAAGCCCGGTGTGAACCAGCGCTCCGGAGACGTGCGGGCGATCGGGTCGAGGCCGTTGGTGCGCACGATCACTCCGCGCTGACGGAATTCGTCGGCCGTGCCGAACCTCGGCGACGCGGCGATCAGCACCAGCGAGGCCACGCGTTCGGGATGGCGAAGCGCCAGCTCGGCGCCGATGGCGCCGCCCAGTGCGCAGCCCGCGTATCCGAAACGCTGCACGCCCAGCGCGTCGAGCGTGCCGAGCAGCCGCTCCGCCAGCTCCCCCACGGACCCCACCGGATGGGCCGGGGCACCCCCGTGGCCCGGCAGATCGAACCGGAGCACTCGCCACTGCCGGGACAACTCGGGGACCTGCCGGTCCCACATGTGCCAGGTGGTGCCGAGCGAGGGGCCGAGGATGAGGACCGGGGCGTCTTCCGGGCCGTCGAAGCGGTACTGGAGGGCAGGGGTCTTCGTCTCACTCACTCGCTCCACGCTATCCATCGGCGCTCCCTGGTGATGCAACGGGTCCCCTTCGGCGGGCCCGCGGATCCGCGCGGCACCGCCCTCCCGAGAGCGTGTCCCACACGGTGGGGCGAGGGTGGCGGGGATCGTGTGCAAGTACCGCGAGAAACCCGTGCAGACAGGGCGCGAGCGGCTCATACGGAGCTTTGCGGGATGCTCGCGCGGACAGTCTCGAACGGCCGGCCGCCAAGATCCACGAGGGGTTTGCGCGGGGGCCGCGAGGGGGTGCGGACCTGTCCGCGCGGACTGATGCACTGGGTTGCGAGGGGCTCGCCCCGATGCTCCCGGCCGCGTGGGCGTGCGCCAGGGCACAGGAGCGTGCGCCCGGCGCGTCCGGTCAGTCCCGCGCCGGGGTGCCGCCGCGCTCGCCGCTCCCGGAACCGAGACCGAGGCCGGTGAGCGCGCCGACCGGATCGAGGTCGGGTGTCCCCCGCGGCCACCAGTCGTCGTGGCCGGGCTCCGACTCGTACGCGTACCAGAGGCCGTCGCGGCCCAGGCGGAGCTGCAGGTGACCGTCCGGGTGCGTGAGCTGGTTGTGCCGGGGCCGGAAGGGCGGGAAGTCGGCGGCGAGAAGCGCCGGGCGGGCACGGTCGAAACGCCCGGCGGGCGGGTCCCAGGGCTCTTCGAGCACGGTCAGAGCGGCTTCGCCGCCCTGGCGCCAGGCGGCGACGGCGCGGGCGAGGTCGGCGGCGGTGCGTCCGGTCGCCTCGGCGAGGGAGGCGTAGAGCGCGCGGGTCGCGGCGGTCAGGCCGGAGCCCGGATGGGCCGCGGCGAGGCGTACGGCGTCCTGCCACAGCGTCAGCCCCGCCAGGGGGTCACGGCCCCGGGTGAGCAGCGTGTGGGCGCGGGCTGCGGCGCCGGTGGCCAGCTGGTCGAGGGCGAACGGGTCCGGGCCTCCGGGCACCGCGGGACAGGCCGGGGGCTGCTCGGGGTGCGGGGGCGGCGGGAGAGGTGCGGGCAGGGGCGGCAGCGCCCGTGGCCTGACGGCGTCGCGGGCGCGGAGGCCGGGGAGCGGGGCGGGCAGCGCCGACGCGGCGGCGCGTGCCGCATTGCGCTGCGCGAGGGCGTCGAGGACGTCGTGCTCGCCCCTCCCGCGCAGGAGCAGCAGCAGGAACGGGTCCTCGTCGAGGAGCCGCGCCGTCGCGTAGCAGAGCGCCGCGGCGTGCTTGCAGGGGCGTCCGGCGTCGGGGCATCCGCACTCCGTACGGAGCTCGCCCGGGCCGGGCAGCAGCGCGCCGTCCTCGGCCGCCGACTGCGGCAGCTCCTTCTCCAGCAGGGCGGCGATCCGGCCCGGCGCCGCCGCAGCGGCGTCCAGGAAACGCTCCCACGCGTCCGGGGACCACCTGCGCACCTCGAGCCGCACCCGGTAGGGGCGCGGCCTGCTCCCCTGCACATAGGCCAGTACTTCCCCGGGCGTCACCCTGACCGTCCCGACGTGCCCTTCCTCCGCGTACGCCCGCCCCCGGGCGAGCCGTGCCGCGTCGACGGCGCCGTCCTCCAGCGCGGCCACCCAGGCCCGTCCCCACCACGTGGTGGCGAACGGGCGGGTGCCGCCGCCGTCGCGGGGGTGTGCGGGGGCCGTGGCGGCGGTGCGGTGGTGGATGTCCGCGCGGCCGGGATCCCCGGGACGGGGGGCCGGTGCGCTTCCCTGCGCCCGCCCGGCCCGGGGCGGCGGATCCCCGTCGCCCGCCGCGCGCCGGTCGCCCTCGGCTGCTCGCTGCCCCGCGTCGCGTCCCTCCGGGGCGGCCGTGGCGGCACGCGCCGAACGCAACGCCTCACGCGCCACGTCACCGGGCCGCCCGCCGTCCGCGGACGCGTCCACCCGGGCATCCCGGCCCGGCACGTCACCCTCGGCGTGCGCGTCGGCGGACGTGTCCGGATCCGCCGCACCCTCCGCACCCCGCGCCGAACGCAGGGCCTTACGCGCCACGTCGCCGGGCCGCCCGCCGTCGGCCGGCACGTGGGCCCCCGTGCCCGGACCCCGCGCGTCGCCGTCGGTGGGCTCGGCCGGCAGGGCATCGGGACCCTGCGCGGCGCCCCCGGCTGCGCGCCCCGAACGCAACGCGTCACGCGCCATGTCACCAGGACGCGGCGCCCCCTCGGACGTGCCGGCTGGGCCGGCCGGGGCCCGCACGTCCTCCTCGGCGGACATGCCGGCGGGAACGTCGGAGTGGCTGTCGGGGTCCTGCGCGGCACGCCGGGCTGCGCGCGCCGCGCGGAGTGCCTCGCGCGCCACGTCACCGGGGCGGCTCTCGTCCGCGCGCTCCTCGGCCTGCCCCGCGGCGAGGGCGCTCCCGCTCACCCCCGCAGAGGCGGGACCGGTGGTCACGCCAGGTGTTTGCGGACCGGCGGTCACGCCCGGGGTGCCGGCACCGGCCGTGTCGCGGTCCGTCTCCGGTGGGTTCCCGGCACGGCGGGCGTCCCTCAGGGCGCGGCGCACGGCGTCGGCCGGGCGGGGAGCCTCGTCCTGTCCGCCGTCTGCGCCGCTCATGGCTGCCTCCTCAGGGACACCAGGTCGGCGAGTTCCCGGTCCGTCAGTTCGGTCAGCGACGTCTCACCGGTGGCGAGGACCGCGTCGGCCAGGGCGCGCTTGGCATGCAGGAGGTCGGCGATGCGGTCCTCCACGGTGCCCTCGGTGATGAGGCGGTGGACCTGGACCGGCTGGGTCTGCCCGATGCGGTGGGCGCGGTCGGTGGCC
The DNA here is from genome assembly GCF_053593975.1 of Streptomyces sp. NPDC002004. Taxonomy (NCBI): domain Bacteria; kingdom Bacillati; phylum Actinomycetota; class Actinomycetes; order Kitasatosporales; family Streptomycetaceae; genus Streptomyces; species Streptomyces sp. NPDC002004. Next base: position 179,786 of record NZ_JBSFDP010000007.1, read on the forward strand.
TGGTCCTCGACGGCGGGGTTCCACCAGCGGTCGACGTGGATGACATGCCCCGCGCGGGTGAGGTTGAGGCCGGTCCCCGCCGCCTTGAGGGAGAGGACCAGGACCGGGGTCCCCCCGCTCTGGAAGCGGTCCACCAGGCGTTCGCGCTCCGGCACCGGGGTGCCGCCGTGGAGGAGGCCCGCCGGGACCCCGCGTACCGCGAGGTGCGCGGCGATCAGTCGGGCCATGCTCACGTACTGCGTGAAGACCAGCGCCGAGCCGTCCTCGGCGAGGATGGTCTCCAGGAGTTCGTCGAGCAGTGTCAGCTTGCCGGACCGGGCGGCGAGGCGGTGGGCGCCGGACGGTGGCGGGCCGGGCTGCACCAGTGGTCCCGCCCCGTGCGGCGCCGCCGCGTCCGGCTCCGGAACCGGCTCCTTCAGGTACTGCGCCGGGTGGTTGCAGATCTGCTTCAGGGACGTGAGCAGCTTGAGGACCAGGCCCCGGCGGCCGATGCCGTCGGCGGCCTCGATCGCCGCCATCGACTCGCGGACCACCGCCTCGTAGAGCGAGGCCTGCTCGCGGGTGAGCGAGACCGGGTGGTCCGTCTCCGTCTTGGGCGGGAGTTCGGGCACGATGCCCGGGTCCGACTTCCTGCGGCGCAGGAGGAAGGGGCGGACGAGCCGGGCCAGGCGCTCCGCCGCCCCGGTGTCCTGGCCGTCGGCGACTCCGCTCTCCACGGCCCGCGCGTGCCGGGCGCGGAACGACGTGAGCGGTCCCAGGAGTCCGGGAGTCGTCCAGTCGAGCAGCGCCCACAGCTCGGAGAGGTTGTTCTCGACGGGGGTGCCGGTGAGCGCGACGCGGGCCGGGGCGGGGATGGTGCGCAGCGCCCTCGCGGTCGCCGAGTAGGGGTTCTTGACGTGCTGTGCCTCGTCGGCGACGACCATCCCCCACTTCCGGTCGGCGAGCTGCTGCGCCGCCGACCGCATGGTGCCGTAGGTGGTGAGGACGAACCCGCCGGTGTCCATGCCGTCGAGGGTGCGCCCGGCGCCGTGGTAGCGGCGGACGGGGACGCCCGGCGCGAAACGGGTGATCTCCCGCTGCCAGTTGCCGAGGAGCGAGGCGGGGCAGACCACCAGGGTGGGCTCGGTGCGGGCGCGCCGCAGGTGCAGCGCGATGACGGTGACCGTCTTCCCCAGGCCCATGTCGTCCGCCAGGCAGCCGCCGAGACCCAGGGATGTCATGAGGTCGAGCCAGGCCAGGCCGCGCAGTTGGTAGTCCCGCAGCCGGGCGTTCAGACCGGGCGGCGGCTCGGCCGGGGTGAGGCCCGCGGTGAGCCGGTCGCGGAGCGCGGCGAGCGCGCCCACCGGGACCGCGTCGACCGTCTCGCCGTCGATCTCGGCGGTGCCGGTGAGGACGGTGGCCAGCGCGTCCACCGGGTCCAGCAGGCCGAGGTCGCGCTGCCGGGCCTTGCGGACGAGGGCCGGGTCGACGAGCACCCAGCGGTCGCGCAGCCGGACGACCGGGCGGTGGGCCTCGGCGAGCACGTCCATCTCGGCTTCGGTGAGCGGATCGCCGCCGAGCGCGATCTGCCAGCGGAACTGCAGGAGTTCTCCCCCGCCGGCGGCCTCTCCCCTGCGGGATCCCCATGCGTCGAAGAAGGCGGTGCCGTCGGTGGCCGAGCCGGGCGCGGGCCGGACGACGGCGGTCGCGCCGAGGTCGTGGGCGAGGTCGCGCGGCCAGTGCACGGCGACACCGGCGGCGCCGAGCCGGGTCGCCGCCGGGCCCAGCAGGTCCGTGAGTTCGTCGTCGGAGAGGGCCAGGACGTCGGGCGCGTCACGGTCGGCGAGCCGGTCGAGCGGGGGCCAGACGCGGGCCGCGCGGCGGACGGCGAGCGCGGCGTCGATGCGGGCGCGGGGGCCGAACGGCGCGGCGGGCACGCCGGCTTCGGCCGCCCACAGCTCCGCCACGTCGACGACGAGGGCGGGGTCGGCGAGGCTGTGCACCTGGACGACGGCCGCGCCGGCGTCCCTGCCCGTGCCCGCCTCGTCGAAGAGACGGTGGGCGGACAGGTCCAGGCGCAGCGAGATGCGGACGCCCGCGTCCATGCCCGCCGCGACCTCGGCGGCCCAGTCCCGCGCGCCGGGCATCCGCTGCGGGGCGTGGGCGGCGAACGGTGCGCCGACGGCGTGGGGCGCCGCCGGGGTGCGGGGCAGCGTGTCGGCGACGGCGTCGAGGAACGCGCGGACCAGGGCCTCGGGCTGGGGCAGCTCGAGCGGCCGCCGCCCGGGGAGCGGGCTCGCGTGCCCCTCGTGGGGCAGTCCGGCGGCGACGGCCCGCAGATGGGCGGTGTCGTCGGCCTCCAGGGGGCCGGCGCGCCAGGCGTCGTACCCCTCGGCGGTGAGCCCGGGCAGCAGGCGGCCCCGCGCGACGAGCCGGAGGGCGTGCAGCGCGGCGGCGCCCCAGCAGGCCGTGGCGGGGTGGGCCGCCCGGTCGTGCCGGGCGCGCACGAGCAGCGGCAGCGCGTCGCCGATGGGCAGGGACAGTGCCGGCACGGGCACGCTGCGTACACCGTCGCCGCGGGGGCGCACCACCGTGAGCTCCCGGGTGTCCCCCGCGCCCGGAGCGGGCGGCAGCTCGGCGCCCCGGGGGTCCCAGAAGGCCATGCGGCCCGCGCGGGGCGGCTCGGCGGGCAGGAACACGGCGGCGAGCCGAAGGAGCGCGGTGGCGTCGGGAGGCAGGGGTGTCCCCTCGCCGTCCGTCATGGGCCCGTCACCTCCGCCCGCTCGTCACCTCGGCCTCGTCGCATCGACGCCTTTCGACTCTACGAGGGGGGTCCGACAACGGGCCGTGCCGCCGGTCCCGCGGAGGCCGGGCACCCGTCGGTCAGGGCGTGGTCGTGGACACCACGTACACCTTGGGGTGCGCGGGGTTGGCGCGGTTCACGACGATGTTCAGGGTGGGCTGCGGGTCGGCCTGCGCATGGGTCAGGCCGGACCAGGGGCCGGTACCGGTGAAGTCCCAGCCGACGATCTTCCGGTTGCGTGCGCTGATGGAGATGTCGTCGGCGTGCAGCGCGTCGACGCTGGTCCCGATCCGGGTGAGGAAGCGGTCGAGGCCCTCGGGGTTGGTGACGAACTGGACGTAGAGCCGGCTGGTCTTCCAGTTGTTGGTCTCGTAGGAGGCGACGCCCGCGGAGTAGCCGGGGACGGGCACGTCGTAGAGGCGCCGCTGCACCTTCGACGGCCAGCCCACGGAGAGGCCCGTCGCGGAGTACTTCGCCTCCTTGTCCTTGCCGCTGTCCCGGCTCTGGTCTGCGCATATCAGCAGATACACGGCGGGCACGCCGATGAGCAGCACGATGATCAGCAGCGTGATCGCACGGCGGCGGATCATGTGGCGGCGGTCCTCGACGGGGCGCCGCGGCCCGTCCGGGGGCGACGCCTGTCGGGGCACGGTGGGCGTGTCTGCTGCCATGTCTACGGGGTTCCCTGGGTGGAGCTGGAGGTACGGCGGGCCTCGGCGTAGCGCGCATAGCGCTCGTACCGCTCTACGCGGCGCCGCTTGGCCCGGCGGAAGCGCCGGGCGACCAGGCGGGCCAGGTCCGCCGCACCGACCATACCGGCCTCGGGTCCGAGCTGGGCGCGGGCGATGCGGGCCTCGGGGCGGTAGCCGCGGCCGGTGAGGTGGCGGCGGAAGGCATCCCGCGCGGGGCCGATGAGGAGGTCGTCGGCGGCCGAGACACCGCCGCCGATCACGAAGCAGGAGGGGTCGAGGGCGGCGGCCAGATTGGCGATGCCGACGCCGAGCCACTGGCCGATGTCCTGGAGCAGTTCGATGCACATCGCGTCGCCCTCGCGGGCGAGTTCGGTGATGAGCGGGCCGGTGATGTCGGGGATGTTGCCCTTGACGCGTTCGATGATGTTGTACGCGACCGGGGAGTCCGCGGAGGCGAGTTCGCGGGCCTCGCGGACAAGGGCGTTTCCGGAGCTGTACTGCTCCCAGCAGCCGCGGTTGCCGCACGGGCAGCGGTGGCCGCCGGGGACGACCTGCATGTGTCCGAATTCACCGGCGACACCGAATTTGCCGCGCTTGACCTGACCGTCCTCGAGGATCGCGCCGCCGATGCCGGTACCGAGCGTGATCATGACGAGATGGTCCTCGCCGCGGCCGGCGCCGAAGCGCCATTCCGCCCAGGCCGCGGTGTTGGCGTCGTTGTCGACCATGACGGGGACGGCGAGGCGGCTGGAGATGCGGTCGCGCAGGGGTTCGTTGCGCCACGACAGGTGGGGCGCGAACAGGACGCGGTTGCGGTCGGCGTCGACCCAGCCGGCCGCTCCGATGCCGACCGCGTGCACGTCGTGCCGGTCGGACAGATCGAGCACCAGCTCGACGATGGTGTCCTCGACGACCTTGGGGCTCTTGGACTTGTCCGGGGTCTCGGTGCGGAGCCGCTCCAGGATGTTCCCGTCGGCATCGACGACGCCCGCCATCACCTTCGTACCGCCGATGTCGATGCCGACCGTGGGAACGCGGGGCGCCGTCAGGTGCGATCGGCGCTCGCGTGTGCCCACGGTCCGCAGGACGGTGGCGCGTGCGGAGCCACGGTGTGCGAGATCGCGGTAGGTGCTCATCGGGCCGATTCTGCCTCACGCGGCCTCGCGGGCGCATAAGGAGCCGGGTCGCGCTGCCTCACGCGTCGGTGGCCTCACCCTTCGTGACCTTGGTGGGGTGCCCGCCCAGGTGGGTCGGCACGGGGGCCCGCTCCAGCTCGTGCCGCAGGGCCTCCAGCTCGCTGCCGCCCGCCATCTGCCGGGTCAGCTCGTCTAGCGTCACGTCGTCCTTGGCGTAGCTGCCGGACATCGTGCCGCGCTTGAGCAGGACGAAGCGGTCGCCGACCAGATACGCGTGGTGGGGGTTGTGCGTGATCAGGACCACGCCCAGCCCGGCGTCCCTGGCGGCGGCGACGTACTTGAGGACGACGCCGGACTGCTTGACGCCGAGGGCGGCGGTCGGTTCGTCGAGGACGAGGACCTTGGCGCCGAAGTAGACGGCTCGGGCGATCGCGACGCACTGCCGCTCGCCGCCCGAGAGGGTGCCGATGGGCTGGTCGACGTCACGCAGGTCGATGCCCATGCGCAGCAGCTCCGACCGGGTGGTGCGGCGCATGAGGTCGACGTCCATGCGCTTGAAGGGACCCGTCCCCTTCGTCGGCTCGGAGCCGAGGAAGAAGTTCCGCCAGACCGGCATCAGCGGGACGACGGCGAGGTCCTGGTAGACGGTGGCGATCCCGCGGTCCAGTGCCTCGCGGGGGGAGGACAGCTTCGCCTCCTCGCCCTCGATGCGGAAGCTGCCCGCGTCGTGCCGGTGCAGTCCGGCGACGATCTTGATGAGGGTGGACTTGCCGGCGCCGTTGTCGCCGAGGACGCAGGAGATCTCTCCGGCGTGCACCTCCAGCGAGACGCCTTCGAGGGCGCGGATGTTGCCGTAGTACTTGCTGACGGAGTCGAGCCGGACGAGGGCCGTCCGCTCGGCCGCCTTCGGGGCTGTCGTCATTTGATGGCCTCCGCGCGCTTGCGGACCCAGGCGTTCAGCAGGGTCGCGAGGAGCAGCATCGCTCCGAGGAAGAACTTGAACCAGTCGGGGTTCCACTCGGCGAAGACGATGCCCTTGCTCGTCATGCCGAAGATCAGCGCACCGACCGCCGCGCCGACGGCGGAGCCGTAGCCGCCGGTGATCAGGCAGCCGCCGATGACGGCCGCGATGATGTAGATCAGTTCATTGCCGACGCCTTCTCCGGACTGCACGACGTCGAAGGAGAAGAGCAGATGCTGCCCGGAGATCCAGGCGCCCAGGGCGACGCCCATGTACAGGCCGATCTTGGTCTTGTTCACCGGGACGCCGACCGCGCGGGCGGCGTCCGAGCCGCCGCCGACGGCGAAGATCCAGTTGCCGACGCGGGTGCGCAGCAGGATCCAGGTGGCGACGGCGACCAGGACGAGCCACCACAGGATGGTGATCTTGAAGTCGACGCCGCCGATGGTGAGCGTCGAGGCGAAGACGTCCTTGGCGGAGGAGAAGCCCTCCATGTCGGAGATCGACTTGGTGGAGACCGTGCCGCTGATCAGCTTGGTGAAGCCGAGGTTCATACCGGTCAGCATCAGGAAGGTACCGAGCGTGATGATGAAGCTCGGCGGGTCGGTGCGGACCAGCATCACGCCGTTGAAGACACCGATCGCGAGGGTCACCAGCAGCGACACGCCGACGCCGACCCAGACGTTGGCGGTCATCTGGTAGCTGAACATCGACGAGACCAGCGCGGAGGTCGTCACCATGACGCCCGCGGAGAGGTCGAACTCGCCGCCGATCATCAGCAGTGCGACCGGCACCGCCATGATGCCGATCACCGAGGCCCCGTACAGGACGGTGCTGAGGCTCGCGGGCTGGAGAAAGCTGTCGGCGAAGATCGCGAAGAAGATGAAGACGGCGATCGCGCCGACGACCGAGCCCAGCTCGGGGCGGCCGAGGAGCTTGCGCAGCGGCGAGGTCTTCAGAAGGCGTTCGTCGGGCTGGGTGTCCGGCGCGGGCGCCGGAGCGGTGGCGGTCATCGGGTCCCCCGCTTCGTGTAGTCCTCCAGGGCGGCGGCCTGGTCCTTGGTGATGATCTGCGGGCCGGTCAGGACGGGCTTGCCCCCGCCGAGGACGTCGGCGTTGTACTTGTAGAGCCACAGCAGGTCCACGGCCTCGTAACCCTGGAGGTAGGGCTGCTGGTCGACGGCGAAGCCGAGCGTGGCGTTCTTCAGCTCCGCCGCGACCTTGGCGTTGAGGTCGAAGGTGTCGATCTCGGCCTTGCTGCCGGCGTCCTGCCTGGCCTGGACGGCGGTGTCCGCGAAGGGTGCGCCCAGCGTGACGACCGCGTCGATGGAGTGGTCGGCCTGCAGCTTGGCGCCGATGGAGGCGCGCACGTCGGGCATGTTGGTGCCGTCGACGTACAGCTTCTGCATCCGGCCCTTGAAGGTGCTCGCGGCGCCGTCGCAGCGCTGCTCGTGGCCGACGTTGCCCTGCTCGTGCAGGACGCACAGGGCGTTCTTGCGGCCGCGCTTGTTGAGCTCGTTGCCGACGGCCTGGCCCGCGATCGTCTCGTCCTGCCCGATGTGGGTGAGGGCGCCGAACTTCTTGGACTCCCCGGAGCCCGAGTTCACGGTGATCACGGGGATGCCGGCCTTCTCGGCGCGGGCAACTGCGGCCTTCATCGCATCGGGCTTGGCGAGCGTCACGATGATCCCGTCGACCTTCTTGTCGACGGCCGCGTCGACGAGCTGGGCCTGCTGCTGGGCCTGGTCGTCGTGCGAGTACAGGAAGTTGATGTTGTCCTTGACGGCGGCCTGCTTGGCGCCGTTCTGGACGATGTCCCAGAAGGTGTCGCCCTCACCGGAGTGCGTCACCATCGCGAAGGTCCAGCGTGGAGTGTTCACCGCGGCCTTCCCCTGGGCGGTGGCTGCCCTCCGGGCGTCCTCGGCACGTTTGCCACCGGTGCTGCTGCACCCCGCGAGGGACGATGCGCCGAGCACCGCCACCAGAACGGCCCCCACCGCACGTACCCCTGTCCGAACCCTTGCCACGACGCCGCGCCCTTCTTGCTCCACTACTCCTCGGTACGCCCAAGTATCGCCGACCCTTGATCGCCCCTGCCGGGCAGGTCCACGGGGCCCCGGGCGGCCTCCGTCCGGGGGCCGGGCGGCCGCCCCCCGGACGCGTGCCGGGCACACCGGGATCGCGCACATGGTCATCGGGTGCCGCGTGCCGTGTACTTCTCGAGGGCGGGGACGTCCTTCCCGGTGATGATCTGGGGGCCGGTCAGCACGGGCCTGCCGCCGCCGATGACGTTCGCGTTGGTCTTGTACAGCCACAGCTCGTCCACGGCGAGATAGCCCTGGAGGTAGGGCTGCTGGTCCACGGCGAAGCCGACCTCCTTGGCCTTGAGGCGCTTGACGACCTCGGCGTTCAGGTCGAAGGTGTCGATCTCCGCCTTGCTGCCGGCGTCGTCCTTCGCCTTGACGGCGAGAGCGGCGATGGGGGCGCCGAGGGCGACGACGGCGTCGATGCCCTTCGACGCCTGGAGCTTGGCCTCGACGGACGACTGGGCGGCGGGTGCGTTGGTGCCCTCGACGTTGAGGTTCTCGACGGAGCCCTTGAAGGTCTTCTTGACGCCTGCGCAGCGCTGCTCCAGGGAGACGTTGCCCTGTTCGTGGATCACACAGAGGGCCTTCTTCAGACCCCGCTTGTTCAGCTCGTCGCCGACCGCCTCACCGGCCACGGACTCGTCCTGGCCGATGTGCGTGAGCGCCCCGAACTTCCTGGAGAACTCCGCCCCCGAGTTGATCGTGACGACCGGTATGCCGGCCGCCTCGGCCTTGGCGAGGACGTCCTTCATCGCCTCGGGCTTGGCCAGCGTGACGATCAGCCCATCGACCTTCTTGTCGATCGCGGACTGGACCAGCTGCGCCTGGCCGTTCGCCTCCTTGTCGTTGGAGTAGAGGAACTGGACGTTGTCCTTGGCCGCCGCCTGCTTGGCGCCGCTCTGGACGATGTCCCAGAAGGTGTCGCCCTCGCCCGAGTGGGTCACCATGGCGATCTTCAGCCGCGGCGTGTTCGCGGCCTTGCCGCCACCGGAACCGCCGCCGGACCCGTCCTCCGACGCCTTGCCGCCGGAGCTGCTGCATCCGGCGGCAAGCGCCATCGCGGCGATCACTGCTGCTGCCGTGCGGGCTCTACGCATCGTGGGACCACCTCTTCTCCGGCCGCCCGGTTGCGGCTGGAGGGAGTTCTAGCCCTGTGCGCACGGCAACGTCAATGGGTTTGTCAGAACATTCTTACTGCCGCACAAACCCGCCCGGCGCCTTCACGGACGTACGAGCAGCTGGAACTCGAAGGAGTAGCGCGAGGCCCGGTACGTGTGCGAGCCGAACTCGACGGCCCGGCCGGTGTCGTCGAAGGTGGTGCGCTGCATCGTGAGCAGCGGCGCCCCCTCCGGCTCGCCGAGCCGCTCGCCCTCCTCGGCCGTCGCGGCCCGCGCCCCGACGGACTGGCGGGCGCTGTGCAGGGTGATGCCGGCGCCCCGCATCAGCCGGTAGAGGCCGGTGGCCTCCAGCTGCGCGGTGTCCAGGTCCAGCAGCCCGGTCGGCAGATGGTTGCAGAGGTACGCCATGGGCTCGCCGTGGGCCAGCCGCAGCCGCTCCACACGGTGCACCTCACCGCCTTCGGTGACCCCGAGCGCGGCGGCCACCTCGGCGGACGCGGGCACCAGCACATTGCTCAGGACACGGGTGGCCGGACGCTGCCCCGCCGCCTCCAGGTCGTCGTAGAGGCTGCTGAGCTCCAGCGGGCGCTTGACCTGGCTGTGCACCACCTGGGTACCCACGCCGCGGCGCCGCACCAGCAGGCCCTTGTCGACGAGCGACTGGATGGCCTGGCGGACGGTCGGGCGGGACAGGCCGAGGCGGCCGGCCAGCTCGATCTCGTTGCCGAGGAGGCTGCCGGGGGTGAGCGTCCCGTGCTCGATCGCCGCCTCCAGCTGCTGGGCCAGCTGGAAGTACAGCGGCACGGGGCTGCTGCGGTCCACGCCGAGCTGGAGCGTCACGGTCGGATCGACTTCTGGTTTGGGCACGGGGCGAGCGTAGTCGCAGGAAATGATGACGGGAAGTTGTGAAGTTCGATTGTCCGGACAAACCATTGACAGGGCGCGGGGCCGACGCCAGGTTGTACCCATGCGCATCGGACTCATCGGAACGGGCCGCATCGGCACCTTTCATGCGGCAGTCTTGAACCGCCACCGCGAGGTCGGCTCCCTCGTCGTGACCGACGCCGACCCCGCGCGGGCGGCCGCCCTGGCGGACCGGATCGGGGCGACTGCGGCGCCCACCGTGGACGAGATCTTCACCTGGGGCGTCGACGCCGTCATCATCACGGCCGCGACCTCGGCGCACGCCGAGCTGATCGGCCGCGCCGCACGCGCGGGGCTGCCGGTCTTCTGCGAGAAGCCCATCGCCCTGGACCTGTCGGGCACCCTGGCCGCGCTGCGGGAAGTGGACGCCGCCGGCACGATCCTGCAGCTCGGCTTCCAGCGGCGCTTCGACGCCGGCTACTCGGCAGCGCGCGATGCGGTGCGCTCCGGCAGTCTCGGCAGGCTGCACACCGTCCGGGCGATCACCTCGGACCCGGCGCCGCCGCCGGCCGCGTATCTGCCGCTGTCCGGTGGGCTCTACAGGGACTGCCTGGTGCACGACTTCGACATCCTGCGCTGGGTGACGGGGCGTGAGGTGAGCGAGGTGTACGCGACCGGGTCCGACGCGGGGCCCGCGATGTTCCGGGAGGCGGGTGACGTCGACACCGCCGCTGTCGTGCTGACCCTCGACGACGGCACACTCGCCACGGCGACGGCGACCCGGTGCAACGGCGCCGGGTACGACGTCCGCATGGAACTCGCCGGTGAACTGGACCAGGTCGTGGTGGGGCTGGACGACCGCACGCCGATCGCCTCGACGGAGCCCGGCGGGCCACCGGCCGCCGACAAGCCGTGGACCGGCTTCCTGGAGCGGTTCGCACCCGCGTACGAGGCGGAACTGCGGGCGTTCGTCGACGTGCTGGGGGGCGAGCGGGACAACCCGTGCGACGGTCGCGAGGCGCTCCATGCGCTGCGGATCGCCGAGGCGTGCGAGCTGTCGCGCAGGGAGCGCAGGCCCGTCCGGCTGGAGGAGATCCCCGGGGCACCGGGGGCCTGACCTCGGCCCGGTGCGCCGGTACCGGGCGCCCGGGGATCGGGCGGGCCCCGGCCGGGCCCGGGTGGGCCACGCGGTGGGACGCAGCCCGCCTCAGGCCCCCAGGGCCGCCCGTCGGCGCGGGCGGCCCTTAGGTTCCCCGGACCCGGCACCGGGCGTCGCCGCTACCAGCGGACCGGCAGCCGCTCCGGGCCGCGGATCAGCATGCCCGTGCGCCAGGTGATCGCCGCCGGGGAGATGTCGAGGGACAGGCCGGGGAAGCGGTCCAGCAGGGAGCGGATGGCGATGCGGGCCTCCAGACGGGCCAGCGGGGCGCCCAGGCAGTGGTGGATGCCGTGGCCGAACGCGACATGGCCGCGGGCGTCCCGCCGGATGTCGAACCGGGCCGGCTCGTCGAACCGCGCCGGGTCGCGGTCGGCGTCGGCCATCGCGATCAGCACCAGCTCACCGCCGCCGGGGATGGTGGTGCCGCCGATGTCCAGCGGCTCGGTGGTGAAGCGGTACGTGGGCGTCTCCACCGGACCGTCGTAGCGCAGCATCTCCTCGACCGCCTTGTCGATCAGGCCGTCGAAGTCCGCGCGCAGTGCGGCCATCTGCTCGGGATGGGTGAGCAGGGCCAGCACACCGTTCGAGATGAGGTTGACCGTGGTCTCGTGCCCGGCGACCAGCAGCAGCCAGGACATGCCGAGGAGTTCGTCGCCGGTGAGCCGGTCGCCGTCCTCGTCGGCGGTGTGGATGAGGGCGCTCATCAGGTCGTCGCCGGGATGTGCGCGCTTCTCGTCGAGCAGGCGCGGGAGGTAGGCGCCCATCTCCTTCGCGGCGGCCGTCCGGGCCGCCTCGTCGGTCGCCGAGACCGCGACGTTCGACCAGGCGCGGAAGCGCTCGCGGTCGAGGAAGGGCACGCCGAGGAGATCGCAGATGACGGACATCGGCAGCGGGAACGACAGTGCCTCGACCAGGTCCGCGCGGCGGTCCTCGGCGGCGAGCATCGCGTCCAGCAGTTCGTCCGTCATCCGCTGGACGCGCGGGGCGAGCCCTTCGACCCGGCGCACGGTGAACTCCCGCGCCACGAGTTTGCGCAGCCGGGTGTGCACGGGCGTGTCGCTGCTCAGCATGGAGACGCCCGGCGTGACCGGCTGGACGCCGAGGTCCGGCGACGCACGGCGCCACTCCTTGGACAGCCGTGGGTCGGCGAGCGCGGCGCGCCCCTGTTCGTATCCGACGACGAGCCAGGCGTCGGGACCCTCGGGCATCCGGACCCGGTGCACGGGGCCCCGGGCCCGCAGCCCGGCGTAGACGGGGTAGGGGTCGCGGGTGAACTCATCGCCGAGCGCGGCGAGATCGACGATCGCCTCGTGGGTCACGTTCGTCCTTTCCTGGCTTCTGCGGGTCGGGGGTCGGGGCCGCACCGGGGTCAGGGCGCCTCCCGGGCGGCCACCAGGACGGTGCCCTGCGCCACGGCGCACAGGGTCTCTGAGCCCTCGGCGTCCACGGTGCACAGGTCGCAGCGGACGACCGCCTGCCGGCGCCCGGCGTGCACGACCTCGGCGCGGGCGAGGAGGGTCCGGCCGGTGGCCGGCCGGAGGTACTGGATGGAGAAGCCTCCCGTGAGCACGGCGGGGCCGAGCGCGGCCCCGCCGGCGAAGGTCAGGGCGTTGTCGGCGGCGTAGGAGATGACTCCACCGTGCAGAAAGCCGTTCTGCTGCCGGAGTTCCTCCCGGATGTCGACCTCCAGGGTTGCCGCGCGCCCGCCGAACGCGGTGATCCGTGCCTTCAGCAGTCTGCTGAACGGCTGGCTGTCCAGCACCTGGCGGGCCAGGTCGAGATCGAACGGTGCGGTCATGGTGCCGGGCTCCTCGGGGGCATGGCGTGGACGGTTCGGTGGGGGCGCGCCGCCGGGCCGGGCGGCGCCGCTACCAGCGCACCGGCAGGCGGCGTACGCCCCGGATGAGCATGCCCGGCAGCCAGGGACCGGCCGGGCCGTCCGCCGCCAGATCGGGGCACCGCTCCAGCAGCGACCGCAGCGCGACCCGGCCCTCGGCCCGGGCGAGCGGCGCGCCCAGGCAGTAGTGGATGCCGTGCCCGAACGCGAGGTGCCCCTGCGGTGCGCGGCGGATGTCGAAGGTGTCGGGGTCGGGGAAGCGCAGGGGGTCGCGGTCGCCCGCGGCCAGCCCGATGATCACCGACTCCCCGGCGGCGACCGGGGTGCCCGCGATGTCGAGGGGCTCCGCGGCGAAGCGGTAGGTCGCGTTCTCCACGGGCCCCTCGTAGCGCAGGAACTCCTCGATCGCGCCGTCCAGGAGGCCCATGTCGGAGCGCAGCGCGGAGAGTTGGCCGGGGTGGGTGAGCAGCAGATGCACTCCGGTCGCGATCAGGTTGACCGTGGTCTCATGGCCCGCGATGAGCAGCAGGAAGGCCATGGCGCGCAGCTCTGCCGGGGAGAGCCGGTCGCCGTCCTCGTCGGTGGTGCGCACCAGCGCGCTCAGCAGGTCGTCGGCCGGGCCGCTGCACCGTTTGTCCTCGATGAGCTCGTCCAGATAGTCGGCCAGGCCGGCGAAGGCGGCGTCGGAGGCCTCCGCGCTGGGGGGCGCCACCACGTCGTTGGACATGGCGCGGAAGGCCTCGCGGTCCATGGCGGGCACGCCGAGCAGTTCGCAGATGACGGTGAGCGGCAGCGGGAACGCGAACGACTCGACGAGGTCGGCCCGGCCACGCGGCAGCATGGCGTCGAGGAGGTCGTCCGTGATGCGGCCGATCAGCGGCAGCAGCGACTCGACGCGCCGGCCGGTGAACTCGCGGGCGACGAGTTTGCGGAGCCGGGTGTGGTCCGGGGCGTCCGCGAGCAGCAGATGGCGGCCGATCCGCTGCTCGTCGGGGGAGAGCTCACCGCTCCTGGTGATGTCCTTGGACAGCCTCGGGTCGGCGAGGGCGGCGCGCGCCTCCTCGTACCCGACGACGAGCCATCCCTCGTGGAAGTCGGAGGGTGGCGGCATCCGGACCCGGTGCACCGGGCCGATGGCGCGCAGCCGGGCGTACACCTCGTGCGGGTCGTCGTTGAACGCCGGTCCGAACTCTCCGAGATCGACGAGGTCCGCCATCTTCTGCCCCCTGTCTCCGTGCGTGGTGCGTCGGTACCGGTCCACTGCGAACGGACTGCTCCGACCCATGGTCCGGAGAGGTAACTCCCGGGACATGCCGTCCGGTTCCCGGAACGCGTGGTCAGGTCTCGTCGTCGAGCACTCCGGCGTCATAGGTCAACAGGGCTATCTGCACACGGTTGTTGAGGCCGAGTTTGGCGAGGATGCGGGAGACGTGGGTCTTGACCGTGGCCACGCTCATGTACAGCTCGGCCGCGATGTCTGCGTTGGAGGCGCCGCGGCCGACCGCGACGGCGACCTCGCGTTCCCGGTCCGCGAGCGCTTCGAGGCGGGCGCGGGCGCGCTCACGGCGGTCGTGGCGCGGTTCGGGGCCGGCGACCTGGGTGATGAGCTGGCGGGTCACCGTGGGTGACAGCACCGGGGATCCGGTGGCCACGCGGCGTACCGCCTCGACGATCTCCGCGGGCGCGGTGTCCTTCAGGACGAATCCGGCGGCACCCGCCCGCAGCGCCCGCAGGACGTGCTCGTCGGCGTGGAAGGTGGTGAGGACGATGACTTCGGGCGGGTTCTCGCCACGCCGCAGGGCTTCTGTGGCGGTGAGGCCGTCCATGGTGGGCATGCGGATGTCCATGAGGACGACGTCGGGCCGGTGCCGGTCGACGAGCGCGGCGACCTCGGAGCCGTCGGCCGCCTCGCCGACGATCTCGATGTCGTCCGCGCCGCCCAGCATGAGGGACAGGCCCGCGCGGACCAGGGGATCGTCGTCGACGAGGAGCAGCCGGATCGGATTCATGGGGTCACGGTAGCCAGGGTCGGGCGGTGTCAGGTGCGGGCCGCGGTCATGGCGTTTCGGCCAACCGGGCCGATCGCACCGCGGGGGCGGCGGTCGCGGCGCGTCCGTCGCGGCGCGTCCGTCGCGGCGCGTCCGTCACGGCGCGTCCGTCACGCCGGCCACGGGAGCCATGCCCGCACCGCGAACCCCCCGTCGCCCTCGGGCCCGTGCGCGAGCGTGCCGCCGGCGAGCGTGGCCCGCTCGGTGAGGCCGATGAGCCCCTGGCCCGAGCCGGGGACGTCCGGGACCTCGCCCGGCGGCGCGGGGTTGCGGACGGAGACGGTGAGACCGTCGCCGGGCGCACCGGAGACATGGACGCCGACATGGGCGCCCGGGGCGTGCTTCCGGGCGTTGGTGAGGGCCTCCTGGGCAATGCGGTAGGCGGTGCGGCCGATGGAAGCGGGCACGGCCGCAGGTTCGGCGACCCGGTTGTCGAGGTCGACCCGCGCACCGGCCTCCCGGGACTCGGCGACGAGCGCTTCGAGCGCGGCGAGGGTGGGCTGCGGGCGCCCGGCCGCGTCACCGTCCCCGGCGCGCAGCACTCCGATGATCTCCCGCAGGTCCTGGAGCGCCTCGTGGGAGCTCTCCCGGATCACCCCGGCCGCCCGGGCGATCTCGTCGCGGGGCGCGTCCGGCCGGAATTCGAGGGCGCCCGCGTGCACGCTGAGCAGGCTCAGCCGGTGCGCGAGGACGTCGTGCATCTCGCGGGCGATCGCCTCACGGGCCAGCCGTTGCGCCTGTTCGACGCGCAGGGCGGCCTCGGTCTCGGCACGCCGGGCCCGGTCGCGCAGGCTCATCAGAAGCTGTCTCCGGGAGCGCACGAACATGCCCCAGCCGACGACGGCGACGGTGAGCACGGCGCTGAACACGACCGATGCGACATAGGACAGATCCGGCTCGGGCCAGAGCAGGAGCGACACGGCGCCCGCCGCGATCGAGGCGCCGCCGATCCAGGCGACATGACGGAAGGGCAGGTGCACGGCGACCGTGAAGAGGGCGACCACCTCCGCTCCGCCCGCGGATTCGGCCAGCACTCCGACGGGGAGCATCGCGACGGCCAGAGCCACCGGCCACCTGCGCCGCAGCCAGACGGCGGCGCAGGCCAGAGCTCCGAGCACGGCGTTCAGGACCTCGAGGTCCACGGGAACGTCCCGGGTGCCGGAATCGGGGCTCACGGACGTCAGCCACAACAGGACGGCCGCCAGAAAGCACATGACGTCGACGGCCCAGTCCCGGACGGTGCGACGGGTCCTCGCCGGCCCCTCCCGTGTGCGGTCGGGGTCCAGCTCCTTCACGACCGCCGACGGAAGCAGCCACCGGTGCCGGGGAAAGCGCGGTGCCGGCGGTGCCGCCTCATGACCTGCCATGCCGAGAAATCTACGCAACGCCGCGCCGTCGGCGCCCGGTCGGGCGCGATCCGCCGACCAAAGATGGCGGGGGTCCTCCTTTCGATGGTCCGCGGCACGCCGTGGGTACGACCGGAGCCGGCCATGGCGTCGCCCCGCGGCCGATGTCAGGGGAAGGGCCACGGGGCGAGGATGACCCGCATGCAGAAGCTGTCGAGCCGCGGCCGCATGCGGAAGCTGATGGAGTTCGTCGGATTCGTCGTGGGGAGCAGCGGAATCATGGGACTCGTGCACGAGTGGACCGGCTGGAGCCATGTCCACGGGCTGTTGGTGCGGCTTCCGGTCTTCGACGGCTACGAGCTCTACGCGAGCGTCGTGTTCACCATGCTCGGCATCGCGCTGCTCGTGGCGACGGACCGGATGAAGCGCACGGAAAGGGACGTTCACCCCGTGAAGCCCGCGGGGAACTGACCCGTACGCACGGAAGAAAGCGGGGCCGGCTCCCCCACCCGATGGTGTGGGGGAGCCGGCCCTCGCACGACCGGGGTGCGCGGGGAGCCGGCGCTCCCCGCGCTACACCGTCAACAGCCGAAGTCCACCAGCGAGAACGTCGAGTAGTGGTCGGAGGTGTAGTAGTCCTCCTGGTTGCCCTCACCGGTGACGATGCGGCGTGCGCCGCGGTCGGGGGAGCCCGGGGTGACCACGGTGTACTCGTGGTAGTAGTCGTCGCTGGACTGCTTGGGCAGCACGCCCTCACGGTTGGTGAAGACGGTGCCGTCCTTCGGATAGGGGTAGGGGCCGCCCTTCTCGATCAGGTCGAGCGTGTCGTGCGCCTCGGAGGGCAGCGTGGAGGAGCAGACGTGACCGACGTCCGCGACGCGGTACGAACCGGCCACGTGCGTCGTGGAGTTGGACGGGGTCGCGTACGCGGACGCGGCGACGGGGCCACCGACGAGAACGGTGGCGGCAAGGGCAGTGGCTGCGAGAATTCGTGGGGGGATTCGCATAAGGCCCATCATGACGCGCGTAGACGTTGACGTGTCAACGACAACTCCCGGAAGTTTTCCGGACGTTCACGAGGCGAACCGGATGTTCACGTGGTGGCGCGACCGCCTCGATCGGCACGGTGCGGCGGTGCGCAACGGCACAGCGGTGCGGCAGTCCGGCGGTCCGGCCGGCGAGGCGCCGGCACGGCGCACCGACCGGCGCGGCGACCCGAGCGGCCGTTGCAGCCCCGGGCTCCCGGCGGCTACCCCACGTTCGTGGAGAACAGGCCGCCCGTCGGGCCCTGCTTGTCGCCGCCCTGCGCCTTCTTCAGGGCGTTCGCCAGGCCCTCGATGGTGAGGGACTGCAGGATGACCCGGCCGTTGCCCTCCAGCGTGGCCAGGGACAGGCCCTCGCCGCCGAACACCATGTTCATCAGGCCCTGGCGGTTGAGACCTCCTATCCGCTGCACTCCGTACTCGATGCCCTCCTCGAAGGCGACGACACAGCCGGTGTCGACCTCGATACGGCCGCCGAAGTCCGCCGGGTTGAGGTCGATGAAATTGCCGGCACCGCAGATGATGACCGTGCCCCGGCCGGTGAACTTCTCCAGGATGAAGCCCTCACCGCCGCTCATGCCGGTGCGTCCGCCCTGGAAGGCGATGCCGAAGTCGACCGTGGACTCGGCGGCCACGAAGGCGTCCTTCTCCGCGAACCACGCACGGGTGCCGTCGAGTTCCAGGGCGCGCATCTCACCGGGCAGCACACCCGCGAATCCGACGGTGCCCTCGCCGCCCGTCGACGTGAAGTACTGGAAGGCCAGCGACTCACCGGCGAGTGCGCGCTGGCCGACCTGCATGGCGGTGCCCATGGCCTGCCGCAGCAGTCCGCCCATGCCGCCGCTGCCCTGGTCCTGCCGGCCGCCGCCGTTCGCTCCGGCGCCGGGGCCGGAGAGCCGGGTCTCCATGGTGACGTTCGTCGTCTTGAAGAGGAACTTCCCCGCCTCGCAGTACACGGTCTGCCCGGGCTGAAGGCTGACGACGGCCATCTGCATGGCATTGCCGACGATCTCTTGCTGAAGGGTCACGGCCGGACTCCCTGACGGTACGGAGGCGATGGTGCGCTGCATCAACGTACGGCACCCGCGCCGGGGTTCCGAGAGGGCCCTTGCGGCTTCCCCCGCGGCCCCGGACGCGGCGTCCGTATCCCGCCAGCACCGGGATCCTTCCGGCGATTTCCTGGGGTCCCACTCACCGATGACTTCAGGAGGTTCCATGGACGGCAAGGCGGCCGTGGTGACGGGAGGCAGCCGCGGGATCGGCGCCGCGACCGCGGTGCGGCTCGCCCGGGAGGGCGCCGACGTGGCCGTGACCTATGTGCACGGCAAGGAGGCGGCCGACGAGGTCGTGCGCAGGGTGGAGGCCGCCGGTCGTCGCGGTGTCGCCCTGAGGGCGGACTCGGCGGACGCCGCGGAGGCCGCGGAAGCCGTGGACCGCGCGGCGGAAGCGCTCGGCGGACGGCTGGACGTCCTGGTCGGCAACGCGGGGGTCGCCGCCCTCGCCCCGGTGGACGAGCTGTCGCTCGACGACGTCGACCGCGTCCTCGCGGTGAACGTCCGGGGCGTCTTCCTCGCGTCGCAGGCCGCGGCCGCGCGCATGGAGCGCGGCGGACGCATCATCACCCTCGGCAGCTGTCTGACCCGGCGCTCCCCCGGCCCCGGCACCACCCTCTACACACTGAGCAAGTCGGCCCTGACCGGTCTGACCAAGGCGCTCGCCCGGGAACTCGGCGAGCGGGGCATCACCGCGAACATCGTGCACCCCGGCCCGACCGACACCGACATGAACCCGGCCGACGGGCCGTCCGCGGCGGCGCAGAGCGCGATGACGGCGCTCGGCCGCTACGGCACCGCGGACGAGGTGGCCTCGCTGGTGGCGTATCTGGCGAGTGACGAGGCCGCGTACGTCACGGGCGCGGAGTTCACCGTGGACGGCGGCTACGGAGCGTAGGGCCGCGCCCCCTTCGCCGCGGGCCCGCGCAGGGGGCGCGGGGCGCGCCGGTGCTGTCGGGCCGGCGCGCCCGCCAGGGGGTGTCAGCCGCCCAGCTCCTGGTGACGGGCCGCGAGCCGTGCCGCGCCCTGCTCGGTGAGCGAACCGAACAGGCGCAGCCGGGAGATGCCGCCGTCCGGGAAGATGTCGATCCGCGCGTGGGTGCCCACGGCCGGGGCGTCCAGCACGAACCGGTGGTTCGTGTCGGGCTGCAGACGCGTGCGCGGCAGCACCTCGGTCCACTCGCCGCTCTCGCCGTCCTTGACGGAGACGGAGGCCCAGCCCGCGGAGTTGCCCTTCAGATACGCGGTGTCGATCTCGACGGCACGGATCTCCGACTGCGACGCGAGCCGGTAGCGGATCCAGTCGTTGCCGGTGTCGCGGCGGCGGCGGGTCTCCCAACCGTCGTCCATCTTGTGGGAGCGGCCCGGCTGGATGGTGTTGGTGGCGGGCGAGTAGAAGAGGTTGGAGGCGTCCTCGGCCCGGCCGCCGTTCTCCAGGGCGACGGCGTCGAAGGTGCCGAGGGCGGCGAGCCACTGCGGGTCCGGGACGACCTCGCCGTACACCCGGAGGCGGGCGATGCCCCCGTCGGGGTGCTGGTTGAGCCGCAGGTGCGTGAAGCGCTGCTCCACGTCGACGGCGAAGCCGTTGGCCGCGTGACCGCCGACCGGAGTGCGCTCGACGAGGGTCGTCCACTTCACGTCGCCGGCGAGCAGTTCCTCGGGCGACGGTGAGCCCGGTACGGAGGCGGCCTCGACGGACACGGCCTGCGGGTAGTTGCCGCGGAAGTGGGCGGTGTCGACGACGATGCCGCGGATCACGCCGGGGGCGCCCAGGCGGACGAGGGCCCAGTCGTGGTCGTCCTCGGTGGGCCAGGGGTGCTCCGCCGACGCGCCGCGCCGGCGGCGGGTCTCCCAGCCGTCCATGACCTTGCCCTTGTGGCCGAAGTGCTCGGGGTCGAACTCGGCGCGCCCGGGCACGAGAAGGTTCTCGCGCTGGGCGAAGAACTCGTCGTTGGCGGCGATGACACCGGCGCCGAGCCTGCGGTCGGCGAGGTTCGCGTACTGCGCGAACGGGAAGTCGGCGGTGCGGTAGTCGGCGTACGGGTCGCCTCCGCCGTACGGGCTCGCGTCGCCGGTGAAACTGGGTATCGCCGTCACGTTGATCGGGTCTTCCTTTCCAGAAGGGTGCGAGGGCCTGGGGGTGCGCGGGCCGGGGAGCGGGCCCGGGGCGCGCGGATTCTGATCAGCCGGGCAGGGTCACCCGAGCCGGGCCAGGAGCCGTCCCCGGGGCTCGGTGAACTCGCCGTCGGCCACGATGGGTTCGCCGCGCAGCCAGGTGGACCTGACGACGCCGTGCAGGGTGCGCCCCGCGTACGCGGTGACGCGGTTGCGGTGCTGCAGTCCGGCGGGGTCGACGGTGAAGGTCTCGTCGGGCGCGAGGACCGCGAAGTCGGCGTCCCGGCCGGCCTCGATGGCGCCCTTGAGGGAGAGTCCGGCCAGTTCGGCGGGCCCGGCCGACATCCAGCGGACGACGTCCTCCAGGGTGTGGCCGCGCCGCCGCGCCTCGGTCCAGATCGCCGGGAGCCCCAGCTGGAGCGAGGAGATGCCACCCCAGGCGGTGGCGAAGTCGCCGGTCTTGAGGTCGGTGGTGGAGGGCGAGTGGTCGGAGACGATGCAGTCGATCGTCCCGTCGGCGAGGCCCTCCCACAGCGCGTCCTGGTTGGCGTGCTCGCGGATGGGCGGGCAGCACTTGAACTCGGTGGCCCCGTCGGGGATCTCCTCGGCGGTGAGCGTGAGGAAGTGCGGGCAGGACTCGACGGTCAGCCGTACGCCGTCGCGCTTGGCGGCGGCGATCAGCGGCAGCGCGTCGGAGGAGGACAGGTGCAGCACGTGTACGCGCGCGTTCAGCCGCGCGGCCTGGGCGACGAGGTTCTCGATCGCGGTGTTCTCGGCGTCGCGCGGGCGCGAGGCGAGGAAGTCGGCGTACTTCGGGCCGCCCCGGTGCGGAGCGGCGGCGAGGTGGTGGGGGTCCTCGGCGTGCACGATCATCAGTCCGCCGAACCCGGCGATCTCGGCGAGGGACCGGGCGAGCTGCTCCTGGTCCAGTTCGGGGAACTCGTCGACGCCGGACGGCGAGAGGAAGCACTTGAAGCCGAAGACCCCGGCGTCGTGCAGCGGGCGCAGGTCCTTCACGTTGTCGGGCAGCGCGCCGCCCCAGAAGCCGACGTCGATGTGCGCCTTGGCGCGGGCGACCTCCTGCTTGGTGCGGAGGTTGTCGACGGTGGTGGTCGGGGGCAGCGAGTTGAGCGGCATGTCGATCAGGGTCGTGATGCCACCGGCTGCCGCCGCGCGGGTGGCCGTCCAGAAGCCCTCCCACTCGGTGCGGCCGGGGTCGTTCACATGGACGTGGGTGTCGACGAGCCCGGGCAGCAGCACGTCGTCGCCGACGTCCTCGAGCCGGGCACCGGCGGGTACCTCGGCGTCGTGCGCCAGCACCGCCGTGATCGTCCCTCCGGCGACGGCCACCGAGGCGGGCCGCGTGCCTTCGGGGGTGATGACGCGCGTCGAGCGCAGCACCAGTTCGACGTCGGACACCCGGACCCCTCTCGCTCGGTTCCCCACGCTCCCGCGCGGGCCGGAACCCTCGCTCCGCCGGGCGGAACCTTCCGCACCACGGAAATTCAACGTTCTGTTGAAGGAGTCTTCACCTCCAGCCCCACCCCGTCAAGAGTGGGACCCCTGTGACCCGACACCTCCTCCATCCGTCTGGACGATTCCACAAAGTGGAATTAGAATTCCACGAAACAGAAGGTAGATCCGCACAGGGAGACTGTCGCGCGCCCCTCGACAGCGCCCGCGAACACCGGACAAACGCGCCCTGACCGGGAAGGACGGCACGACGTACGGGGGACCCTCCGATGAACCGCCGGGTAGGCTGCTGCCTTGCCGGTCGGCCTTGAACTGCCCGACCGTCCGCCCCGAAAGGAACGCGCCGTGCCGACGTCGAGCGCCAGCACCACCGACGCCTCCAAAACGACCGCATCGAGCGGTGGTGTCCAGTCCCTCGAGCGCGCCTTCGATCTGCTCGAGCGGATGGCCGACGCCGGGGGCGAGGTCGGCCTGAGCGAGCTGTCCGCGAGCAGCGGGCTGCCGCTGCCCACCATCCACCGTCTGATGCGCACGCTGGTCGCCTGCGGATACGTGCGCCAGCAGCCCAACCGCCGCTACTCGCTGGGTCCCCGGCTGATCCGCCTCGGCGAGTCCGCGTCGCGCCTGCTGGGCACCTGGGCGCGCCCCTACCTCGCGCGGCTGGTCGAGGAGACCGGCGAGACGGCGAACATGGCGCTGCTCGACGGCGACGAGATCGTCTACGTGGCCCAGGTGCCCTCGAAGCACTCGATGCGGATGTTCACCGAGGTCGGGCGGCGGGTGCTGCCCCACTCGACGGGCGTCGGCAAGGCGCTGCTCGCGTACACCCCCGCGGATGACGTACGCGCGCTGCTCGCCCGCACCGGTATGCCGGCCGCCACGGAGAAGACCATCACCACCCCGGACGGCTTCCTCGACGCACTCGAAGAGGTACGCCGCGTCGGCTACGCGGTCGACGACAACGAGCAGGAGATCGGGGTCCGCTGCATCGCGGTCACCGTCCCCGACTCCCCCACTCCGGCGGCGATCTCCATCTCCGGCCCCGCGGGCCGGGTCACGGAGGCCGCCACCGACAAGATCGTGCCGGTGCTCCAGCAGGTGGCAGCGGACCTTTCCGAGGCCCTGACCAGTTCGGGCCCGGCCGCCTGAGACGGGCTCGGGCCCGGTGGCCCGACGGCCCTGCGGGGTCGCGGGCGCGGAATGCGTCAGGCCGGCACGGGTCTCGTCAGGCGGCCGTCCGACATCTCCACCACCTGGTCCGCCGCGGACAGACTTGTGCGGTCGTGGGTCACCAGGACCGTCGCGGTGCCGCGCTCCCGGGTCAGCGTCGACAGCAGCGTGAGGACGGCCGTGCCGCGCTCGTGGTCGAGCGCGCTGGTGGGTTCGTCGACGAGGAGCACCGACGGCGCGTTCATCAGGGCACGGGCGATGTTGACGCGCTGGCGCTGACCGCCGGACAGCTGGTGCGGGCGCCGGTGCGCCTGGCCCGCGAGCCCGACCGCCGCGAGGAGTTCACCGGCCCGCTCCCTCGCCGCACGGGGGTCCCGCCCGTCGAGCCGGGCCATGACCTGGAGCTGTTCCAGCGCGGTCAGCGCGGGCAGCAGGTTCGGCTGCTGGAAGACGATGCCGATTCCGCGCAGCCTCAGCCGCGCCCGCTCCGCGGGGGTCAGTGACCCCGTCTCCCTGCCGTCCACGACGACCCTGCCGGAGTCCGGCGTGACGAGCGTCGCGGCGACCGCGAGCAGACTGGACTTGCCGGACCCGGACGGCCCCACCACGGCGGTCAGGGTGCCCGCGGGCACCTCCAGGGCGACCCGGTCCAGCGCGGTCAGCCTGCCGTCGCCGTCGGGGTAGGTGAGGGTGATGTCGTCCAGGACGAGGTTCGCAGAGGTCATCGGGCGCTCCCCAGGGCGGTCAGTGGGTCGACGGCGGTGATGCGCCGGACGGACAGGGCGGCGCCGAGCACGCCGAGGACGATCATCACGGCGGCCGGGGCGAGGACGGTCGGCGCGTCCAGCACGAACGGCACGTGGCCGCCGATCAGGGCGCCGCTCCCGGCGGCCAGCGCCGTGCCGAGCGCGCATCCGGCGGCGAGCAGGAGCACCGCCTGCCCCAGCGCGTCCCTCAGCAGATACGAGGTCGGTGCGCCCAGTGCCTTCAGCACGGCGATGTCGCCGCTGCGCTGGATGGTCCACACCGTGAAGAACGCTCCGATGACCAGCGCCGAGATGGCGAAGAGGAAGCCGCGCATCAGCTGGAGCGAGCCGTTCTCGGCCGGGTAGGAGCCGATGGCGCCGAGCGCGTCGTCCACGGTGAGGGACCGTGTGCGGGCCGCCCTGTCTCCGGCCGCGAAGTCGGCGCCCCGGGTGCGGAGCACGACCACGGTGGCCTGTGCGCCGGACGTGCGCGACAGGCGCCGCCAGTCGTCGAACGACGTCCAGATCACGGGCGTATGGCTGTACGAGGCGTCGCCCGCGACGGCCGCGACGCGCAGGTCGACGCCGCCGACACGCACCCGGCCGCCGGGCCGGGCGCCCAGACCGGCCGCGGCCTTCCGCGAGAGCACGGCCCGGCCCGGCGCGATCCCCGGGGGCGCGACCTCGGCGTCCGGCTCGGCGCCGAACGCGGACACCGCGGCGGTGCGGTCGCCCGCGGACGCGTTGAGGGTGCGGATGCCGAGGGGGTCGGCCGAGGTGACGCCGGGCCGGGCGGCCCAGGTGTGCCAGGCGCGTGCGGGGAGCGCCGAGTCGGTGAAGGACACCGACCGGCCGTCGGGCGGCGCGGCGAACGCGAGGTGGTCGGCGGGCAGCCCGCCGATCGCCGAGGTGTTCTCCTTGGCGAGCCCGGCGGTCAGCCCGGACAGCAGACCGACGAGCAGGGTGATCAGAACGACGACGGCCCCCATCAGGGCGAACCGGCCCTTGGCGAACCGTAGGTCTCTCCATGCGACGAACATGCCTCCACCCTGGCGGCGGGACCCCTCGTCCGGCATCGCGCCGCGGCACGCTTCGCCGGGATCGAAGGAGCGAGGGCGGAATCCACCTTTCGGTTGACCGCGCACGCGGGTCCGCTGCCTACCCTTGAGGACGGTATGGATCCACGTTCACTCTCCCCCGCCCTGCGCGTCCTGCGCGTCTGCCTGCATCTGCTGATGGCGGGACTGCTGGCCCTCGCCGCGGTCCGCGCCGTCGCGGACCGCCCGAACGGCTCCGGCGCCTGGGCGGTGGTCACGGCCGCGGCCGCGATGGCCGGCGTGTACGGCGCGGCCGCGCTGCTGCCCGCGGTGCGCCGCTCGCGCCCCGCCGCCGCGCTGTGGCTCGGTGCGCTGTGCTCGGCCTGGCTGGTGCTGCTCGCACTCACCCCGGACGCCCTGTGGCTGGCGTTCCCGCTGTACTTCCTCCAGCTGCATCTGCTGCGCGCCCGCTGGGGCGTACCGGTGGTGCTGCTGACGGCGGCCACCGCGATCGCCTCCTTCGTGCGCCACGGGGAACCGGTCACGCCCGGCGCCTTCATCGGACCGCTGCTGGGCGCGGCCGTCGCGGTCGCCACGGTCCTCGGCTACCAGGCGCTGTACCGCGAGAACGAGCGGCGCCGGCAGCTCATCGAGGAGCTGATCGCCACCCGCGCGGAGCTCGCCGCCGCGGAGCGCGCCGCCGGGACGCTCGCCGAGCGGGAGCGGCTGGCGCGCGAGATCCACGACACGCTCGCCCAGGGCCTGTCCAGCATCCAGTTGCTGCTGCGCGCCGCCGAACGGGCGCTCGGGCCCGGTTCGCCCGCGGCGCCGCACATCGAGCAGGCGCGCGCGACGGCGCAGGACAACCTCGCCGAGGCCCGGCGGTTCGTGCGTGCCCTCGCCCCGCCGGACCTGGAGCACGGCTCGCTGGCGGCCGCCCTGGAACGGCTGTGCGCCGCGCTGCCCGGGGCGGCCGGGGCGGCCGGGGCGCCGAAGGTGCAGTTCTCGGTGAGCGGCACGCCCGTCGAGCTGCCCACGCCGTACGAGGTGGCGCTGCTGCGGACCGCGCAGTCCGCGCTGGGCAACACGGTGCGGCACGCCCGGGCGCGGCGGGCCGAGATCACCCTGAGCTTCATGGACACGGCGGTGGCCCTCGACGTCGTCGACGACGGGGCCGGCTTCGACCCCGGCGCGGTACGGGCGGAGCGGGGCGACGGCGGGTTCGGGCTGCCCGCGATGCGGTCGCGGGCCCGGTCGCTGGGCGGCACGTTCACCGTGGAGTCGGCGCCCGGACAGGGCACCGCGGTCGCGGTCACGCTGCCGTTGCCGTCCGGGGCGGCCACGGACCCCGGGGCGGCGTCCGCCGCCCTCGGCCGGGCACCCGTCCCCGGCCTCGTCCCCGGCCTCGTCCCCCCTCGGACATCGGCCCCCGCCCTCGTCGAGGAGGGCCGGGCGTGACCATCAGACTGCTGCTCGCGGACGACCATCCCGTCGTCCGTGCCGGGCTGCGGGCCGTCCTCGCGGCCGAGACGGACTTCGAGATCGTCGCGGAGGCGGCGACGGCGGAGCACGCCGTGGAACTGGCCGCGGCGGGCGATGCCGACGTCGTCCTCATGGACCTCCAGTTCGGTGCCGGGATGCACGGGGCGGAGGCGACTGCCGCGATCACCGGGCGGGCCGGCGCTCCGCGGGTGCTGGTGCTGACCACGTACGACTCCGATGCCGACATCCTCGCGGCGGTGGAGGCGGGGGCGGCGGGCTATCTCCTCAAGGACGCGCCGCCCGAGGAACTGGCGGCGGCGGTACGGACCGCGGCGGCGGGTCAGTCCGCGCTGGCCCCTGCCGTGGCCAACCGGCTTATGGACCGTATGCGGGCGCCCGGCGCGGCCCTCAGCCGGCGTGAGCTGGAAGTGCTGCGGCTGGTCCGCGACGGCCTGTCCAACCAGCGGATCAGCAAGGCGCTCTTCCTCAGCCAGGCCACGGTCAAGTCCCACCTGGTCCATATCTACGCCAAGCTGGGCGTCGACTCCCGCACGGCGGCGGTGGCCGCGGCGACGGCACGGGGGCTGATCCGCCGCGAAGGCTGACCCGGGTTGCCCGCGGGGGCGCGGACCGCTTCACCACGGATCGGGGGCACGCGAGCCGCTACCGCTGTGGGCAGTCGTTCCGCCGGAGCGGAGGTGGGCGCAGCCCACGGGTGCCGGGTGCCGTGCAGGGCGGCGGGGAGCGTCTCCACGGTGCCGGGTGACCGGGCGGGCGACGGGAGGTGGCCGGCGAGCCGGGGAGGCCGCGGTGCCGGGGCACCGGAAGGGTGACGGGCGCTTCCCGGCGCCGCGGACGAAGAGCCCGGGGTCACCGTCGTGGGGGTTCGCCGAAGAGGTCCACCGCGTCGCGGACGTCGGCCAGCCGGGACGCCAGCGCGCTGACCGAGCCGATGGCCCCGGCGATGAGCAGGAGGGACCGGCGCAGCCGGGGGATCTCCGGCACCCCGCTCCCGGCCATCGCGTCGAGTGCCGCCAGCTCGTCCTCCGCGATCCCCCGGTCGGGGAACTCCGCCGGATGGGCGGCGAGTTCACGGCGTAACCGGGAGACTGCGCCCCGCAGCTCCGTCACTCGAGGGTCCTCGTCGCTGCCGATCACTGGCTTCTGCCCCACGCTCCGCAACACAGCACTCCCCCCGCGCACATCCTCGTGCGCCGCTCCGCGTACTCCGCCGTACCCGCCCTCCCCCGAGCCGCGAGGGCCCGGGAGGTGCCCCCCGGGTGCAGTGCCCGGACGCCGGGGATCGCGGGCCAGTAAACGCCACCCGAACCGGTGGGCGCCACTCCACGGACCGAAATTCAACTCATCGACGTGGCACGGAATGCAGCGTTGCCATGGGTGCACGCCGCTGAGGTATGCAGGGAGCATGACCGAATCCGAACAGTTGGACAGGGCCCGGCGCGAGGTCGTGGGGCTGCTGCTGGCCGCGGGCGGCGGGCGGCGTCTCGGCGGGAGGCCGAAGGCGCTGCTCGAGCACCACGGGCGGCCGCTGGTGGAGCACGCCGTGCGGGTCCTGCGCGAGGGGGGCTGCACCCGGGTGCACGTGGTCCTGGGGGCACGGAGCGGGACGGTCCGGGAGCGGGCCCGGCTCGACGGGTGCGTGCTGGTCGAGAACCCGGCCTGGGAGGAGGGCATGGGCTCGTCGCTGCGCGCCGGACTCTCGTCGGTCGCCCGCACGGACGCGCGGGCGGCGCTGGTGTCCCTCGTCGACCAGCCGGGCATCGGCCCGGCGGCCGTCGCCCGCGTCCTTGCCGCCTACCGCTCGCCCGCGACGCTCGCAGCGGCCTCGTACGACGGGGAGCGGGGCCATCCCGTCCTGTTCGGCGCGGAGCACTGGGCCGGGATCCGGGAGACCGCGCTGGGCGACCGGGGCGCGCGCGCCTACCTCAAGACGCACGGGGAGGGCATCACGCTGGTCGAGTGCGGGGATGTCGCGGAGCCGTACGACATCGACACGGAGGCGGATCTGACTCACCTGGAGTGAGCCGCCGCGCCGCGCCGGCGCGCGCGACGCACCGGGAGTGAGCGGCGTGGCACTCAGCGCCATGTTGTGTCGACAAGAAGAATCTCGACATCAACACACCTTGAACTTCCACCATGAGGAAACTACTATCCACTGTTCAGAAGCGCCCGACACCCTCAGACGGCGTCCACGGCCGCATCCGGAGCCGTGGCACGCAGTGCCGACTTACCCCGCACTCCCGCCACGCGCACCATGGAGGCGACCCGTCGGCCGTGGGGGTCCCCCGGCTCGCGCCGAGCGAGAGCGGGGCGGCCCCGGCAACCGCCTGAGACGCCCGAGAAGTTCGCT
Source organism: Streptomyces sp. NPDC002004 (assembly GCF_053593975.1). Lineage (NCBI taxonomy): Bacteria > Bacillati > Actinomycetota > Actinomycetes > Kitasatosporales > Streptomycetaceae > Streptomyces > Streptomyces sp. NPDC002004. Next base: position 208,304 of record NZ_JBSFDP010000007.1, read on the forward strand.
GAAGGAAGTGACAGCTCATGTCCGCACCAGCGCCGTCCTCGCCGGCCATCGTCGACGCAGAGCCCCTGCCCCGGCAGGATGAGGTCCTCACCGACGCGGCCCTGGCCTTCGTGGCTGAGCTGCACCGGCTGTTCACGCCCCGGCGTGACGAGCTCCTGATCCGCCGTGCGGAGCGCCGCGCCGAGATCGCCCGCACCTCGACCCTCGACTTCCTCCCGGAGACCGCACAGCTCCGCGAGGACCCCACCTGGCGCGTCGCCCCCGCCCCGGCCGCGCTGAACGACCGCCGGGTCGAGATCACCGGCCCCACCGACCGCAAGATGACCATCAACGCCCTCAACTCGGGCGCCAGGGTCTGGCTCGCCGACTTCGAGGACGCGTCGGCGCCCACCTGGGAGAACGTGGTCACCGGTCAGCTCAACCTGATCGACGCCTACGAGCGCCGCATCGACTTCACCGACGAGCGCAGCGGCAAGTCCTACGCCCTGAAGCCGAACGAGCAGCTGGCGACGGTGGTCATGCGCCCGCGCGGCTGGCACCTGGAGGAGCGGCACCTCCGGGTCGACGGCCGCCCCGTCCCGGGCGCCCTGGTCGACTTCGGCCTGTACTTCTTCCACAACGCCCAGCGGCTCATCGACCTGGGCAAGGGGCCGTACTTCTACCTCCCGAAGACCGAGTCGCACCTGGAGGCCCGCCTCTGGAACGACATCTTCGTCTTCGCGCAGGACTACGTGGGCATCCCGCAGGGCACCGTCCGCGCCACCGTCCTCATCGAGACGATCACGGCCGCGTACGAGATGGAGGAGATCCTCTACGAGCTGCGGGACCACGCCTCCGGGCTCAACGCCGGCCGCTGGGACTATCTGTTCTCCATCGTCAAGAACTTCCGTGACGGAGGGCCCCGGTTCGTGCTGCCGGACCGCAACGCGGTGACGATGACGGCCCCGTTCATGCGCGCCTACACCGAACTGCTCGTGCGCACCTGCCACAAGCGGGGCGCGCACGCGATCGGCGGCATGGCGGCGTTCATCCCCTCGCGCAAGGACGCCGAGGTCAACAAGGTCGCCTTCGAGAAGGTCCGTGCCGACAAGGACCGCGAGGCGGGCGACGGCTTCGACGGCTCCTGGGTCGCCCACCCCGATCTCGTGCCCATCGCCATGGCCTCCTTCGACGCCGTCCTCGGTGACCGGCCGAACCAGAAGGACCGTCTCCGCGAGGACGTCTCCGTCGCCGCGGCCGACCTGATCGCCGTCGACTCCCTCGACGCGAAGCCGACGTACGACGGTCTGGTCAACGCCGTCCAGGTCGGCATCCGCTACATCGAGGCCTGGCTGCGCGGCCTCGGCGCCGTCGCCATCTTCAACCTCATGGAGGACGCGGCCACCGCCGAGATCTCCCGCTCCCAGATCTGGCAGTGGATCAACGCGGGCGTCGTGTTCGAGAACGGCGAGCACGCCACACCCGAGCTGGCCCGCAAGGTCGCCGCCGAGGAACTGGCCGACATCCGCGCCGAGATCGGCGAGGAGGCCTTCGCGGCCGGACACTGGCAGCAGGCCCACGACCTCCTCCTGGAGGTCGCGCTCGACGAGAACTACGCGGACTTCCTCACCCTCCCCGCGTACGAGCAGCTGACCGGCTGACCGCGCACGGCCCGGGGAGCACGGCCCCGACCCCGGCGCCGCACGACGTCAGGGGGGACGGGGCCGTCACCGTCCCCGGCCGTCGTGCGGCGCGAACAGGGCATGGGCCTCGGCCTCCGTCGTACGGGCGTTGAGGCAGTGGTCGGCCCACTCCGCGGCCTGCGGGAAGGCCGAGTCCGCGGCGATGCGGGCGGCCGCGGCCGCCACGTCGAACACCGTGCGCCGCAGTTCGACCCCGGGCCCGAGCAGGGCCCAGTGGGCTCCCGGGCGGCCGTAGGGCATGCCGACGCTGCCCGGGTTCACCACGAGCCGGCCGGCCGCGAGCCGGGTGAACGGCATATGGGTGTGCCCGCACACCACGGTGGTCACGCCGGGACCGAGACCGGCGAAGACCTCCTCCCACCGTGCCGCGCGGGAGTCCACCAGCACCATCTCGGCGTCGTCCCTGGGCGTGGCGTGGCAGAACAGCACCTCGCCCAGTCCGTCGACCGGCACGGTGAGCGTGGTGGGGAGCTCCGCCAGGAAGTCGACCTGGTCCTCGCGCAGGCTCTCGGCGGCGGACGGCGCGATCGGGTCGGGGATGGACGTCCGCAGCCCGCGCCGGTACTCGACGAGCTCGCGGTCGGCGTTGCCCCTGACCCATGCGGCCCGGTCGCCGAGTCCCGCGAGCAGGTCGAGCACCTGGACCGGCTGGGGTCCGCAGGCGATGTCGCCGGTGAGCACGATCCGGTCGGCGGACGCCACGTCGGGCTCCGCCAGGACCGCCTCGACGGCCGGCAGGACCCCATGGACGTCGGACAGCACAGCTATGCGACTCGTCATGATCGCCAGTATGCGGGCGTGCGCGGGCCCGCACCGGTGCCTCGGGCCGGATCAGGCCGGGCGCGCTCATCCCAGGTGGACGGACCAGTCCTGGGCGGCGGCGGGCTTGCCGTGCAGGTTCGGCACGCGCTTCAGCCAGGCGGGGCGGCCGGCCTCCGTGGCCTCGGCGCGGCGGGCGGCCTCGGCGGCCAGCTCCTCGCGGGAGGGGAAGTCGTCCGGCAGCCAGGCCGAAGAGGCCTTCGCGCGGGCTGCGAGGTACGTCACATAGGCCTGGCGCACCTCGTCGGGCGTGGCGAAGCCCGGCTCGCCGGCCAGCCACGCGTCGGGGACCAGGTCCACGATCTCGCGCAGCAGGCCGGGGGTGACCCGGGACGCCAGCTCGGCGTCGGCCGCCCGGGTGTCCGGGGTGTAGGCGCCGAGTGCGTGCTGGCGGAAGTCGTAGACCTTCGCGACGGAGTCGCCCGCCGAGTCCCACCGGTGGTGGAAGACGAGGGCCGCACCGTGGTCGATGAGCCAGAGCTTCGGCTCGCGGGTGCCGAAGGTGGGCCAGATCATCAGGTTGGAGCTGTGCACGGTGCGGTCCACGTTGGCCGTGAGGGCGTCGAGCCACACCACCTTCCCGGCCTCCAGGGGGTCCAGGGCCAGCGGCGCGCCGGGGGTGAAGTCGACGGCGCCCGGCAGGAAGTCCATGCCCAGATTGAGGCCGGCGCTGCGGTCCAGCAGGTCGCGCACCTCCTGGTGCGGCTCGTCCCCGGCGACCGCCGGGTCGAAGTGGGCCAGCACCAGCTCCGGCACCCGCAGCCCGAGCGCCCGCGCCAGCTCCCCGACGATCACCTCGGCGACCAGCGCCTTGCGCCCCTGTGCGGAGCCGGTGAACTTCACGACGTACGTCCCCAGGTCGTCGGCCTCCACGACACCCGGGACCGACCCTCCGGTCCGGAGGGGGGTCACGTAGCGAACGGCGGTCACCTGGCGCAGCACACCGGCCAGGGTACGGCAGAGGCGCGGACGGACGGCGTGGGTTTTTTCGCGCAGGGCCCGCGGGACGTACACGGTCGGCCGGCACATGCCGACGCGGCCCTGCGCCCCCCCGAGTCGGCGCACCCCTGCGGTCGCCCCGGCCCTCGACGGCCGCGAGCCGTACCTGCCTGCCAGGCGCACCCGCAGCGGTCGGGACGGCCGCAACTCCCCCGGCCCGTCGGCGCCTTCCGTGGCCGCCCCGGCCGCCCGGTTTTGAGCACGCACCCCGCGATCAATAGGATCCGCCGATGATCATAAGAAAACGGTTGGCGGCCGGGTTGTGTGCCCTGCTCGCCGCCTTGAGCGTCGGGCTGCAGCCCGGTGGGGCGTACGCCGCCGACGGGGAGCCTGCGAAGAGCGCGCCGAAGGTCGAGCTGGTGCTGGACGTCAGCGGTTCGATGCGGGCGCGGGACATCGACGGCGGGTCGCGGATGGCCGCGGCGAAGCAGGCGTTCAACGAGGTGCTGGACGCGACGCCGGAGGACGTACAGCTCGGTATACGGACGCTCGGCGCCCAGTACCGCGGCCAGGACCGCAAGGAGGGGTGCAAGGACACCCAGCAGCTGTATCCGGTCGGGCCGCTCGACCGTACCGAGGCGAAGACCGCGGTCGCGACGCTCGCGCCGACCGGCTGGACCCCGATCGGACCGGCCCTCCAGAAGGCCGCAGGGGACCTTCAGGGCGGCGACGGCTCGCGGCGGATCGTGCTGATCAGTGACGGCGAGGACACCTGCGCCCCGCTCGACCCGTGCGAGGTGGCCCGCGACATCGCCGCCAAGGGCATCCATCTCGTCATCGACACGCTCGGACTGGTGCCGAACGCCAAGACCCGCGACCAGCTCAGCTGTATCGCCGAGGCGACCGGCGGAACGTACACCACGGTGCGCCACCGGCACGAACTGAGCGACCGGGTGGGGCAGTTGGTCCATCGGACGGCCCAGCGGACCGCGACGCCGGTGGCCGTGGACGGCACGGAACGGTGCACCGACGCCCCGCAGCTCAAGCCCGGGCTCTACACCGACCGCGAGGAGTTCGGCAGGCACCGCTGGTACCGCGTCGACGTGCGTCCGGGTCAGGAGCTGCGCGCGTCCGCCAGCGTCGCCGCCGACCGGCAGGTCAACCGCGACTACGGCGTCCTTCTGCGGGCCGTGACCGCGCACGGGCGCGAGATCGTGCGCGGGTCCGAGTCCGGAGCCGGGCGCACCGACGTCATCTCCACGGGGCTGCGCTATCCGAAGCCCGAAGCCGATGACAGCGACGACAGCGGCGAGCCCGCCGCCGAGACCGTCTGCCTCGAACTCGGCAACGCCTACTCGGCGCCGTCCTCCGTGAAGACGACGCCGGGTATGCCGGTCGAGCTTTCCGTCGACGTCGTGGACGGCCCGAGCCAGGCGTCCGACGTGGCCGCCTTCGGGCTCGGCCGCGGCTGGTGGCTGCTCGGCGCCCTGGTGGTCGTCGGATTCCTGGCGGGTCTCGTGTGGGGCTGGCTCTCGCGCTGGCGGGTGGCCGTTTGGAGGACCAACTGATGCGTGCGGCACGACGACTGCGGAATCTGTTCGCGCTGCTGGGGCTGGGGGTCGCCGTTCTCGGTGCGGGGGGCGCCCCCGCCGTCGCCGACTCCTCGCCATCGCCGAGCGCCACCTCCGGTGACGCGGCACCGACCGAGGCCGGTACGTCGTTCCGGACGGCCACTGCGATCCGGCAGGGTCAGCGGGCCACCGCGGACGCGTCCACCGGCGACTATCTGTACTGGTCGTTCCCGGCGGACGCCGGTCAGCGCCCGACCGTCAGGGCGACGGTGAAGCTGCCGTCGTCGGCGGGGCACGGCTCCTCCTCGACCTGGCAGGTCGACGTGTACGACGGGCTGCGCCGCCGCCAGCCCTGCATGTACGGCACACAGACGCGGTCGGCCGACGCGGGCGCCGGTTCCGTCGAACTGGCCTGCACGCTGCGCCCGGTGCGCGCCTGGGCCGACGCCTGGGACAACGAGCCGCTGCCCGGCACGTACTACATACGGCTCACGGTGGTCGGGCTCGCGCCGTCGGAGCTCGGTCTGCCCGTGCACGCCGAGGTCCGGGCGGACTCCAAGGACATGGGCGGATCGCAGGCGGTGGACGGCTCGCTCGGCAAGCCGCTGGTACCGGGCGTCAGCGTCGCCTCCGGCGCTCAGGACACGGAGGATGCCGACACCGGTACGACGCAGGCCCTGCCCACCGGTGAGCCCGAGGACGGCTGGTCGTCGGGCTGGTGGACGGACCGCTGGGTCTGGACCGCGCTGGGCGCCGTACTGGCCGCGCTCGCGGGCATCGGGGGATATGCGCTGACCCGCGGCTCGGGTCGGCCGTCCCGGGTGCCACCGGGAGTCTGACGGCGGCTCACCCCGTAAGGGGCGGCCGTCACCGTGAGGCCCGCCGTGCGCTGCGCACGGCGGGCCTCACGCGTTCACGCACCCCGCAGCACCTTCGCCGCCGCTCCCTCGCCCGTGACGTCGACGCGCCCCTCGCGCACGGCGTCCTCCAGGGTCAGCTCGCCGCGGGTGACGGCCAGACAGGTCCCCGCGTCGAGACGCAGCCGGGCGTCCGGCTCCTCGGGGGCGGGCCCGTCGCCGTACGCCACGGTCCCGGCCTCGCGGCCGAGGCGCAGATGGAACTCCCCTTCGTCGAGCCGCACCTCGACCGTGCCGGTCACCTCCAGCGCCTCCAGGCGCGCCCGCAGGGGCAGCGCGAACCAGTGGGCGCGCACGGCGTCCGTGGGGCGGCGCTCCTCGAGCAGGGGGGCGCCCCAGACGCTCAGGGCCTCGAGCACGGGCAGCAGCGCACGTCCGCGGGCGGTGAGTTCGTAGACCGCCGCGGAGGCCGGCGGGGGCAGCTTGCGGCGGGTGACGACGTCCTCGCGCTCCAGGTCCTTCAGCCGGCCTGCCAGCATGTCCGTGCTGACGCCGGGCAGGTCCGCGTGCAGATCGGTGTAACGGCGCGGCCCGGCCAGCAACTCGCGGACGATCAGAAGGGTCCAGCGGTCGCCGACGGCGTCCAGGGCGCGGGCGGCGGCGCAGTACTGGTCGTAGCTGCGGCCCTGTTGTCGCGGCTGACGGGGCTGTCGTTGCTGACGTGGCATGCGACTCAGTCTAGACAAGTTGTTGGACTTTCCAAGCTCGCACTTGGTAAAACCAAGCACGGATGGTGTCAGTGAGTCGGTGCGTCACCGAAGGGTCTGGGAGGCCAGCACATGGAGTTCCGGCAGTCGAGCAAGCTCAGCGAGGTGTGCTACGAGATCCGGGGCCCGGTGATCGAGCACGCCAACGCCCTGGAGGAGGCGGGCCACAGCGTCCTGCGCCTCAACACCGGCAACCCCGCGCTGTTCGGCTTCGAGGCGCCCGAGGAGATCGTCCAGGACATGATCCGGATGCTCCCGCAGGCGCACGGCTACACCGACTCCCGCGGCGTCCTCTCCGCCCGGCGGGCCGTCGCCCAGCGCTACCAGGGCCTCGGTCTCGAGGTCGGCGTGGACGACGTGTTCCTCGGCAACGGCGTGTCGGAGCTGGTCACCATGGCCGTGCAGGCGCTGCTGGAGGACGGCGACGAAGTCCTCATCCCCGCACCGGACTTCCCGCTCTGGACCGCCGTCACGACGCTCTCGGGCGGCAGGCCCGTGCACTATCTGTGCGACGAGCAGGCGGACTGGTACCCGGACCTCGCCGACATGGAGTCGAAGATCACCGACCGGACCAGGGCGGTCGTGATCATCAATCCCAACAACCCGACGGGCGCGGTCTACCCGAAGGAGATCCTGGAGGGGATCCTCGACCTGGCCCGCCGCCATCAGCTGATGGTGTTCGCGGACGAGATCTACGACCGGATCGTCTACGACGACGCCGTGCACCACACCACCGCCACCCTCGCGCCCGATCTCGTGGTCCTGACCTTCGGCGGCCTGTCGAAGACGTACCGCGTTGCCGGCTTCCGCTCCGGCTGGCTCGTCGTCACCGGCCCGCGCCGGCATGCGCAGAACTATCTGGAGGGGCTGACCATGCTGGCCTCCATGCGGCTGTGCGCCAACGCTCCCGCGCAGTACGCCATCCAGGCCGCGCTCGGCGGCCGGCAGTCCATCGACGAGCTGACCGCCCCCGGCGGCCGGCTGCACGAGCAGCGCAACCGCGCCTGGGAGAAGCTCAACGAGATCCCCGGCGTCTCGTGCGTCAAACCGAAGGGCGCGCTGTACGCGTTCCCCCGCCTGGACCCCAAGGTGCACCCGATCCACGACGACGAGAAGTTCGTGCTCGACCTGCTGCTGCGCGAGAAGATCCAGGTCGTGCAGGGAACCGGCTTCAACTGGCCGCGCCCCGACCACTTCCGCATCCTGACGCTGCCGCACGCCGACGACCTGGACGCGGCGATCAGCCGGATCGGACGGTTCCTGAGCGGCTATCGGCAGTAGCGGCCGGCTACGCCCCCACAGATGCGACCGCGTCACCACGGGCAGGTCTTCCCCATGAGTGACCGACCGCTGCCGCTCCTCGACGTCGCCGGCCTCCTCAACCCGTTCCGCGCCCGGTTCCTCCGGCACCGCGGCCATGTCACGACGCCCCCGCGCTGCTCCTGCCCATCGCTGCGCGCAAGGGGCTGCGCGAGCGTCAGTTCGCGGACTTGGAGCGCTGGGCCCGTAATCTGTGACGCATGGGTGATCTTCTCCTCGTCCGGCACGGTGAGACCGAGTGGTCGCTCTCCGGGCGGCACACCGGCCTGACCGACATCCCGCTGACCGAGCGCGGCCGGGACAACGCGCGGGAGCTCGCCCCGCTGCTCGCGACGTACCGGATCGGCGCCGCCTTCGCCAGCCCGATGAAGCGTGCCCAGGAGACCGCCCGGCTCGCCGGTCTGAAGGGCGTGTACACGGACCCGGACCTGCACGAATGGGACTACGGCGGCTACGAGGGGATCACCACCGCCGAGATCCACCGCACCCGCCCCGACTGGTTCCTCTTCCGGGACGGGGTCGCCCCGGGCCCGCCGGACCGGCCCGGCGAGAGCCCGGAGGAGGTCGGGGAGCGCGCGGACCGGGTGCTCACCAGGGTGGACAGGACGCTCTCGGACTCCGACGGGGACGTGGTGCTGGTCGCCCACGGACACTTCCTGCGGGTGCTCACCGCGCGCAGGCTGGGCCTGCCCGCGTCGGGCGGCGCACTGTTCCAGCTGGCCACGGGGACGGTGTGCCGGCTGGGCACGGAGCACGACCGGCCGGTCGTCGCCGAGTGGAATGTCAGACCGGGGACCTAGCCTGCAGGGACGGGCAGGGGAGAGCCGCCCGTCCGCACGCGCCGTGCGGGGACGGCCCGCCGGCGTCCGCCGCGGAGGGCAGCGCCCGGGCGGTAGGGACGGCGGCCGGAGCACCGGGGAGGGTACGGGCCATGTCACGTCCGCCGACCGCCGCGCAGCGGCGGATCATCCAGGCAGCCGACCCGGTGACGGGCCGTCTGAGGGGCACGGAGACGCAGCTCGCGGCACTGGTACGGCTGCGGCTGGCGTTCCGGCATCCCCGCCCGCCGCACGACTGCTTCCTGACCCCCGAAGGCCATCGGGTGCGCGCGGAGTCCGGCACCGACTCGCCGTCCTCTGCGGATCCTGCCGGCTCGGCTCCCGCCGGCTCACCCGCCGCCGTCGAGCCCGCCGCGGGGCCGGCCGCGACGGCGGCGCGGCCCGGTGTGTTCGCCGCGCGTACCGGTGGTGAGCCGGACGTCGTGGACGGACCCGCGCGGGTGCGCGAGGTGTACGCGGCCTGGCAGGGTCTGCTGGAGATGCGGCGGATGACCAACCCGGACGGTGCGACGGACCGCCCGGGGCCCTGGGAGCGTACGCATCTCGTCCCCGCCGCCGCACTGGCCCTGGAGGCGGCAGGCTGCGCCCCGGCGGCTCCCGGCCGCGAGGGCTACCGCGTCATGGACACCCCGCAGCCGGAGGCGGTCGCCGTACGGGCCCCGGGCCCCGATGCCCTGCGGGCGTGCGCCGACGCCCTGGACCGGGCGGGGTGGCAGACCGGGGCGCACCGGGAGCCGCGCACGGGCGACCGCTATCTGCTGGCGTCCCCGCGTCGCGCCTGAGCGTCGGCCCGCGGTGAGCCGTCGCCGGGCGGACCGGGGCGGTACCCCGGGACGGGCCGGGCCGGACCGGCGCACGGAACCGGAATGTCACAGGTCCCCCATATGTTGCCTCTGATGAGCAAGCGCTCAGCGAGCGCTCACCGAGGTGGTCGGCGCGGCCGGTCACCGCCCGGAAAGGAACACCGTGGCAGAGCCTTTCTCCGTGGACGTGGTCGTCCGCGGGTACGAGACGGACACGCAGGGCCATCTGAATCAGGCCGTCTATCTCCAGTACGCGGAGCACGCCCGCTGGTCGTTGCTGCAACGGGCCGGGATCGGGCAGACCGACCTGGTGGGCAAGGGTGTCGGACCGGTGACCCTGGAGACCACCGTGCGCTACCGGCATGAGCTGCGCGCGGGCGACGAGGTCGACGTGACCTGCGCGTTCGTATGGGGTGAGGGCAGGACCTTCCACGTCCGGCAGGAGGTGCGGAAGCCGGACGGCACGGTGGCCGCCGAGGTGACCGCGGTCGGCGGTCTGCTGGACCTCCAGGAGCGCAGGCTGGTCGCCGACCCCGCGGAGTACTTCCGCGCCCTGGCGGCCGACCCGGGCGCGCTCGGCCTCTGAGGGACGCAAGACCCCTCCCGGATCCCTGACCCGGCGTCATTCCGGTGCGGTCCGGCGGGCCGGCGTGGGCACCGCGGTGCGCGCGGCCCGTGCCGCGGCGCCGGCCCGGCGTCGGGGCGCGTCACACGGCGACATCGGCCGTCAGGAGGTGTGCCGCCGATCGGTCCCGGGCCGGGCCGCGTGACACCGCGTCATGCGGCTTCGACCTCCTCCATTCCGGCCCGTATCGGCACCGGCACCTGGTTGAAGCCGTAGTACACCGCGATCAGGGCGTGCGCGGCCAGGGTGAGCGGTGCCGAGACGAACGCGAGGGCGACCGTCGCCGGGTAGGCGAGCGAGCCGACGGCGAAACGCGTCCGGGTGCGGCGGGCGGCCGGTACGTCCACTCGGGCGTCGAAGAGGTGCCCCGTACGGGTGAGATGCCACCACAGGCACTGGAAGGTGAGCGCCATCGCGACCATGACGATGCAGTACACGGCCGCGGCGATGTGGGAGGACTGGTCCTCGCGCAGGTACTCGGCGAGCAGGGACGTCGGCCACGGCACGGCGGCCACCACCATGAGCAGCAGCAGGTTCAGGAACATCAGCGTGCGGTCGACGCGCGCGACGTAGCTGAAGACCTGGTGGTGGTTGACCCACATGATGCCGATGACCAGGAAGCTGACCACATAGGCGAAGTACGAGGGCCACTGGTGGCCCAGGGCCACCCAGAGGCTCTCGTGCCCGGACGTCTCCGGCACCTTGATCTCGAGGATGAGCAGCGTGATGGCGATGGCGAACACGCCGTCGCTGAACGCCTCCACCCGGCCGGACTCGTTCATGCCTTTACTCCCCACAGGCCTCTGGCCGAAGTTGCGCGCTCAGAACGTTAACGCAGCGGGTATGGCTTCACACGGCTTTCCTGACGCCGGACTTGTCACGCCCTCCCCCACCCGTCGGCCGCCGGAGGCACCATGCCCTTCCCCCACACCGTCCAGGCCCCCCGTCCTCCTCGTCGTACGTTCCTGGCCGCGCTCGCCGGTTCGGCGGGCGTCGCGGCTGTGGCCTGCTCCCGGGCCAGCGCGGACGGCACGGCGGTGGCGCCGGGCGCCCGGGCCGCCGCTCCGGGCGCGCTGTCCCCCGCGGCGTCGTCCGCGCGCAGGCTGCTCCCCCACCACTGGGAGCAGCTCGCGTTCCGGACGGTGCCCGCGCACCACGGGGATGTGTTCGAGGTGTCGGGCGGCCGGGGCAGGATCACCGTCGCGGGCACCACACCCGCCGTGCAACTCACCGGCCTCAACCACTACTTGCGGCAGGTGGCGCACGCGAACATCACCTGGGCCGGGGAACAGGTCGGCCTGCCGGCGCGGCTGCCCGCCGTCACCGGGACGCTCACCCGGCGCGCGAACGTCCCGCACCGTTTCGTCCTCAACGACACCAACGACGGCTATACGAGCGCCTACCACGACTGGGCGTACTGGGAGCGCGAGCTCGACGTGCTCGCCCTGCACGGCTACAACGAGGTGCTCGTCTACGTCGGCGCGGACGCGCTCTACCACCGGGTGTTCCAGGGGTTCGGGTACCACGACGAGGAGCTGCGGCGGTGGATCCCGAGCCCCGCGCACCAGCCGTGGTGGCTGCTGCAGAACCTGTCCGGGTTCCCCAAGTTCCCGCAAGGGGTGTCGCGGCAGCTGCTGGATGCCCGGGCGGCCCTCGGCCGGCGCATCGCGCACCGGGTGCGCGAGCTGGGCATGACACCGGTGTTCCCCGGCTACTTCGGTACGGTGCCGCCGGACTTCGCGGAGCGCAACCCGGGTGCCCACACCGTCCCCCAGGGGAACTGGATGGGACTCCGGCGTCCCGACTGGCTGGATCCGAGGTCCGGCCACTTCGCGCGGGTCGCCGCCGCGTTCTACGAGGCCCAGGACCGGATGTTCGGCGCGTCGACGCTGTACAAGATGGATCTGCTGCACGAGGGCGGGAAGCCCGGTGACGTGCCGGTCGGGGATGCGGCGCGGGGTGTGCAGAAGGCTCTGCTGGCCGCGCATCCGGACGCCACCTGGGTGATCCTCGGCTGGCAGCACAATCCGCCGAGGGCCCTGGTCGACGCGGTCGACAAGAAGCGGATGCTGGTCGTCGACGGCCTGTCGGACCGCTTTCCGCGCATCACCGACCGCGAGTCCGACTGGGGCGGCACACCGTACGCGTTCGGCTCGATCTGGAACTTCGGCGGGCACACGGCGCTCGGCGCGAACACCCCGGACTGGGCGCAGCGGTACCGCGAGTGGCGCACCCGCCCCGGCAGTGCCCTGGACGGTGTCGCGCTGCTTCCGGAAGCCGCGGACAACAACCCGGCCGCGTTCGCACTGTTCTCCGAACTGCCCTGGACGGACGGCGACCTGGATCTGAAGGCGTGGTTCGCACAGTGGTCCGTCGCGCGGTACGGCGGCGAGGACGCGCATGCCGCCGCCGCCTGGGACGTCCTGCGGCGCACGGCGTACGGGACGACGCGCGAGGACTCGTGGAGCGAGGCCGCCGACGGGCTGTTCGGCGCACGCCCTTCGCTGACGGCCGGCTCGGCGGCGTCCTGGTCGCCGAAGCAGCTGCGCTACCGTGCCGAGGACTTCGAGCCCGCGCTCGGCGAGCTGCTCGCCGTACGCAGGGCGCTGCGCGGGTCGTCGGCGTACCGCCGCGATCTGCTCGACGTGGCACGGCAGACGCTGTCGAACCGCAGCCGGGTGCTGCTCCCACGGATCAAGGAGGCGTACGACACCGGGGACGGCGCGGGGTTCGCCCGGCTGACCGGCACCTGGCTGGCGCTGATGGATCTGCTGGAGCGGCTGCTGGCCACCGACTCCGCCCATCTGCTGGGCCGCTGGGTCGCCGAGGCCCGGGCCTGGGGGGCGGACGCCGCGGAGCAGGACCGGCTGGCGTACGACCAGCTGTCCCTGCTGACGGTGTGGGGCACACGCAAGGGCGCCGACGCCGGACTGCACGACTACGCCAACCGTGAGTGGGCCGGCCTGGTGGGCGGTCTGTACCGGCTGCGCTGGTCGGCCTACTTCACGGAGCTGGCGGCGGCGGTGCGGGAGCACCGGACGCCCACGGCCATCGACTGGTTCGCCCTGGAGGACCGCTGGACGAGGAATCCGGGCACCCTGACCACGCGCCCCACGGGAGACACGTACAAGGTCGCCCTGGAGGTGCATGCGCTGCTCGGCCGGAGCCGGTAGGCGCGCGGCACCGAACGGCCGCGGGACGGTCCCGGAGCGTCAACTCCGCCGCCCCTGACGGGTATACGTCAAGCCCGCGTTCTGGTAGGAAAGTTTCCTAACAGAATACGAACGTACCCGTCCCCCGCTGGAGGTCCCGTGCCAACCCCCCACGTGCACACCACGACACGCCGCCGCACCCTCCTCGCCCTGGCGGGCGCGGCGGCGCTCGCCGGACCTGGCCTGCTGATCCGGGCCGCGAACGCCTCGCCGACCGCCGTCGGCCTGGACGACCCGGCGAAGAAGGACATCGCCATGCAGCTGGTGTCCAGTGCGGAGAACTCCTCGCTGGACTGGAAGGCGCAGTACAAGTACATCGAGGACATCGGCGACGGACGCGGCTACACCGCCGGCATCATCGGCTTCTGCTCCGGCACGGGCGACATGCTCGACCTCGTCGAGCTCTACACCCGGCGCACGCCGGGCAACGCGCTCGCGCCCTACCTGCCGGCGCTGCGCCGTGTGAACGGCAGCGACTCCCACGAGGGTCTCGACCCGGGCTTCCCCGGGGCGTGGCGCAGGGCGGCCCAGGACCCGGCCTTCCAGCAGGCCCAGAACGACGAGCGCGACCGGGTCTACTTCGACCCTGCGGTGCGCCGGGGCAAGGCCGACGGGATCGGCGTGCTGGGCCAGTTCACCTACTACGACGCGATCGTGATGCACGGCGACGGCACCGACCGCACCAGCTTCGGCAGCATCCGCAAGCGCGCCCTGGCCAAGGCGAAGCCGCCCGCGCAGGGCGGTGACGAGGTGGCCTATCTGAACGCCTTCCTGGACGCACGCGTCTGGGCGATGAAGCAGGAGGAGGCCCACAGCGACACCAGCCGCGTCGACACCGAGCAGCGGGTGTTCCTGCGCAGGGGCAACCTCGACCTGCACACACCGCTGGACTGGAAGGTGTACGGGGACGGTTACCACATCGGCTGACGCTGCGGCGCGGGGCGGGCGGCGGTTCGCCCCGCGCCGGATCGCCGCGATGCTGCTCCTATCGCGTCAGGCGCAGCCGGCTCAGCTCGCGCACGCCCATCAGCCGGGCGAGGACGAGGTAGGCCGCGCCGATGGTGGCCGTACCCGCAAGCAGCGTGAGCGCGACGGACCACATTCCGGGATCCAGGGCGGCGGTACAGGCGCGGGCGACGGCCCAGCCCAGTGCCGCCGCCGGGGCCGCGGCGCACAGCAGCCGGAGGTAGGTGCGGCGCAGTGCCCCGTCGTCGATGCGACGGCCGAGCTTCCTGCGCAGCAGCCGCGCGGTGACGACGAGTCCGGCCAGGTAGGACAGGGTGTACGCGGCGGCCATACCGGTCACGGCCCACCGCGCGGGCAGCAGCAGATGGCAGGCCGTGGCCAGCGCGATGTCGACGGCTCCGATCCAGGCGGCCATCAGGAACGGGGTGCGGGTGTCCTCGAAGGCGTAGAAGCCGCGCAGCAGGAGGTACTGGGCGGAGAACGGGATGAGTCCGATCCCGAAGGCCTGGAGCATATGGCCGAGCGGCTGGGCGGAGGCGGCGTCCAGCGTCCCGTGGGCGAAGAGCAGGGTGGAGATCTGCGGGCCGAGGGCCAGGAAGAGGAAACCGGCCGGCACGATGGCGACGCCGCTGAGGCGCAGGGCCCGCGAGAGGTCGTCGCGCAGTTCGGTGACACGGCCGTCCGCGGCGGCCCGGCTCATGCGGGGCAGCAGGGCCGTCGCCAGGGAGACGGTGACGATGGACTGCGGCAGCATCCACATGGTCTGGGCGTAGGTGTAGGCGGTGAAACCCACGCCGGCGCTCGGCAGTTCCTGGTCGGCTGCGTTGGCGAAGTTGGTGACGACGGTCAGGGCGACCTGGTTGGCCAGGACGAACAGCAGGGTCCACTTCGCGGCGTGGATGCTCGCGCCGAGGCCCGTACCGCGCCAGTCGAACCGCGGCCGGAAACGGAATCCGGCGGCCCGGGCGCAGGGGACCAGCGCGAGTGCCTGGACGGCGATGCCGGCCGTGGTCCCGATTCCCAGCAGCCGCACCTGGGCGAGGGTGATGTCCTCGACCCGGTCGGGCACGGTCATCAGCCCCAGGTAGGCGCCGAACATGGCGATCAGCACGATGTTGTTGAGGATGGGTGTCCACATCATGGCGCCGAACTTCTCGCGGGCGTTCAGCACTTGGCCGTAGATGCCGAACAGGCCGTAGAAGAAGATCTGGACCAGCAGGAACCGGGCGAACAGCACGGTCAGTGCGAACGCCTGGTGCCGGTGCGGTGTGTCCTGCATGTACAGGCTCACGATCTGCGGGGCCGCCCAGACCGCCAGTGCGGTCCCCACGCCCAGCACGCAGACGACGAGCGTGACGAGGCGCTGCTCGTAGGCCCGCCCTCCGTCGGGCTGGGTGCTCCTGGCGCGCACCAGCTGGGGCACCAGCACGGCGTTGAGCGCGCCGCCTATGAGCAGGGTGTACAGGCTGGTCGGCACCGTGTTGGCGGTGTTGTAGGTACTGGCCAGCAGGCCCGCGCCCAGCGCCGCCGCCTGGAGCACCTGACGGACCAGGCCGGTCGCCCGTGACGCCACGGTGCCGGCCGCCATCAGCAGCGACGAGCGCGCCAGGCCTCCCCCGGTCGCTGTCCCCCGGCGGGCGTGTCCCTGCTCCGGCGCCGCCGGCGCCGCCGCCCCGCTGTCCTCGGTTCTGGTCCCCTCCACCATGGGGTCACCCTATGTGACCATGATCAGCCTCCCGGTGCGCGCGGCGGGCGGGCGGTCCGTGTTCCGCGTCACAACTCCCGCAGGCGGTCCACGATTTCGCGGAGCAGGGCGGGGTCGTCGTGGGCCGTCCGGGTCTTCGGCGCGGAGATCCTGACCAGGCCGGCGTCGACCAGGTCGGCCAGGAGCACACGCACGACGGTGACCGGCAGGTCCCTGTCGGCGGCGAGTTCGGCGACCTCACGGGGTTCGCGGCGCACCACGGCGAGCAGTGCGCTGCGGGCATGGTCGAGCGGCGGTTCCGCGCCGGTCGGCTCCAGCGCGGTGACCCGCGAGAGAAGGTCGATGCCGTGCTCCGTCGCGGGCCGGGTGCGGCCCCGGGTGACGGTGTAGGGCCGTACCAGGGGACCGGTCTCGTCCTCGTACCAGTGGTCGTTCACGGGCTAGGCGTCGGTGGCCTCGGCGTCGGCGCGGGCGGACACGGCCATGTGCCGGCCGACGCGCCTCACCAGCAGCGACATTTCGTAGGCGAGTTGTCCGACGTCGGTCTCCAGGTCCGTGAGCACGGCGAGCCGGCTGCCGTCGCCGGCCGGGGTGACGAACAGGTAGGCATCCTCCAGCATGACCATGGTCTGCCGCACCGCGCCCGCTTCGAAACGGCTCCCGACGTCCTTGGCCAGGCTGTGGAAGCCGGCGCACACGGCGGACAGGTGCTCGACGTCCTTGCGGGCCATCCCTTCGGATGCGCTGATGGCGAGGCCGTCCGCGGTCAGCAGCACGGCCTGCCGCACATGGTCGGTGCGGGCCAGCAGATCGTCCAGCAGCCAGCCGAGGTCCGCGTGTTCGCCCTCGTGTGCCTCAGGCATCGTCGTCGGTCCCTTCGTCGGTGGTACGGGTGCGGCGGGCGTCGGGGTTCCGCTGGTGTCCGCGTGCGGGCTCGCCCGCCCGCCCCCGGTCCAGTCCGCGCTGGAACGCCCCGAACACCGCGCGCATCTCCTCCGCGGACGGCTCCGGGGCGTCGGAGCGGCCGGGCGCCGGAGGTTCCTCGCGCAGCGGCGCGGCAAGGGACGCCTGCCGTACGCGGGTGGGCAGCGCCGGTGCGTCGGGCTCGGGCTCGACGGCCTCGGGCACGAAGGTTACGGCTTCGGGCAGGGACGCGGCCGCGTCGGGGTGCCCGTCGCCGGGCGCCGGCTCCTCGTCCCGTTCCTGGCCGGCGGGGGCCCCGTCCAGGTCCGGGACGGGCCGCAGCAGCGGCTGCCCGGTCCGGCGCGGCAGCGGAACGGCGCGTACCGGTGCGGGGGCAGGGGCACCCCCGCGCGGCGCGGCCGGTCCGGGAGAGCCGGCCGTCGTCGGGGCACCCGTCCCGGCGGCCGGTGCACCAGCCGCGGCCGGGGTGTGGCCGGCGGTTCCCGCCGGGGCCGCGTGGCCCGTGCCCCGTGCCGGCGTACCGGTGCCGTCGGTGCCGGCCGCGGCCGGACCGCTCTCCCCGGCGGGGGCGGACCCGTCGACGGGGGCCAGGAGCGAGGTCGGCAGCAGGACCACGGCGGTGGTGCCGCCGTACGGCGAGGCCATGAGGGTGACGCCGATGCCGTGCCGTTCGGCGAGGCGTCCCACGACGTACAGCCCGAGCCGCTCGTCCTGCACCGGGTCGAAGTCGCCCGGGCGGGAGAGGGTGTGGTGGGCCTCCTTCAGTTCCTCGGCGTCCATGCCGAGCCCGCGGTCGTCGATCTCCAGGACGAAGCCGCTCTGCGCCTCGCCGGTCCGCATCGTGACCTGGGTGTGCGGGGGCGAGAAGACGGTCGCGTTCTCGATGAGTTCGGCGAGGAGGTGGACGACGTCGGCGACCGCGTCGGCCGTGATGCCCACGGGAGGCATCGGCGGCACGACGACGCGGGTGTAGTCCTCGATCTCGCCGACGGCCGCCGCGACGACGTCGACCACGGGCACCGGCCGGCGCCAGCGGCGCCCGGGGACGGCGCCGGAGAGGATGATCAGGCCCTCCGCGTGCCGCCGCATCCGGGTGGTGAGGTGGTCGATGCGGAAGAGTTCCTCGAGGATGTCGGCGTCCGTGGTCCGGCGTTCGAGGGTGTCGACGAGCTTGGCCTGGCGGTGCACGAGCGCCTGGTTGCGGCGGGCGATGTTCAGGAGCACCGCGAAGACCCCGCGGCGCAGGGTCGCCTGTTTGACCGCGGCCTCCACGGCGGCCCGCCGCGCGGTGTTGAGCGCCGTGCCGACCTGGCCGATCTCGTCGAGGTCCTGCTCGGGGGCGCCGAAGTCCAGTGGCGGCGCGGCGGCGGCCGCGTCGACCTCGTCGCCCGCGCTGAGCTTCCGCATGACCTCGGGGAGCTGCTGTGTCGCCAGGACGTCGGCGGCGTCGCGCAGGGCCTCCAGCCGACGCGAGATACGGCGGCCGCTGGCGACGGAGAACCAGATGGACAGCCCCACGGCGAGCAGTCCCGTACCGCCGACGACCGCGGACTTGATCAGCTCGTGGTAGGCGAAGGCCCTTCCGCGGCTCGCCGCGTTGAGGGCGGAATCCGTGCACAGCTCGCGGTAGCGCAGGACCGCGTGGTCGGTGGTGGTGCGCCAGGAGTCCGCGGCGACGGCGCGGGCGGCGCCGGCCGACCCGGCGCGCAGCAGGGCGTCCTCGCCGTGGGTGAGCTGCCGGTACACGGCGCCGTGCTCGTAGTCGTGGAACAGCTTGCGGGAGTCGCCGGGCAGGTCGGCCACATAGGTGCGGTGGAAGACGCGTCGGTCCTCGATCGTGCCGGTGAGCGCATCGTACTGGCGGTCGGTGACGGTGCCCGCCGCGCGCGCCCCGGCGACGAGGGCGTCCTCGCGGGAGACGTACTCACGGACGCGGACCAGCTCGACCACGACCTGCGCCTCGCGGGCGAGCTGCCCGGCCTGGAGAGCGGTGAGCTGGGACTGTACGTCGAAGGTCGGCTCCACCATCGCGGTGTACGCGTCGACGGCGCGGTCCCAGGAGATGTTCCGGGCCATCACACGGGTGCGCAGGTCCTCCAGGCCGGACACGGAGCGGGTCATCGCGTCGAGCGACCCCCGCTGCCGCGCGGTGAGTTCGTCCCGCATGGAACGGTCGCCGACCGCGACGCGCATCGCGGCGACGGCCCGGTCGGTCCTGCGCTGCTGACGGGTCAGCGCGGCCACGTCCGGGGTACCGCCGCGCTGCGCTTCCCCGAGGTACGCGGCGGACATCCGCCGCTCGATCTGGATCTGTCCGACGGCCGTGTCGACGGGGGTGCCGAAGGTCTCGTAGACGTCCTGGAGACGGACGAGCGCGCGCAGTTCACCGGTGACGGACACCATGGCGAACGTCCACAGGCCCAGCAGGACGACGATCGGCATGACCGTCAGGGCTACGATCCGTCCGCGGATCGTAGGGCGGCGTGGTCGCCTGCGCATGGACTCCCCAGGACTCGTGTGCGTGCAGGTCGCGGCGGGTTACCCCCCGGTAAGCAGCGTCACGCTAGTAGTCCTGGCATGAACGCGCAACGTTTCCCGCGGTAAGCGGAATGCGCTGCGCTTCCGGTCGGCCCCCGCCACGCGGGCGGTGCCGACCGGAAGCGGACCGGAGACGGACCGGCGACGGCCACGCACTGTCGGCCGCCTCCCGGGATCAGCGCTCCTCCGCCGGGATCAGTGCGCCTCCGCCGCCCGCGCCCGCGTCTGCGAGATCTCCCCGCCCGGCTCCATCGGGGCCGTCACCTCGTCGGCCTCCCGGTCCCTGCCGGTGTGGTTGAACAGGAGGTTCAGGACGACGGCGGTGACACAGCCCGTGGAGATGCCCGAGTCCAGGATGATCCTCGCGGTCTCGGGGAACGCGTGGTAGAAGCCCGGCGCGCTGATCGGGATCAGGCCGACTGCCAGCGAGACGGCGACGATGAGGACGTTGTTGTCCCGTTCGAGGCCTGCCTTCACCAGCGTCTGGATGCCGCTCGCGGCGACCGAGCCGAACAGGACGACCCCGGCGCCGCCGAGCACCGGGCGTGGCACGACCGCGATGAGGGACGCGGCCATCGGGCACAGGCCCATCAGCACCAGGAAGCCGCCGCCGACCGCGACCACGAAGCGGCTGCGGATCCTCGTCATCGCGACCAGGCCGATGTTCTGCGCGAACGCACTGCACATGAAGCCGTTGAAGAGGGGGCTGAGGGCCGTGCCGAGGGTGTCGGCGCGCAGTCCGGCGGCGATGGTCCGCTCGTCGGCGGGGCGCTCCACGATCTCGCCGAGCGCGAGCATGTCCGCGGTGGACTCGGTCATCGAGACGACCATGACCACGCAGAGCGAGGCGATCGCGGCCGGCGCGAACTGCGGTGCGCCGAAGTGGAACGGGGTGGGGAAGCCGATGAGGTCGGCGTCGGCGACCGGCCCGAAGTCGGTGGCACCGAAGGGGATGGCGAGAAGGGTGCCGATGACCAGGCCGAGCAGCACCGCGATCTGCTTCACGAAACCGCGTGTGAACCGGCGCAGCAGCAGCACGATCACGAGGGTGATGCCCGCGAGGGTCAGATAGGTGGTCGACCCGTAGTCCTTGGCCGCGGGGTCGGGTCCCTGCGCCCAGCCGAAGGCCACCGGCAGCAGGGACACACCGATGAGCGTGATCACGGAGCCGGTCACGACCGGCGGGAAGAAGCGGACGGCCTTGCTGAAGAAGGGAGCCGCGATGAAGCCGAGCACACCGGCCACGATCACCGCGCCGAAGATCACCGGGAGCGCGTCGGACTTGTCCTTGGCGGAGTCGACGACCGCGAGCATCGGGGCGACGCCCGCGAACGTCACACCGTTGACGAAGGGCAGCCGGGCGCCCACCTTCCAGAACCCGAGCGTCTGGAGAAAGGTGGCGAGGCCCGCGGTGAAGAGGCAGGCGCCGGTGAGGAAGGTGAGCTCGCTCGGCGAGAGGCCCACGGCCGCGCCGACGATCAGGGGCGGGGCGACCACGCCCGCGTACATCGCGGCGACGTGCTGGAGACCGGTGGTCGCCATCTTCAGAGGGGGGAGCGTCTCGTCGACGGGGTGCCTGGCTCCGTCTCCTTCCGACGCGTCGGGGGTGCTGCCTTGCTTGGTGAACCTGGGCGTGGTGGCCACTGCGGCTCCTCCGGTTGTTTTCCTGTGCCGGGCTCGGCACGCGCTTCTGGGAGGTGGTGCGTGATGCAAGGACCTGCTCGGTATGCGGTTGTGAGAACCCCGTTCGGTGGTGCGGCGGGTGCCGTGGGACACCCGTGGTGCCGCGCGGACACCGGTGGTGCCGGTCGTCCTCGGTCATGCGCCCAGGTAGTGCAGACCGCCCCGGGAACGTGAGGCATGGGGCCACGTTCCGGGGCGGCTCTTGAGCAGCCCGCTCGACTGCTCAAGTCCGGTCGGGGGCCGTCCCCCCCGACCGGAGTTCAGTGGGTCAGCTCTCGGCGGTGATCCGCGCGAGACGCTGCGCCTCCTCCCGCGTGGAGCGGGCGATGGCGTCCTCGTCGACGTGCAGCAGCCGGCCGTTCTCGACGACCGGCCTGCCGTTGACGAGGGAGAGGGTGACCGGGGCCGCCGCGCCGAAGACGAGGGCGGTCACCGGGTCGGCGATCGAGGCGTGCGCCAGTGTGTCGAGCTTCCACAGGACCAGGTCGGCGAGCTTGCCCGCTTCCAGGGAGCCGACGCTGTCGGCGCGGCCGAGGACCTGCGCGCCGCCGTAGGTGCCGAGGCGCAGCGCCTGGCGGGCGTTGAGCGCCGCCTCACGGTGCGCGCCGAGGCGGTTGATGAGCAGCGCGTTGCGCAGTTCGGTGTGCAGTTCGCCGGACTCGTTGGATGCGGTGCCGTCGACGCCGAGGCCGACCGGCACACCGGCGGCGAGCATGTCGGGGACGCGGGCGATACCGGCCGCGAGGCGCGCGTTGGACGAGGGGCAGTGGGCGACACCGGTCTTCGTACGGCCGAAGGCTGCGATGTCGGAGTCGTTCATGTGGACGCAGTGCGCCATCCACACGTCCTCACCGAGCCAGCCGGTGGACTCGAAGTAGTCCGTCGGGCCCATGCCGAAGAGCTCGTGGCAGAACTTCTCCTCCTCCACGGTCTCCGATCCGTGGGTGTGCAGACGCACCCCGAGGCGGCGGGCGAGCTCGGCGCCCTGCTTCATCAGCTCGGTGGAGACGGAGAAGGGGGAGCAGGGGGCGACGGCGACCTGCGTCATCGCGTCGAAGGACGCGTCGTGGTGCTTCCTGACGGTCTCCTCGGTGGCGGCGAGAGCGCCTTCGAGGGTCTCGACGGCGAAGTCCGGCGGCAGACCGCCGTCCTTCTCGCTGCGGTCCATGGAGCCACGGGCCAGGGTGAAGCGGACGCCCAAGTCGGACGCCGCCCCGATGACGGCGCCGGACAGGTCGCCGGAGCCCTTGGGGAAGACGTAGTGGTGGTCCATCGCGGTGGTGACGCCGCCGCGGGCCATCATCGCGAGCGAGCCCTGCGCGGCGGCGCGGACCATCTGCTCGTCGATGCGCGACCAGGTCGGGTAGAGGGCCACCAGCCAGTTGAAGAGGTTGTGGTCGGTGGCGAGGCCACGCGTGATCCACTGGTAGAAGTGGTGGTGCGTGTTGATCAGACCCGGCGTGACCAGATGCCCGGTGGCGTCGACCCGCCGGACGACGTTCTCCAGATCCTCGGGCGCCCTGCCCGCGCCGATCGACTCGATCCGGTTGTCCGCGACGACGATGTGCCCGTCGGCGTACTCGGTGTCCTGGGCGTCGACGGTGGCGATCGCGCAGTTCTCGATGACGATGCGCCGGGCTGCCGATGATGCCATCGTGCTTCCTACTTCCTGTGGTGGCGGGGATCCCCCGGGACGGTGTCCGTCGGATTCCTCGGGGGTGGGCACGGCAGGACCCTAGGAGGATTTGAGTGCCGGAGCCGTCGTACTGCTCCGGGTGCCGAGATGGTGGAAGAACAGGTTCAGCAGAACCGCTGCGAGCGCCCCGGCGCTGATGCCGGAGCCGAGCACGGTCTGCGCCCAGGCCGGAAAGGCCGCGTAGAAGGTGGGTGCCGCGAGCGGGATGATGCCCGCGCCGAGCGAGACGGCCACCAGGATGATGTTGGAGCTGTCGTCGAGCCCCGCCTCGGACAGTGTACGGATGCCGCTGACCGCGATGGAGCCGAAGAGCACGATGCCCGCGCCGCCGAGCACCGGCATCGGGACCAGGGAGACCACGGCGCCGAGGACCGGGAAGGCGCCGAGCACGAGGAGGGCTCCGCCCGCGGCGGCGACGACGTAGCGGCTGCGCACCTTGGTGAGCGAGACGACGCCGACGTTCTGTGCGAAGGCGGAGGTCGGGAAGCCGCCGAATACGGGTCCGACGAGTGTGGCGAGTCCGTCCGTGCGCAGCCCCCGGGTGAGGGTCCTGCCGTCGGTCCTGCGGTCGCAGATCTCGCCGAGGGCGAGCATGCCCGCGCTGGACTCGGTCATCAGGACCAGCATCACGATGCACAGCGACAGGATCGCGGCGGGCTGGAACTCGGGTGTGCCGAAGGCGAAGGGCGCCGGGAGCGCGGCGACCGGAGCGGAGCCGAGGGCACCGAGGTCGGCCATGCCGAAGGGGATCGCGGCGAGCGTGCCGGTCAACAGGCCGAAGAGCAGGGCGACCTGTTTGACGAAGCCCCTGCCGAAGCGCTGGATCAGCAGGATGACGACGAGGGTGAAGGCCGCGAGCGCCAGGTACTTGGGGGCGCCGAAGTCGGCGGCCGTCCGGTCGCCGCCCTGGGCCCAGGCGACGGGGACCGGCATCAGGGTCACCCCGATGAGGGTGATGACGACACCGGTGACCAGCGGCGGGAAGAAGCGCAGCAGTCTGCCGAAGAAGGGGCCGACGGCGAGACAGAAGACGCCGGCGATCATGACCGCGCCGTAGACGGCCGGGAGCTGGTGTCCTTCGGCGTTGGTCTCGGCGATGGCGAGGATGGGTGCGATACCCGCGGAGGACGCGGCGTTCACGAAGGGCAGCCGGTTGCCGACGAGTCCCTTGACCCCGAGGGTCTGCAGCAGCGTGGCGAGCCCCGCGATCAGCAGGCTCGCGGCGATCAGCCGTGTCCGGGCGGCGGTGTCCAGATGGCACGCCTGACCGATGATGAGCGGCGGAGTGACCACGCCGGCGTACATGGCGGCGATGTGCTGGAGCGCGGCGGGGACGAGCCGCGACGGGTGGAGCTTCTCGTCCACCGGATGCACCGAGGGCTGCTCCGGTGGGGTGGAACACGGGCCTTCGGCAGACCCCTGTGCAGGCTGTGCCATTGCTGTGGTTCCTCCCGGTGTGGCGTGCCCCGGGGCCGGGGCCCCGGGGCACGCGCCCCGCGTCAGAGGTTGGTCATGTCGACCGGGATGTGCGCCTCGGCCCCGTCCCGCAGGATGGTGGCCTCGATGAGGCCGTAGGGACGGTCGGCGGCGAAGTAGACCTCGTTCTCGTTCTTGAGCCCGAAGGGTTCGAGGTCGACGAGGAAGTGGTGCTTGTTCGGGAGCGAGAAGCGGACCTCGTCGATCTCCGAACGGTTGTTGATGATGCGCGCGCCCATCTGGTACAGCGTCTGCTGGAGCGACAGGGAGTAGGTCTCCGCGAAGGCCTGCAGCATGTGCTTCTTGACCTGCTCGTAGGACTTCTCCCAGTTGGGCATGCGCTGCTCGTCGTCGGTCCAGTTGAACCGCCAGCGGCTCGACACCTGGGTGGCCAGGATGCGGTCGTACGCCTCCTGCAGCGTCGTGTACTTGTCCTTGACGTAGCCCCAGAACTCCGAGTTGGTGGAGTTCATCACGACGAGGTCCTTGAGGCCGGAGATGACCTGCCACTTCTCACCGTCGTAGGTGATCTCGGTGAGGCGGGTCTCCTGGCCCTTGCGCACGAAGGAGTGCCGGACCTCCTCGGCGCCGATGAACTTCGAGTTGGCGTCGGAGCTGGCGATGCGCTCCCAGGCGTACTCCTCGATGCGGATGCGCGCCTGGTGGATCGGCTCCTGCGACGTCACGAAGTGACGGGCGAGGTGGATGCCGAACTGCTCGGCGGAGTCGATGCCGTACTCCTTGGCGAACGCGTACACCGTGTTCTTGGTGGTGTCCGTCGGCAGGACGTTCGCGTTCGAGCCGGAGTAGTGCACGTCGTCCATGTCACCGGAGAGGGCGACCGAGACGTTCAGGTCCTTGATGTGGTGGGTGTCGCCGTCCCGCGTGATC
The DNA here is from genome assembly GCF_053593975.1 of Streptomyces sp. NPDC002004. Lineage (NCBI taxonomy): Bacteria > Bacillati > Actinomycetota > Actinomycetes > Kitasatosporales > Streptomycetaceae > Streptomyces > Streptomyces sp. NPDC002004. The sequence goes on from NZ_JBSFDP010000007.1 coordinate 233,617, forward strand.
CTGACGACGCGGTTCTCTGCTTTGCCGTACTGGTTCTGGCCGAGAATCGTGGGCATGTCTGCTAGCTCCCTCGGTAAACGGAGTAGCCGAACGGGTTGAGCAGCAGCGGTACGTGGTAGTGCTCGCCCGGCACGACGGCGAACGTGATCGCCACCTCCGGGAAGAACGCACCGCTGTCCCGATTCGCGGGGGCGTCCTGCTGCGCATCGGCTTGCTTCTTCGCGAAGTACGCGTCCGTCTCGAAGTCGAGTCGGACGTGGGTGGTCCCCTCCGGCAGAGCCGGCAGGTCCTTGCAGCGCCCGTCCGCGTCGGTCGCGCTGCCGCCGAGCGCCGCCCACTCGGCGTCGCGGCCCCGGCGGGCGGCGAGCGAGACGGCGACGCCCTCGGCGGGGCGTCCGATGCTGGTGTCCAGGATGTGGGTGGACACGGAACTCCGCGGCGAGGCAGTGGTCTCGGTGCTCAAGACCGTCACTCTCCTTCTACGAGGCGGGTCAGCCGGATGCGGTTGATCTTGCCCAGCTCGGTGCGGACGATCTCCCGCTCCTGCTCGGCCGGGTTCTCGATCCGGGCCCTGAGCGCGTCGCGCATCTGCTCGCCGGACCTGCCGGTGGCGCAGATCAGAAAGACATGGCCGAACCTGTCCTGGTAGGCCAGGTTGAGTTCGAGCATCTCCGCCTTGAGTTCCTCCGAGGCACCGGCCATGCCCCGCTGCTCGCGGGACGAGGTCGGGTCTCCCGGCTTCGGGCGGCCGATCGGCGGGTGTCCCGCCATCGCCTCCGCCAGGTCCGCGGCGGTCAGCTCTGCCATGGCGGCGTCGCCGGCTGCGAACAGGGTGTCGACGGTGGAGAACGGCCGCTGGGCGAGCAGCTTGCTCCCCCACGCCGAAGAGGCGCACACCTCGTGGAGAGCGGCACTGGCCGCCTCCTCCGACAAGGCATTGAACCGGGCGAGGCCCGGAGTCGTACGCGAAGTCACGGGAAGCCTCCGTGGCCTTGTGCTGGACGGGCTGGAAATAGCTAAGACCCTCGACAACACCGCGTCAACAGTTTGTTGAAATCTCTTGAACAAAGAACCGCCACCCGATGACCAGGGGTGACGGTCCGACTTCGGAGCGTGCCCTACGGGGCAGGCGGCCTGCCCTCGCCTACTCGCCCTTCGCGGCGTTCTCCCTGTTCAGATAGTTGTAGACGGTGAAGCGGCTGACGCCGAGAGCGCTCGCCACGGTCTCCACGCCGTGCCGCACCGCGAAGGCGCCGCGCCCTTCCAGTATCCGCACGACCTCCTGCTTGGTCTTGCGGTCGAGCTCGGAGAGCGGCTTGCCCTGCTTGCGCTCCATGGCCGCGAGGATGTGGTCCAGGGAGTCGGCGAGCTGCGGCAGCCGCACGGCCACCACGTCCTCGCCCGCCCAGGCGAGGACGACGTCGTCGCCGCTCGCCTCGTCCGGCGGCAGCATCACACCGCCCATGGCGTCCACGAGCGGCTTGACCGCCGAAACGAAGGCGTCGTCCTGGCTGCCGGTCACCGGTCGGCCTCCCCGAGCACATTGACCTGGAGCGAGACTCGTGTGGCGCCCGCCCGGAGGGCCTTGCGCAACAGCTGGTCGACGGCGGTGAGCACCGCGTCGGCGCCGCCCTCCGCCGTGTTGCCGAACGGGCCCACGTCGACGGCGTCCAGCTCGGCCGCCTGGATGACCTCGCGCGCGACCACCGCGTGCGGCGGCGCCTCGTCGAGGTCGAAGGGCTCGGTCGTGAATTCCACTCTCAATCGCACAGGCTCAACCTACTGCGAAGCGCCGATTCTCCGGCAGCCCCCGTTCCTGGCGGCACCTCGCGCGACGGAACCGCCTCGCCCCCGCGTAGAGCAGGTGACGCAGCCCGCACCGGTCCTCGTTCCCGGTGCGGCGAGGAACAGGGAGGGTCCGCAACGTGGCAGGGCGCGAGCGCGCGGATGTCAGGCGCAGGGGTGTCAGGGGAACGGCCGTCGCGGCCGCGGCGATGGCGGCGCTGACCGCTTCACATGCGCCGGGGGCGGCGGCCCGGGCGGCCGTACCCGTGGCCGGGAGCACCGAGCGGCGGGGGCCGAGCGTGTCCGGAGACGCTCCGTACCGCATGGAACTGCCGCCGCTGCGGGCGGCGCAGGGCCGGGCGGGCGGCGGCCCGGCGAGCGGCAGCTCGGCGGACGGTACCGCCCCGGCGGGCGGCGCGGTCCCGGCGAGCGTGTTCGCCGCCTACCGACAGGCCGAGTCGGAACTCGCGCGCCGTGCGCCCGGGTGCCATCTGCACTGGCAGGTGCTCGCCGCCGTCGGCCAGGTCGAGTCCGGGCAGGCGCGCGGCGGACGGGTGTCCGCGGACGGTACGACGCGGGCGCCGATCCTCGGGCCGCGGCTCGACGGCAACGGGTTCGCCGCCGTGCGGGACAGCGACGGCGGGGCGTACGACGGTGACACGGTGTACGACCGGGCGGTCGGACCGATGCAGTTCATTCCGTCGACCTGGGCCGTGTGGGGCTCCGACGGGAACCACGACGGGCGTGCCGACCCGAACAACGTGTACGACGCCGCGCTGGCCGCGGGGCGCTATCTGTGTGCCGACGGGAGGGATCTGTCCCGTCCCGCGGACCTGGACCGGGCGATCCTCGGCTACAACCACTCCGACGCGTATCTGCGCACCGTGCGGGCGTGGTACGCGTACTTCCTGGCCGGGCACCGGGTGGTGCCGGACGGTGCCTCTGCGGCCGGGCCCGAGCGGAACCCCGAACCCGAGCCCGAGGTATCCCGGGCCACCCGGCCTGCGCCCACGCCCTCCCCCACGCGTAAGGCGCCGAGCCGTCCGCGCCGCGACGCGTCGAGCACCCCGGCCTCACCGTCGCCCTCCCCCTCCAGGACGGGCCCCGCAGGCACGATCGAGGTGCCGGTCGCACCCGCGGTCACCCTGCCCGGCACCGGGGTGGAACTCTCCGTCGGCGGAGACGGCGCCGCCCGCAGTGGCAGCGCGTCCGTCGTCCACCCGTCGCCCACGACGGCAGGCACGGGCAACGGTACGGATTCGACGCCGTCCTCCCCCTCCACAATCGTGGCTACCCAGCGGTAATGTCGCCACCCGCCGGGCAGCACGGGACGACGCCCCGGCGAGTGAGCGCGAAGGGGCCCTCATGGCGACGGACATGCAGCTGGGGTGTGCGGGCGGGCCGGCGGAGAGGGCCTGCCCCGAGCAGTCCGACCGATGGCAGCGCATGTGGAGCCATCGCGAGCAGTTGCTCAAGGTGGCCCGCCGCAGGTCGATGAGTCCGGAGGACGCCGAGGACGCCGTGCACGAGGCGATGCTGCGCGCCGCCGAGCGGCCGGAGCTCGACGACGAGCGCCTGGGTGCCTGGCTGACGACGGTGACCATGCGGCTGTGCGTCGACCGGTACCGGCAGGTCAACCGCGAGGCCGAGGTGCACACCAGCCCGACGCTGACGGCGCCGGGGCCGGTGCCCGTCGAGGAGGCGGTGTGCGACCGGGCCGAGGCCAAGTGGCTCGCGGTGCGCAGCGGGGAGTTGCCCGCCCGTCAGGCGCAGGCGATCTGGCTGAAGTCCGAGGACCTGGACGTCGGACAGGTCGCGGTGAGGATGGGGCTGAGCTACCGGACGGTCGAGTCGCTGCTGGCACGGGCCCGGCGCACGCTGCGCGACTCACTGGCCGGCACCCTCGGTCTGGTTGTGCTCCTGTGCCGGCGCGGTCGCCCCGGGCCCGGCGGCAAGGTGCACGCGGTGGCAGTGGCCTCGACGGCCGCGACGCTGGCCGTCGCCGGGCTCGTGCTGCCGTACGTGCACGCAGGGGGGCCGCACGGTGGCGCACCCCGCCCCGCCGTCTCGCCCACCTCCGAACGGTGGGGACCGGACGGCACGCCCTCGCCCGACGCACACGACGTCTCCGTGACGACGGTGCCCGCCGGCAGCCGCACCCCGGGCTCTGCCGGAGGGGCCGCATCCGGTCCGCAGACCGGGCTTTCCGTCCCCGAGGTGCCGCTGCCGGCGCTCCCCGCCCCGGACGTGCCGGCGGTCCCCGCGATGCCGAAGGTGCCGAAGGTCCGGGTGCCCGGCACTCCCGGCGTACGGCTGCCGAAGGCGCCCCGCCTCCCGACGGCCGGCCCGGAGCTGCCCGGTGCCCCGGCTGTCGCCCCGTCGGCGCAGGCCGTCGCGCCGTCCGGCACACCACGGGGCCTTCCCGGCGCGATCCCGAGCAGCCCCTGACGTACGCCTGACCCGGCCCGGGGCTCCTCGGGCACCACTCCGCCACGCCGCATCACCTGCCCGCCGAAAAACTTCGCCCTCGCCGCGACGGACGACCCGGCCCTCCCCGTAGAGCAGGTGTCGAACGTGTTCCTCGGCTGGAGGGTGACCGGATGGGCGTCGAGATCCGTGTGGAAGGGCTGACCAAGTCCTTCGGGCACCAGGTGATCTGGCAGGACGTCTCGCTGACGTTGCCCGCCGGCGAGGTCTCGGTGATGCTCGGCCCGTCCGGGACGGGCAAGTCCGTGTTCCTCAAGACGCTCGTGGGGCTGCTGAAGCCGGACCGCGGCTCGATCCGGATCGCGGGGCGGGACATCACGCGGTTGCGCGAACGCGACTTGTACGAGGTACGGAAGTTGTTCGGGGTGCTGTTCCAGGACGGCGCGCTGTTCGGCTCGATGAACCTGTACGACAACATCGCCTTCCCGCTGCGCGAGCACACCCGCAAACCGGAGAGCGACATCCGGCGGATCGTCCTGGAGAAGATGGACATGGTCGGGCTCATCGGCGCCGAGGAGAAGCTGCCCGGTGAGATATCCGGCGGCATGCGCAAACGGGCCGGGCTCGCGCGGGCCCTGGTACTCGATCCCGAGATCATCCTCTTCGACGAGCCGGACTCGGGCCTCGACCCGGTGCGCGTGGCGTATCTCAACCAGCTCATCGTCGACCTCAACGCGCAGATCGACGCGACCTTCCTGATCGTCACCCACGACATCGCATCGGCCCGGCAGGTCCCGGACAACATCGGACTGCTGTTCCGGCGCGAACTGGTGATGTTCGGGCCCCGCGAAGACCTGCTGACCAGCGACGAGCCCGTGGTGCGGCAGTTCCTGAACGGCCGGATGCAGGGGCCGATCGGCATGGCGGAGGAGAAGGACGCGGCCCAGGTCGAGCAGGAACTGGCACAGCTCGACGGGCAGCCGCGGCCCCGCCATCGAGGCCTCGACATGACCCCACGCCTGCTGCCGGGGCCCGGCATCGCCCGCCCGCCCCGCTGGGAGGCGATCGCGCAGCGCGAGGCCGCACTCCGCCGGAAGGAGGCGAGCGACGCATGAGCCTGTCGCCCACCGGAGCACTGCGCCACTCCGGAAACCTGTTCGCGATGGCCCTGGACGTCGTACGGACCGTGCCCCGGCGGCCCTTCCAGGTGCGTGAGTTCATTCAGCAGGCCTGGTTCATCGCCAGTGTCACGATCCTGCCGACCGCCCTGGTCTCGATCCCGTTCGGGGCCGTCATCGCGCTCCAGATCGGCAGCCTGACACGGCAGTTGGGTGCGCAGTCGTTCTCGGGCGCCGCCTCGGTGCTCGCGGTGCTGCGGGAGGCATCGCCGATCGTCACCGCGCTGCTGATCGCGGGAGCCGGCGGCACGGCGATCTGCGCGGACCTCGGGGCGCGGAAGATCCGCGACGAGATCGACGCCATGCAGGTGCTGGGCATCGACCCGGTCCACCGGCTGGTGGTGCCGAGGGTGCTCGCGTCCATGGTCGTGGCGGTGCTGCTCAACGGCCTGGTGTCGGTGGTCGGCGTGGCCGGCGGCTACTTCTTCAACGTCGTGCTGCAGAACGGCACCCCGGGCGCGTATCTGGCCTCCTTCACCACGCTCGCCCAGCTCTCCGACCTGTGGGCGGCCGAGCTGAAGGCGCTGGTGTTCGGGGCGATCGCGGCGATCGTCGCCTCCTACAAGGGGCTGAACGCCCGCGGCGGGCCCAAGGGCGTGGGCGACGCGGTGAACCAGTCGGTGGTGATCACGTTCATGTTGCTCTTCGTGACGAACTTCGTGATGACCGCGGTGTACTTCCAAGTCGTTCCGCAGAGGGGCTGACCATGGCGCTCATCAACCGGATCGTGGGGCGGGCGGTGGGACGTCCGCTGTCGTCCCTGGAGGAGCTGGGTGCCCAGCTGTCCTTCTACGGGCGTTCCCTCGCCTGGACCGGCCGCACCGTACGCCGCTACAAGAAGGAGATCCTGCGTCTGCTGGCGGAGGTGAGTTTCGGCCGCGGGGCGCTCGCGGTCATCGGCGGGACGGTCGGCGTCATCGCCTTCCTGTCGTTCTTCACCGGCACCGAGGTCGGTCTGCAGGGGTACGCGGCCCTCAACCAGCTCGGCACGTCCAACTTCGTGGCGTTCCTCTCCGCGTACTTCAACACCCGCGAGATCGCGCCCCTCGTGGCGGGTCTGGCCCTCTCCGCGACGGTCGGCGCGGGGTTCACCGCACAGCTGGGTGCGATGCGGATCAGCGAGGAGACCGACGCGCTGGAGGTGATGGGCGTGCCCTCCCTGCCCTTCCTGGTCACCACCCGGATGGTCGCGGGCTTCGTCGCCGTCGTCCCGCTGTACGTGATCGGGCTGCTCTCCTCGTACTTCGCCGCCCGGACCATCACCACCGGCTACTACGGCCAGTCGGCGGGCACCTACGACCACTACTTCCATCAGTACCTGCCGCCGGTCGACGTGTTCTGGTCCTTCGGCAAGGTGATCGTCTTCGCCGTCCTGATCATCCTGGTGCACTGCTACTACGGCTACCACGCGAGCGGCGGCCCGGCCGGTGTCGGGGTCGCCGTGGGCCGTGCGGTGCGCACCTCCATCGTCGCCGTCAACGTCCTGGACTTCTTCCTCAGCCTGGCGATCTGGGGCGCCAACACGACCGTCCGGATTGCGGGGTAGGCCTGTGCGGATCACCGTCCCCTCGGCGAGGCCCGAAGTGAGGCTGCGCCTGTACGGCGTCGTGTTCCTGGCCGTGCTCGCCCTGCTGCTCTCCCTCTCGGTCGCCGTCTACCAGCAGGTGTTCACCTCCGTCGTACGGATCACGCTGCAGGCCGACGCGCTCGGCAACCAGCTGGAGCCGCGCGCCGACGTCAAGCTGCGCGGGCTGCTGGTCGGCCAGGTGCGCGGGGTGAGTGCCGACGGCGAGAAGGCGACCCTCGACATCGCGCTGGATCCCGCGTACGTCGCGCACATCCCGGCCGATGTGCACGCGCTGCTGCTGCCCAAGACGCTGTTCGGCGAGAAGTACGTCGATCTGGTGCCCCCGCGCGGTTCCTCGGCCCGCCCCGTCCGCGCCGGTGACGTCATCACCCAGGACCGCACCCGGGCCGGTATCGAGGTGCAGCAGCTGATGAACGACCTGCTGCCCCTGCTGCGCACGATCAGGCCCGCCGAACTCAACGCCGCCCTCTCCGCGTTCGCGACCGCGCTGGAGGGGCGTGGCGACCGGATCGGCGAGAACCTCAGCCGCGTCGAGCGCTATCTGCACCGCCTCAACCCGCATATGCCGTCCCTGAAGGAGGACATCTCACGGCTCGCCGACGTGGCGAAGGTGTACGGCGACGCGGCGCCCGACCTGATGAAGATCCTGCACAACACCGTCACCACCAGCCGCACCCTCGTGGAGAAGCGGGACCGGCTGGCCGCCGCGCTCACCACGACAGCCACCGTCGCCGGCACCGCGGACACCTTCCTCCGCGAGAACGGCGACCGGCTGATCACCCTGGGCCGGGTCTCCCGCCCCACCCTGGCCCTCTTCGCCCGCTACGCCCCCGAGTACCCCTGCCTTCTCGGCGGTCTGGTGAAGCAGGAGGCGGCCGCGGAACAGACGTTCAAGGGCGGCGAGATGCACATCACGCTCGAAGTCGTCCGCCAGAGATCTCCGTACGAACCCGGCGAGGAACCGCGCTATGCAGAACACTCGGGTCCCAATTGCAGGGGGCTGCCCCACCCGCCGGTGCCCGCACCGGCCGTCACGCTCGACGACGGCACGAAGCCGGGGAGTCCGGGCTCGGCCGGTCTGCCGGCCGGCGGGGCCGGTATGTCCGCCACCGCGTCCGAGCGGCACGCCGTCGACTCGCTCGTGGCGCCCGTCATGGGCGTGCCTGCCGACCGGGTGCCGGCCGTCGCGACGCTGCTGTTCGGACCGCTGGCACGCGGGACGGCGGTGAGCGTCTCATGAGGTCGGGACCGAAGAGGTCGAGTGCTCGGCGGACGGCCGCTCCGCTGGTCAAGTTCAGCGTCTTCGCGGTGGTGACGATCCTGGCCACCGCGCTCCTGGCCGCCACCATCGTCAATGTCTCCTTCGTCCCCCAGGACACGTACCGCGCGGTGTTCAGCGATGTCACGGGCCTGGAGGAGGGTGACGACATCAGGGTGGCCGGGGTGCGGGTCGGCGAGGTCGAGTCCATCCGGATCGCGCACCGCAGGCTGGCGGAGGTCACCTTCAGCGTCCGCCGGGACCGCCCGCTGTTCACCGGCACCGGAGCCGTCGTCCGCTACCGGAGCCTGGTAGGGCAGCGGTACATCGCGCTGACCGAGGGGCCGGGCGACGGCACCCGGCTGCGGCCGGGCGGCCGGATCCCGCTGTCGAGGACGAAGCCCGCACTCGACCTCAACGTGCTGCTGAACGGCTTCAAGCCGCTGTTCGCCGCGCTCAGTCCGAAGGACGTCAACCAGCTGGCCACCGAGATCATCAGGACGTTGCAGGGCGAGGGCGGCACCGTCGACAGCCTGCTCGCCCACACGGCCTCGCTCACCACGACGCTCGCCGACCGCGACAAGCTGATCGGGTCCGTCATCGACAACCTCAACGGCGTGCTGGCCACGCTGGACAAGCGCGGCAGACGGTTCTCCGACCTGCTGACCCAGCTGCGGCGGGTGATCTCCGGACTGTCCGCCGACCGCAAGCCCGTCGGAAGGTCCCTGGCGGGCATCGGCGACCTGACGGAGGCCACCTCGGGGCTGCTCGCGGACGCCCGCCCGCCGCTGCACGACGACATCTCCGAGCTGACCGGTGTCACCGGAACGCTGAACGATCACCAGAAGACGGTGGAGGGCGTGCTGAAACGGCTGCCGAACAAGCTCAACGCGTTGACCGGGGCAGCGTCCTACGGCTCCTGGTTCAACTTCTACCTGTGCGACTTCGACGGCCGGATCGTGCTGCCGAGGACGAAGCAGGTACTCACTCCCGAACTGCACGTGGCGAGGGCGAGGTGCGGCGGATGACGAAGCGCGTCCTCGGGCGCGGGCCCCGGCGCGGCCGCCCGGAACCCCTGGTGAAGGTGCGCATCGAGCCGCCGAGGCTCCCGCGCATACGGCTGCCGCACACGCCCCGGCCCCGCCGCCCGGAACCCCTGGTGAAGGTGCGCATCGAGCCGCCGAGACTGCCGCGCATACGGCTGCCGCGCAGGCGCGGGCGCCACCCGGGCCCGACCCCGCTGCGCGCGGGGGCACCGCCCGCCGGTCGCAGGGGGAGGAACCCCGTGGTGATCGGCGCGGTCGGGCTCGTCACGCTCGCCCTGCTGACGGTCGCCGCGTTCAACGCCGACAGCCTCCCGCTCATCGGCGACGGCGAGACGTACGGTGCCGCCTTCTCGGAGGCGGGGGGACTCAGGCCGGGCGACGAGGTGCGGATCGCCGGGGTCAAGGTCGGCAAGGTCGACGGGGTCGATCTGGCCGGCGACCACGTCCGGGTGACCTTCAAGGTCAAGGGCGATCCGGCGCTGGGCACGACGACCGCGGCGGCCATCCGGGTCAGGACGATCCTCGGCGCGAAGTACCTCGCGCTGTATCCGCAGGGTCCCGGCCGGTTGCGGCCCGGCAGCGAGATCCCGCTGAAGCGGACGCTTCCCGCGTACGACGTCGTGCAGGCGTTCAGCGACCTGACCACCACCTCGGAGCAGATCGACACCAAACGGCTCGCGACGGCCCTCGACACCCTGTCGACGACCTTCAAGGACTCTCCCGCCGAAGTGCGGGCCTCCGTCAAGGGGCTGTCGAGGATCTCCCGGACGGTGGCCGGACGCGACAAGGCGCTGCACGACCTGCTCTCCCACGCCCATGGAGTCACCGGAGTTCTGGCGGACCGCTCCCAGGACTTCTCCAAGCTCGTCGAGGACGGCGACGCGCTGTTCAAGGAGATCAGCAGACGGCGCACCGCCATCCACAACCTGCTGAAGGGCTCGGCAACGCTCGGCGTCGAGCTCTCCGGTCTGGTCGACGACAACCGCAGACGGATCGGGCCCGCCCTCAAGAACCTGAACTCGGTGGTGCGGATGCTCGAACGCAACCAGACGAACCTCGACCGGAGCCTGCGGCTCCTGGCGCCCTATGTGCGGGTCTTCACCAACACCCTCGGCAACGGCCGCTGGTTCGACAGCTACATCCAGAACCTCGTCGCCGTTCCGGTGGCCCCGCGGACAGGAGGCTCACGATGAACGCGCGCTTCGCGCCGAAGGGGCGCCCGGCGCTCAGGGCGTGGCTCACGCCCACGGGCCGCCCTGCACGCCGTATCGCCCTGCTCACCGCGCTCGCCGTCGTCGCCGGGCTCGCCGCCGTGCTGTGGCCGCGGCCCGGGACCGTCCATGTGACGGCGTACTTCCCGCGCACCGTGGGCATCTACCCGGGCTCGGACGTCCGGGTCCTCGGGGTGCGGATCGGCGAGGTCGAGAAGATCACGCCGGAGGGCACCCGGGTGCGGGTCGACCTGGAGTACGACACGGGGCGCAAGGTGCCCGCCGATGCCCGGGCCGCCATCATCAACTCCTCCGTGGTCAGCGACCGTTACGTCCAGCTGCTGCCGGTGTACCGGAGCGGCCCCGTGATGCGGGACGGCGACGTCGTCCCCGAGCGGCGGACTGCCGTACCGGTCGAGCTGGACCGGGTCTTCGACAGCCTGCACACGACGTCCGAGGCGCTCGGCCCGCACGGCGCGGGCAAGAACGGCTCCCTGTCGCGGCTGCTGGGCGTCAGCGCGGACAACCTGAAGGGACAGGGCGGAAACCTCAACCGGACGGTCCAGGACCTCTCGAAGGCGGTCACCACGCTGTCCGACGGTCGGCAGGACCTGTTCGGCACCCTGCGCAACCTTCAGGTGTTCACGGCGGCCCTGGCGGCCGACGACCGGAGCGTGCGGTCCTTCGACGACAGCCTCGCCAAGGTGGCCGGCCAGCTCGCCGGGGAGCGCGGGGACCTCCGGGCGACGCTGCGGAACCTGGGCGCGGCCCTCGGTGACGTGGCCGCGTTCGTGAAGAGGAACAAGAAGGCGCTGACCTCGAATGTGAAGGGCCTCAGCAAGGTCACGAAGCTCCTGGTCACCGAGCGGGCGGCCCTCGACGAGCTGCTGAAGGTGACCCCGACCGGCCTGTCGAACCTGCAGAACGCCTACAACCCGTCCGCCGGCACCCTCGACACCCGCAACAACGCGGACCAGCCGCAGGACCCGGCCGCCCTGCTGTGTTCGCTCCTGAGGACCACCGGGGACGAGGGCGGCAGGAATCCCGACTGCGGAGCGCTGAAGAAGCTCTTCGACGCCCTGCCGGAACTGCCGAAGGCCACGGTGCCCCGCACGGGCACCGCCACGGTCGACAGGACGCTCGGCGGAATCCTGGAGGCCGGCGCATGAGCATGCTGCGCAGGAGCGGGGCGGTCGCCTGGGTGGCGGTCGGCACGGTGCTGCTGTCCGGTTGCGAGTTCCACGGCTGGTACGACGTTCCGCTGCCCGGTGGTGCCGCCGCGGACCACGCCTACCGGGTGACCGCGGAGTTCAGAGATGTCCTCGATCTGGTGCCGCAGTCGGCCGTGAAGGTCGACGACGTCACGGTGGGCGCCGTCGAGAAGGTGGAGCTGGACGGCTGGCACGCCCGGGTGCGACTACGCGTCGCCGACTCGGTCAAGCTGCCCGGCAACGCGGTCGCCGAACTGCGGCAGACCAGCATGCTCGGCGAGAAGTACGTGGCACTGTCCGCGCCGGTGGGCACCGCACCCGTGGGCCGGCTCCGAGACGGCGACCGGATCCCGCTGTCCCGCAGTGGCCGGAACCCGGAGATCGAGGAGGTGCTGGCCGCGCTGTCGGCACTGCTGAACGGCGGTGGGGTGGCCCAGCTGAAGACGATCAGCGTGGAGCTGAACAAGGCTCTCGCGGGCCGGGAGAACCGGGTCAAGGCCCTGCTCGAGGAGCTGGACACGTTCATCGGCGGCCTGGACGAGCAGCGCGCCGACATCGTTCGCGCGATGAAGGGCATCGACCGGCTCGCGAAGAGGATCGGGAAGGAGAAGAAGACGATCGCCGTGGCCGTCGACACGATGCCGCCCGCGCTGAAGGTGCTCGCCGACCAGCGGCACAAGCTCACCAGGATGCTCACGGCCCTGTCCGAGCTCGGCCGGACGGGTACCAGGGTGGTGAACGCGTCGCGGGACGACGTGGTCGCCGACCTCAAACATCTGCAGCCGATCCTGAAGCAGCTGAACCGGGCGGGCGCCGACCTGCCCAACTCCCTGGAGCTGCTGACGACATATCCGTTCCCGCGCAATGCCGTGGACGCCGTCAGGGGCGACTACGTCAACCTCAAGGTGACCGCCGACCTCGACCTGGCCGACCTCTACGGCAACCTCTCGGACGGGCCGCGGCGGGGCGACGGACACTCCGGCAAGCCCGGCGTTCCCGGCCTTCCCAAGCCCCCGGACCTCCCCGGCGTTCCGACGCCCACCGGGGTACCGGCCCCGCCCGGCCTCCCGGGCACGCCCACCGGGCGGCCGGTTCCCTCCGCTCCCCCGGGCGACGGCCCCCTGTGTCCGCCGGTGTGCACCAGCAGCTGGACCGCACACCGGAGCGGGGACGCGCGCCGCATGCCGCAGGGGATCGATCTCGCGCTCGCGGAGCTCATGCTGAAGGGGATACAACCGTGATCACACGTACGGTCAGGGCCCAGCTGCTCGCCTTCGCCACCGTCACCGCCGTGGGTGTGTCGTACGTGGGTGCCGAGTACACGGGCCTCGTGGACGGTCTCCTCGGCGGCAACTACACCGTACGGGCCGACTTCGCCGACACCGGTGGCGTCTTCCCCGGGGCCGAGGTCACCTATCGCGGGGTGCCGGTCGGCCGTGTCGGCGACCTGCGGCTGACCGGCTCCGGCGGGGTGTCGGTGGCCCTGGACCTCAAGGGCGGGCCGAAGATCCCGGCGGACACCCTCGCCGTGGTGGCGAACCGTTCGGCGGTGGGCGAGCAGTACGTGGATCTGCAGCCGCGCCGTTCCGGTGGCCCGTATCTGATGGACGGCAGTGCGATCCCGCGCGGCAACACCCGGGTGCCGCTGCCCACCACCGACCTCGTCCTCAGCCTGGACCGGCTCGTCAACTCGGTGGACAAGGGCGATCTGCGGATCACCGTCGACGAACTCGGCAAGGCCTTCAGGGGCACGGGACCGCAGCTGAGCCGGCTGGTGGACTCCGGCAACAAGCTGGTCGAGTCGGCCTCCGCCTCGCTCCCGCAGACCGTCCAGCTGATCGAGCAGTCGCGGAAGGTGCTCAAGACGCAGGCCGACAAGGGCTCGGCCATCAGGTCGTTCTCCCATGATCTGGCCGCCCTCACCGCGGAGTTGAAGTCCGACGACGGCGACCTGCGCAAGCTGATCGGCAACGGCGCGCCCGCCGCGCAGGAGGTGAACTCGCTGCTGACGTCCACCCGGCCGCAGGTACCGGTGCTGCTGGCCAATCTGATCAGCGGCGGCCAGGTGACGCTGGCGCGGCTGCCCGGTGTGGAGCAGGCTCTGGTGACGTTCCCCGCGGTCGTCGCGGGCGGCCCCACCGTCATCCCCGGTGACGGCACGACCCACTTCGGCCTGGTCGTCGACGCCGGCGACCCGCCGCCGTGCACGCGAGGGTACGGAACGCGCCGGCGCGACCCCGCGGACACCAGCACCAGGCCGGCGAACACGGGCGCCCGCTGCGCGGCCCCGCGGGGCGGCAGGACCTCGGTGCGCGGCGCACAGAACGCCCCCGGCTCGCCCGTCGGCTCCGGCGGCACGGACCGCGCGGCGTACGTCGCCCCGTACGACCCGGAGACCGGGGCCGCCACCGGCCCGGACGGACGGCCCGTCGAGATCGGCTCGACGGGCGGCGAACAGAGCATGCTCGGAAAGGACTCGTGGCAATGGCTGCTCGTGGGACCGATGGCATGAGCGAGGGCTTCCTCGCGCGGGTGAGCGGTCGACGCCCGGCGTTTCCGGCACGGCCGTTGCGGCGGCTCGTGGCCGGTCCGGCGGACCGCTCCGGGCGCGGCAGGGCGGTGGTCATGGGCCTCGCCGCTGCGACCGCCCTGGCGACGGCCCTCGCCGTGTGGCTGACGGTGCAGGTGTCCGGGCAACACGCGGCGGACCAAAGGCGCCAGGACGTCCTGGCGGCCGCCCGCCAGTCGGCGCTGAACTTCACCTCGCTCGACTACCGGCACTACGGCCGGGACAGCACACGCGTGCTGAGGGGCGCGACCGGCGACTTCCACAAGCAGTTCGCCGCCCGGACCGGTGAGCTGACCCGGCTGGTCACGGAGAACCGGTCGGTCTCCCGGGGCCAGGTACTGGATGCGGGCATCACTCGGTCCGACGAGCGCTCGGCCCGCGTCCTCGTGGTCGCCGACAGCAGGGTGACCAATACCGCAGCCCCCAAGGGGGAGGCCCGCACCTACCGGCTCCAGCTCGACCTCGTACGCGAGCACGGCCGCTGGCTGACGTCCGATGTCGAGTTCGTCGGCTGACCCGACCGCGGTGGACCGGGAGCGGACCGTTCCCGTACGACCGGCGGGGCACCGTCCGCAAGCCCACGGCTGCGGCACCCCGTACGACCCAGTGAGGAGAAGGACCGTGGCGCACACGACCACCCGAGGCCCCCGGGCGACCGGCTCGGCCGGACGCAGCATGACCGCCGCCGCCCGCGCGGCGGCCAAGCGAGCGGAGCGCATCGGCCGCGACACCGAGGCCCCCGGGCCGGCGGACGGCACGCTTGATGAGGGGCCACGGCGACAGGCAGGAGGCGGCACCGGGCGCACGCCGGTCGTCGAGGCGCGCGGCGGCTGGGACGACCCGCCGGAGCCGGTGCCGGCCGACAGGGAGGAGGACGGAAGCCGGGGTGCCGGGCGCGACGGCCGGCGGCCGGGCATGCTCGGCGCCGCGCTCACCGTCGTGCTCGTGGCGGCTCTCGTCGCGGCCGCCGTGCTCGGGTGGCAGTACCGCGACGGGCAGCGGGCGGACCGGGCGCGGGCCGCGGCACTCGCGGCGGCGGTGGAGGCGGCGCCCGTCGTCCTGTCGTACGACTACCGGCACCTCGACCGGGACTTCGCCGCGGCGCGGACGCATCTCACCGGAGCCTTCCGCGACCAGTACCGGAAGACCACCGACCGGGTGGTCGGACCGACCGCCGCCAAGTACCGGGGGGTGGTGCGGGCCAGGGTGGTGAAGCCGGCCGGCGGGGGCGCCCCGGCGGCGTCCGTGGTGTCCGCGTCCCCGGACAGGGTCGTGGTGCTCCTCTTCGTCGACCAGGTCACCGAGAGCACCCGGGTCTCCGGGTCCCGTGTGGATCAGAACCGGGTACGCATGACGCTCACCCGTACCTCCGAGGGGTGGAAGGTGAGCGCCGTCGACGCTCTCTGACGACCCCGTCGCAGTCCGTGGCACGCCCCCGGCCTGCACGGAAAGCACCCCCGCGTGTCCCGCGCGGGGGTGCTTTTTTTGTCTGCCGCTCTTGACAGTCCTCCTCAGCCACGGGCAATCTTCCATTAAGCAGAAATGCACTTCCGCAATACGGAAGGGAAAGCTACTCCTCATGGGCTTCAGCGACCACCGGTTCAACGTCAATCTGTCGATCCTCTTCACCGAGCTCCCGCTCCTCGAACGCCCCGCGGCCGCCGCCGCGGCCGGCTTCACGGCGGTCGAGCTCTGGTGGCCCTGGGTCGACTCCCCCACCCCCGAGCAGGCCGAGCTCGACGCCCTGAAGAAGGCGATCGAGGACGCGGGTGTGCGCCTGGTGGGACTGAACTTCTACGCCGGACAGCTCCCCGGCCCGGACCGCGGCGCACTGTCCGTCCCCGGCGAGGAGTCGGAGAAGTTCCGTGCGAACATCGACATCGCCGCCGACTTCGCCCGGTCCCTGGGGGTTGGAGCGCTGAACGCGCTGTACGGCAACCGCGTCGAGGGCGTGGACCCGGCGGAGCAGGACGCGCTGGCACTGGAGAACCTGAAGCTCGCCGCGCAGGCCGCCGACCGTATCGGCGCGATCCTCCTGATCGAGGCGCTCAACGCGCCCGAGTCGCCGCTGTGCCCGATCGTGAGCGCCCCCAGGGCGATCGAGGTCGTGGACCAGGTGAACGCGGCCACGGGCCTCGGCAACGCCAGGTTCCTGATGGACCTCTACCACCTGTCCATGAACGGCGAGGACCTTCCCTCGGTCATCGAGCAGTACGCGGCGAAGACCGGCCACGTCCAGATCGCGGACAACCCGGGCCGCGGCGCCCCGGGCACCGGCTCGCTCCCGCTGGAGGACCTCCTGGACCGGCTGGCCAAGGCCGGATACGAGGGCTGGGTGGGCCTCGAGTACAAGCCGGGCGACCGGCCCAGCGCCGAGGCCTTCGCATGGCTGCCGCGCGAGGCGCGCGCCACCCGCTGAGCCACACAGCCGCCGCACGCCGTCCACGGCGCGCCGGCACACAGACGTACAGCAGCAGTTGAGAGAGGCACCCCATGAGCAATCCTGCACCTTCTCCCCGCCCGGCGATCGCCTGGATCGGCCTCGGCATCATGGGTTCTCCGATGTCGGAGAACCTGATCAAGGCCGGCTACTCCGTCACCGGTTTCACCCTGGAGCAGGAGAAGCTGGACCGGCTGACCGCGGCAGGCGGCGCCGCCGCGGGCTCGATCGCCGAGGCCGTCGCGGACGCCGATGTCATCATCACGATGGTTCCGGCATCGCCTCAGGTCGAGGCCATCGCGTACGGCGAGGCGGGCATCCTGGAGAACGCGAAGCCCGGCGCCCTGCTGATCGACATGTCCTCGATCACCCCGCAGACCTCCGTCGACCTGGCCAAGGCGGCCCGGGACAAGGGCATCCGCGTCCTCGACGCCCCGGTGTCCGGTGGCGAGGCCGGTGCCGTCGAGGCCGTGCTGTCCATCATGGTCGGCGGAGAGCAGGCCGACTTCGAGGCGGCCGAGCCGATCTTCGAGGCCCTGGGCAGGACCATCGTGCTGTGCGGTCCGCACGGCTCGGGCCAGACCGTGAAGGCCGCCAACCAGCTGATCGTGGCCGTCAACATCCAGGCGTGCGCCGAGGCCGTGGTCTTCCTGGAGCGGTCCGGCGTGGACCTGAAGGCAGCGCTCGACGTCCTGAACGGCGGTCTGGCCGGCTCGACCGTGCTGACCCGCAAGAAGGACAACTTCCTGAACCGGGACTTCAAGCCGGGCTTCCGGATCGACCTGCACCACAAGGACATGGGCATCGTCACGGACGCCGCCCGCAACGTCGGCGCCGCACTGCCGGTCGGCGCCACGGTCGCCCAGCTCGTGGCCTCGCTGCGTGCCCAGGGCGACGGCGGCCTGGACCACTCGGCCCTCCTGCGCGCCGTCGAGCGCCTGTCAGGCCAGCAGGTCTGACCCGCGGCACACCCCCTGGGGCGGCCCGGCCGCCCCTCCCAGCCTCCGGGCCGCGGTGGCGCTGACACCTGTCCTGTCGCGCCCAGGCGCCGCCGCGGCCCGGAACCCCAAGCTTCAACAAATCGTTGACATTAAACTTCAACAAACTGTTGACGTCGCTGTTCGGGCGAACCTACGCTCGCGACACCGTCAGCAGCAACCCGCACGGAAGGTCAACCGACAGAGATGGCGCAGCGCGTGCTTACGACCGAGTCCGGAGCTCCGGTCGCCGACAACCAGAACTCCGCCACCGCCGGCGTCGGTGGCCCGCTCCTCCTCCAGGACCAGCACCTGCTGGAGAAGCTCGCCCGCTTCAACCGTGAGCGCATCCCGGAGCGCGTCGTGCACGCCCGCGGCTCCGGTGCCTACGGCTACTTCGAGGTGACCGACGACGTCACCGGCTTCACGCACGCCGACTTCCTGAACACGACCGGCAAGCGCACCGAGGTCTTCCTGCGCTTCTCGACCGTGGCCGACAGCCTCGGCGGCGCGGACGCCGTCCGTGACCCGCGCGGGTTCGCCGTGAAGTTCTACACCGAGGAGGGCAACTACGACCTCGTCGGCAACAACACCCCGGTGTTCTTCATCAAGGACCCGCTGAAGTTCCCCGACTTCATCCACTCCCAGAAGCGCGACCCCTTCACGGGCAAGCAGGAGCCGGACAACGTCTGGGACTTCTGGGCACACGCCCCCGAGGCAACCCACCAGGTGACCTGGCTCATGGGCGACCGCGGCATCCCGGCCTCCTACCGGCACATGAACGGCTACGGCTCGCACACCTACCAGTGGACGAACGCGGAGGGCGAGGCCTTCTTCGTCAAGTACCACTTCAAGACCAACCAGGGCATCCGCTGCCTGTCCTCCGACCAGGCCGCCGAGCTCGCGGGCAAGGACCCCAACTCGCACCAGACGGACCTGCTCCAGGCCATCGAGCGCGGGGTGAACCCGTCCTGGACCCTCTACGTCCAGATCATGCCGGCGGCCGAGGCGGCGGACTACCGCTTCAACCCGTTCGACCTGACCAAGGTGTGGCCGCACAAGGACTATCCGTTGCAGCGCGTGGGCCGGCTGGTCCTGGACCGCAACCCGGACAACGTCTTCGCCGAGGTCGAGCAGGCCGCGTTCTCCCCGAACAACTTCGTTCCGGGCATCGGCCCCTCGCCCGACAAGATGCTCCAGGGCCGCCTGTTCGCCTACGCGGACGCCCACCGCTACCGCCTCGGTGTGAACCACACCCAGCTCGCGGTCAACGCCCCCCGGGCGACCCAGGCCGACAACTACGGCCGCGACGGCCTCATGGCGAGCAACGCCTACCCGCGCGACCGCAGGAACTACGAGCCCAACTCGTACGACGGCCCCGCCGAGACCGGCCGCCCGCTGGCCGCCCCGCTGGCCGTCAGCGGCTACACGGGCACGCACGCCGCGCCCGAGCACACCAAGGACGACGCCTTCTTCCAGGCCGGCGAGCTCTACCGGCTGATGTCCCAGGAGGAGAAGTCCCGCCTCGTGGCGAACATCGCCGGCGGCCTCTCGCAGGTCTCCCGCGAGGACGTCGTCGAGAAGAACCTGGCCCATTTCCACGCCGCCGACCCGGAGTACGGCAAGCGCGTGGAGGACGCGGTCCGCGCCCTGCGCGAGGACTGATCCGGCCGGTTCGGCCCGAACGGCGCCCCGGGATGTGACGGGAGGTCATCTCCCGGGTGCGCTTCCCGCACCGTGGACCCGGATGAGGGGTGGTCCAGCGTTGCGGGGAACGAACGCCGGCCTCGTGGCCGGCGTCGCGTGGGGACCGCGGCGGCTCCAGCGAGCCAGTGCGGTGGTCAAGGTCCGGCAGTGTCCCTCTCGACCTGAGGGAGGGATCCGAAGGTCCGTCGCGGCCGCCGCGGTTCACCCACGTCACGGACCTCCGTCCGGAGCGGGCAACCGCCCAACACCACGGCCCCCGCGCCGTGGTGTGCGGAGCGGGTGTCCGCCGAACACCGCAGACCCCGTCCGGCGGCGCGAATGTACCGGTCGCGCCGGCCTCTCGCCGTCGGACGGTCCCACCCCGATACGGCTCCCCCTCCGGAGCCCGAGCGCCGAGTACGGACGGTCCCGTACTCGGCGCTCCGTCGTGTGCCACCGGCCACGGCGCACCCGCCCGGGCACCCGTGTCCGCACACGTACGCGAACTGGCGTACGGGCCGTAAGCAAACCTCAAGTCTTCCTCTGAACTCCGCGATCGATGCTTCGAAGGCACTCCGCGGCGGGCACATTGTCCAGCACAGGGGCCCGCCGACACGGGGGCGGCGGGCCCACTGGGGGGAGATCGCCATGCCGGACACCACGAGCGCCCTGACACCGGAGGCCGTGGCACTGCTCCGCGGCGGACCCCGCGCCGCAGTGACCGTGGCCGTCCTGGCCCTGCGCCTGCGCGGCAGCGTCCTTCCCGGCCGTCCCGGCACGATGCGTACGTCGGGTGCCGCGACCGGTAGCGAACACCCTCTGGAGAAGGCCGTCCACGCCGCCCTGTACCGGCCGACGGGGCTGCGCAATCTGGTGGACCGGCCGCGGGTCCGCGAGGCGCTCACCGCGCTGCGTACGGACCTGGTGGCGGCCGGGCTTCTGCGCACCGTACCCGCGATGAAGACCCGGGCCGGCCGGCGCGCCCTGCGCGAACTGCGGGAGCGGCTGCCGCTGCCCGAGGGGCTGACCCGGCCGAGCGGCGTCCGCCAGGCGGGCTGGACGCAGGCGGACATGGTGCTCGCGGTCGCGCTGTACGGGGAGCCCGCCCTGGTCGCCGTGGCGCCCCACTTCGCCCGCGAGGCGGGGCTGCTGGGACGGCTCGCCGTGGACGACGGGGTCTCCCCGCCGCCCTGGGGCGGACACGGCGGCAGCGGATTCGGTGACGGCTGCGGGTCCGTGTACGGGTGACGCCCTGCCGGACGCACGGGGAACCGCACATCGGCACCACCGTCGAGCGGTGGCACCACGGCACGTCCGGCGGCGGGACTGCGACGCGACGCGGCCCCCGCCCCGGAGTTCCGGGGCGGGGGCCGCGTACCCCCTGAGAGCCGAGGGTCCGAACGCGGGCCGGGGGCCGACGGTCAGGTGGACCGGCCCCGGGCGCTCACACCTTCAGCGTCTTGATGGCCGTGGGTGCGTGGGCCGGCTCGGTGGCCAGCTCCTCCCACTCGTTGACGTTGCTGATGTCGGCGGTGGTGCTCATCGAGATGTTGGTGATCCGCTCCAGGATCGCCTCGACGACCACGGGCACCCGGTGCTCGGCTGCGAGCTTCTTGGCCTGCTCGAAGGCGGCACCCAGCTCGTTCGGGTCGGTGACCCGGATGGCCTTGCAGCCCAGCCCCTCGGCCACCTTGACGTGGTCGACACCGTAGACGCCGAGCTCGGGCGAGTTGATGTTCTCGAACTCCAGGTTGACCTGGAAGTTGATGTCCAGGCCGATCTGCGCCTGCCGGATCAGACCCAGGTAGGAGTTGTTCACGAGGACGTGGACGTACGGGATGCGGTGCTGCGCACCGACGGCCAGCTCCTCGATCATGAACTGGAAGTCGTAGTCGCCGGACAGCGCGACGACCTGGGCCTCCGGGTCGGCGGCGGCGACACCGAGCGCGGCCGGGATGGTCCAGCCGAGCGGGCCCGCCTGGCCGCAGTTGATCCAGTGGCGCGGCTTGTAGACGTGCAGCATCTGCGCGCCGGCGATCTGGGAGAGGCCGATGGTGGTGACGTACCGCGTCTCGGGGCCGAAGGCCTTGTTCATCTCCTCGTACACGCGCTGCGGCTTCATCGGGATGTCGTCGAAGTGCGTGCGGCGCTGGAGTTCGGCCTTGCGGCGCTGCGTGGACGCGGCCCACTCACCGCGGTCGGGCAGCTCGCCCGCGGCCTTGAGCTCCTTGGCGACCTCGACGAACAGCTCCAGCGCGGCCTTGGCGTCCGAGGCGATGCCGTAGTCCGGCGCGAAGATCTTGCCGATCTGGGTGGGCTCGATGTCGACGTGGACGAACGTCCGGCCCCGGGTGTAGACGTCGAGCTTGTAACCGGTGTGGCGGTTGGCCCAGCGGTTGCCGATGCCGAGGACGAAGTCCGACTCCAGGAAGTTGGCGTTGCCGTAGCGGTGCGAGGTCTGCAGCCCCACCATGCCGGCGTTCAGCTCGTGGTCGTCGGGGATGGTGCCCCAGCCCATCAGGGTCGGGATGACGGGCGTGCCGGTGATCTCGGCGAACTCGACCAGCAGGTCGGAGGCGTCGGCGTTGATGATGCCGCCGCCGGCGACGATGAGCGGGCGTTCGGACGCGACGAGCATCCTGACCGCTTTCACCGCCTGGGCGCGGGTCGCGGCCGGCTTGTAGACGGGCAGCGGCTCGTACGTCTCCGGGTCGAACTCGATCTCGGTCTGCTGGACGTCGATCGGCAGGTCGATGAGGACCGGGCCCGGACGGCCGGAACGCATCAGGTGGAAGGCCTGCTGGAAGACACCGGGGACCTGCGCG
The DNA here is from genome assembly GCF_053593975.1 of Streptomyces sp. NPDC002004. Taxonomy (NCBI): domain Bacteria; kingdom Bacillati; phylum Actinomycetota; class Actinomycetes; order Kitasatosporales; family Streptomycetaceae; genus Streptomyces; species Streptomyces sp. NPDC002004. The sequence continues at coordinate 255,818 of NZ_JBSFDP010000007.1, forward strand.
GCCTCCAGGACCGTCACGGCCATTTTGGTGACCGGCTTGGCGATCGAGGCGATGTCGACGGCCTGGAAGTCCTCCTTGTGGATGACATGCGTGGGCGCCTGACCGGTGATGCACAGGATCGGGACGGAGTCGCCGATCGCGGAGTAGAGCCCGGTGATCATGTCGGTGCCGGCGGGGCCCGACGTACCGATGCAGACACCGATGTTCCCCGGACTCGTCCGGGTGTAGCCCTCGGCCATGTGCGAGGCGCCCTCGACATGGCGGGCGAGCGTGTGCCTGATGCCACCCCCTTCCTTCAGCGCCTTGTAGAAGGGGTTGATGGCCGCGCCCGGCACACCGAACGCGTTGGTGACGCCCTCGCGCTTGAGGATCTCGACTGCCGCGCGGGCAGCGGTCATACGAGCCATTGAGTACTCCTGGTCCGGCCGTCGGATTCGGACTCCCGTCGCGCCCCGCGGAGAGCTCCATCCGGTCCTGCTCCGCTCGACGTCCGTACGCCACGCGGCGCATCTTCCGTATTGCGGAAATTGAGTTCTGCTATATGGAAAGCAATCTACGGGGCGGCCCCGGGGCCGTCAAGGGACGTCCACGGGGCGGGCGAGGCCCGGCCCCCGAGGAGGCGGAGACCCGAACCGCCTGCGGGACGGGTGCCGGTGGAGGACGATGGGGGCGCCGTCCCATGGGAGCCCAGGAGTACGACATGGCCGAGAGCGTGCCGGTGCGGTGCCCGGTCTGCCGGCGCGAGCATGCGTACGCCGCGCCCGCCTACCCCTGCCCCTGCGGTGCGCCGGTCGCCGCACGTCCGGCCACTGGGGTACCGGCCGAGCCGCTGACCCACCGGACCCGGCGCGAGGAGTGGGTGACGCTGCGCTGCACGGCGTGCGGCCGCACCTCACCGTGGCCGAGGCCGGAGCTGGACTGCACCTGCGGCACGGTTCTACGCGTCCCGGTGCGGGACGCGCAGGAGACGAGCGGGCCGACGGCAGCCGGTCGGGGGGACGGCGCGGGCCGCGGGAGGAGCGGGGGCGGGGGCCACGGGAGAGGCGGAGGCCGGAGGACAGGGGGCGCCTCCTGGAGAGGGGGTGCCGGGAGAGGAGCTGACCGGAGGGGACGCCGTGGACCGGGGAGAGGTGGCGGCCGCGGGAGACGGAGAAGCCGCGGGAGAGGGTGCGGCCGTGGGAGAGGGTGCGGCCGTGGGAGAGGGTGCGCCCGCGACCCGCTCGGCGCGACCCGCGTTCCCGCCGGTCGCCATCCGTACCGCGCGCGATGCGGTGACTGCCGCCGCGCTCTGTCTGCATCTGCTCGGCCACCGGGAGATCCGCCAGGCCGGACAGCGGCTCCCGGCCGGCGTGGGACTCGCGGCGCCCGGGGTCGTGGCACTCGTCGAGCCGACCATGCGGCTCGTGTCCCTGCGGGACGTGGAGTGCCTCTGGCTGACCGGGATGACGGAGTCCGCCGTGTGCGTGGCCTTCTCGCTCGCCGGGTACGCGGGCGACGCCCGCGCCCGGGCCGACGAGCTCGGCGTACCCCTCTTCGTTCTCGACCTCATGGGCACGCCCCAGCCGGTCAACGGCGCGGCGGAGGGACTGCTCGGAGCGGGGACGTGAGGAGGACGCACCCCCCTGAGAATGTCCAGAAGTGATAAAATTGCACATTCTTCTGCACTTTGGCCTCTTCGGCCGTGCCGCATTCACTGTTCGTGTCACCCTGGCCCGCGGTACGGGACCGCCGAGCACAAGGGCTGTGATGCCGGCATGAGGGATCCCCGCGCTGACGACGACGCCCCCGGCCGTGCGCGCCGGACGGGAGCCTCCAGCACATTGCGCGCCGCCCGCCGGCCGGCCGTGTCGGCAGCGTGCACGGCCGTGCTGATCGCGGGCTGCGCCGCGCCCTCGGGGGCGGGCCTCGCGGCACTCTCCGACGCGTCACCCACACCCGCGGCGACGGCGACCGTCTCCGGCCGGACTCCGTCGGCGCTGAAGCACATCGACCCGGCCGCGTTCCGGTCCGCCGTGGAGCGTGCGGCGAAGAAGCTCATGGTTCCCGGCGCGGTGGTCCTGCTCCGCACTCCGCAGGGAACCTTCCGGGCAACCGTCGGCACGACCGAGCTGGGCACGGCCCAACGGCCCACTACGGGCGACCACTTCCGGATCGCCTCCAACACCAAGACCATGACCGCGGCGCTGATCGCCCTCCTCGTCCAGGACGGCAGACTCCGGCTGAGCGACCCGGTGTCCGCCTGGGTACCCGGAGTGCCGGGCGGCGACCGCATCACCCTCTCCGACCTGCTGAAGATGCGCAGCGGGCTCTACAACTACACCAGCGCACCAGAACTCGCGGCGGCTCTGGACGCCGACCCGGGCAGGGCCGAGACACCGCAGGCGATGCTGGCCATCGCGTTCCGGCACCCGCCGAACTTCCCACCCGGCGCGTCCTACGAGTACAGCAACACCAACTACGTTCTGCTGGGTCTCGTCGCCGAGAAGGCGGGTGGCCGCCCGCTGGCCCAGCAGTTCCGGGACCGGCTGCTCGGCCCGCTCGGCCTGGCGGGGACCTCGCTGCCCGGCGCCGACGAAACGTCCCTGCCCACCCCCTATGCACACGGCTACATGTACGGCGGAACGGCCTACGCACTGCTCGACCGGCCCTACCCCGCTGACCTGCAGGCGGCGGCCCGGTCCGGAAGGCTCCGGCCGGTGGACTACACCCACCAGAACCCCTCCTACGCCACCGCCGCCGGAGGCGCCATCTCCACCGCGGACGACCTCGCCACCTGGATCCGGGCCCTGGTGACGGGCAAGGTCCTCGGCCCCGCGCTCCAGCAGCAGTGGCTCCACAGCCCGCAAGCCGAGGACCCGGCCGCGCCGGACGGGCAGAAGTACGGGTACGGCATCAGCCACCAGCGCTTCGGTCCGCATGCCGCGATGTACTACCACGGCGGTGAACTCCCCGGCTTCAACTCCTTCATCGGCCACGATCCGGACAACGACGTCACGCTCGTCATCTGGACGAACCTGACTCTGTCGCCCGGCGGCCGGACCACGGCCAACGCCCTGCTGCCCGTCGTCCTCAACCAGGTCTATGCCGGCCTCTCCGTGCCGACCGGCTCGGACTAGGTGGCGACTTGTGGATCGGGCCGGATGACCCTCGCCCTCGGCCGGCGCCTCGAACCGATCACGATCCACGCCTAGACACGCGCCGCTGCCGCGCCTTCGCGGGCCAGTGCCAGCACGCTCAGGCCGAACATCAGGACGCCCAGGGGAACATGGAGCGACGGGACGTGCGCGATGCCGAGCACGACCTGGGCCGAGGCCAGGGCGAGGAAGCCGGACGCGTGAAGGACGGGCCGGGCCGAGCCACCGCCCAGCCGCCACCCCAGCACCGCGGCGAGCACGTACAGCATGGACGCCCCGTACATCACGCGCGCTCCGACGCCGTGCAGCACCTCGAAGTGTGACGAGGACAGCAGCAGTCCGGCGCTGGCCGCCTGGAAGAAGAGGGACAGGGTCTGCAGGGCGATCGACACCCGCAGGAACGTGAAGCGGCGCTGTGCCGTCGCCGTCGTCGAAGTGGCCATGACACGGTCTCCTCTCCTGCCCCGAGGCAGTAGGTCGATAAGGTCTCACCAGTCCGACGACGCGGGCCCTCGGAATGTGAGGCGAGGCTGCGGACACGGGGCCGGGGGGAGCAGTGACGAGCATGGAGACACCCGAGGTGGCCGCGGGCGAGCGGCGCCAACTGATCAATGTCGCCTACCGGTTGCTCGGTTCACTGACCGAGGCCGAGGACGCCGTGCAGGAGGCCTACGCGCGTTGGTACGCGCTGCCGCGGGACCGGCAGGAGGCCATCGCGTCCCCCGGCGCCTGGCTGACGACGGTGGCCGGCCGTGTCTGCCTGGATCTGCTCGGCTCGGCGCGGGCCCGGCGCGAGCGCTATGTCGGCGCGTGGCTGCCCGAGCCGATGCCCGACCGCGCGGATTGGCCCGACGGGCGCGGCGCCGACCCCGCCGACCAGATCACCCTGGACGAGTCGGTGACCATGGCCTTCCTCGTCGTCCTGGAGTCGATGACGCCCGCCGAGCGGGTGGCGTTCGTCCTGCACGACGTCTTCCGGTACCCCTTCGCCGAGATCGCCGACATCGTCGGGCGGACCCCGGCGGCCTGCCGACAGCTGGCGTCCTCGGCGCGGCGGCGGGTAAGCGCGGCTCGGGCTCCGGTGGCCCCGACGACGGCCGGGCAGGCCGATGTGGTGCGACACGTCAAGGAGGCGTGGGAGGCCAAGGACATCACGGCCCTCGTCGGCCTCCTCGACCCCGACGCCGTGATGACCGCGGACGGCGGCGGCCTGGTCGGCACCGTCCTGCGCCCGGTCGAGGGCGGCGAGCGCATCGCTCAGTACCTGGTCCACATCGCCGACAAGGCTCCGGGGCTGAGGCTCCTGGAGCGTTCGGTCAACGGCGTGCCCGGCCTGGTCGCCCAGCACGCCGACGCCACCGTGACCGTGGCCGCGTTCGGCGTCACCGCCGGCCGCGTCACCCGTATCTGGGCGGTCCGCAACCCGGAAAAGCTCCGCCCGTGGACGCGGGACGGCTAGGCCGTTTCCTGTCGGCAGGAGCACCCCATCCCCCTACGCCCCGTACCGCTCCCGCAGTTCGACCTTGCGCACCTTGCCGCTCACCGTCATCGGGAAGGACTCGAGCACCCGCAGCCGACTGGGGATCTTGTAGTGGGCGAGGCGCTCTCGGCAGTACGCCCGCAGCTCGTCCAGTGTGAGCGGATCCTCCGGGTCCCGCAGGATCACACAGGCGAGGACCTCCTCGCCGTACCGCTCGTCGGGCACCCCGACCACCTGCACGTCGGCGATCTTCGGGTGCCCGTACAGGAACTCCTCGATCTCGCGCGGGTAGATGTTCTCTCCACCGCGGATGATCATGTCCTTGATCCGCCCGACGATCCGGACGTAGCCGTCCTCGCGCATGACCGCGAGGTCCCCGGTGTGCATCCACCGCCCGGCGTCCACCGCCTCCGCGGTCCTGTCGGGCTCGTCCCAGTAGCCCAGCATCACGCTGTACCCACGGGTGCACAGCTCCCCCGCCGTACCGCGCGGCAGCGTCACACCGGTCGCCGGGTCGACGACCTTGACCTCGACATGCGGCAGGACCCGTCCGACGGTGCCGGTGCGGCGTTCCAGGTCGTCGTCGCGCCGGGTCTGCGTGGACACCGGGGACGTCTCCGTCATGCCGTAGCAGATGGACACCTCGTCCATGTGCATCTCGGCGACGACCCGCTTCATGACCTCGACCGGGCAGGGCGAGCCCGCCATGATGCCCGTGCGCAGCGACGACAGGTCGTAGCCGGCGAAGCCGGGGAGGTTCAGCTCGGCGATGAACATCGTCGGTACGCCGTACAGCGAGGTGCACCGTTCCCGCTCGACGGCGTGCAGGGTGGCCGCCGGGTCGAAGGACGGCGCCGGGATGACGATGCAGGCACCGTGCGACGTAGCGCCCAGATTGCCCATCACCATGCCGAAGCAGTGGTAGAAGGGCACCGGCAGACACACCCGGTCCTGTTCGGTGTAGCCGACGGTGCGGCCCACCCAGTAGCCGTTGTTGAGGATGTTGTGGTGGGAGAGCGTCGCGCCCTTGGGGAAGCCGGTGGTGCCGGACGTGTACTGGATGTTGACCGGGTCGTCGCAGCTCAACTCGGACTGGCACGCCATCAGTTGACTGTGCGGCACGGATGCGGCGGCCGCCGTCAGCGCGTCCCAGGTGGGGTCGCCGATGTAGACGGTCTCGTGGAGCTGCGGGCAGTTCGGGCGGACCTGCTCGACGAGGGCGCGGTAGTCGGTCGCCTTGTGCCCGGTCGAGGCGACCAGGAGCGTGATGCCGGCCTGCTTGAGGACGTACTCCAGCTCGTGGGCGCGGTAGGCCGGGTTGATGTTGACCATGATCGCGCCGATGCGTGCGGTGGCGTACTGGACGAGCACCCACTCCGGGCAGTTGACGGCCCAGATGCCGACCCGGTCGCCCTTCCGGATGCCCTTGGCGAACAGCCCCCGGGCCACCTCGTCCACGGCCTCGCCGAACTCGCGGTACGTCCAGCGGCGTCCCGAGGGCACGTCCACGAGCGCGTCGCGGTCGGGGTACGCCGCCACGGAGCGGTCGAGGTTGGCCCCGATCGTGTCGCCGAGGAGGGGCGTCGAGCTGGTCCCGTGGGCGTACGACAGCCCGGGGACCCCCGCAGTCGCGGCGGCCCCGGTCACCGTTCCCTGCCGTGTCTCCGTCACCGGAAGTCCTCCTCGCGGTACTCGTCGGCGGAGCCCGCGGCGGTGCGTTCGCGCAGCTCGATACGGCGGATCTTGCCGGAGACCGTCTTGGGGAGGTCGGCGAACTCCAGGCGGCGGATGCGCTTGTAGGGGGCGAGGACGCTGCGCGAGTGCTCGAACAGCAGCTTGGCGGTGTCCGGCCCCGGGGCGTACCCCTCGGCGAGCACGACGTACGCCTTGGGGACGGCGAGCCGCAGCTCGTCCGGAGCAGGCACGACGGCCGCCTCGGCCACCGCCTCGTGCTCCAGCAGCGCGCTCTCCAGCTCGAACGGCGAGATCTTGTAGTCGGAGGCCTTGAAGACGTCGTCGGCGCGGCCCACGTAGGTGATGTAGCCGTCGGCGTCGCGTGAGCCGATGTCGCCGGTGCGGTAGTAGCCGCCGGCCATGGCCTCCGCCGTGCGCTCCGGGTCGCCGTGGTAGCCCGCCATGAGGCCGACGGGGTGGTCGCCCAGATCGAGCGCGATCTCGCCCTCGTCGGCTCCGGGCGCGCCGGTGACCGGGTCGAGGAGCTCCACCGTGAAACCGGGGCTGGGCCGCCCCATGGATCCCGTCTTCAGCTGCTGGCCCGGGCTGTTGGACACCTGCACGGCCGTCTCGGTCTGCCCGAAGCCGTCCCGGACGGTCACGCCCCAGGCGCTCCGCACCTGCTCGATGACCTCGGGGTTGAGGGGTTCGCCGGCGGCGACGGCCTCGCGAGGCGGGGTGCGCAGCTGGCTCAGGTCGGCCTGGATGAGCATCCGCCACACGGTGGGCGGCGCACAGAACGTCGTGACCCCGGCCCGGTCCATCTCGGCCATGAGCCGCCCCGCGTCGAAGCGGCTGTAGTTGTGGATGAAGACGGTCGCCTCGGCGTTCCACGGCGCGAACAGGTTCGACCAGGCGTGCTTGGCCCAGCCCGGCGACGAGATGTTGAGGTGCACGTCCCCGGGGCGCAGCCCGATCCAGTACATGGTCGCCAGATGCCCGACGGGATACGAGGTGTGCGTGTGCTCGACGAGCTTGGGCCGGGCGGTGGTGCCGGAGGTGAAGTAGAGCATCAGGGGGGCGTCGGCGCGGGTGACCCCGTCCGGGGTGAAGGTCCGCGCGGCGGCGCGGACCTCCTCGTACCTGAGCCAGCCCTCGCGGGGGCCGCCGCCCACGGCGATCCGGCCGTAGTCCCCCGGCACGTCGTCGAACTTCCCCGTGTCCTCGGTGCGGACGACGACGTGGCGGACCCGGCCGCGGTCGACACGGTCCCGCAGGTCGGCCGGGCCGAGGAGCGGGGTGGCCGGGATGACGACGGCCCGCAGCTTCATCGCGGCGAGCGCCGTCTCCCACAGCTCGACCTGGTTGCCGAGCATCACGAGGATGCGGTCCCCGGCGCGCACGCCCTGCTCGCGCAGCCAGTTGGCGGTGCGGTCGGAGCGTTCGGACATCTCGGCGAACGAGAACCGGCCCTCGGTGCCGTCCTCCTCGACGATGTGCAGCGCGGTCCCGTCGTTGTCGCGCGCGATGACGTCGAACCAGTCGAGCGCCCAGTTGAAGGCCTCGGGCCGCGGCCAGACGAAGCCGTCGCGGGCGGCCGCGTAGTCCGCACGGTGTTCCAGCAGGAAGTCCCGCGCGCTGCGGAACTGCCCGGTCGCACCGGTCGTCGCCGTCATGTGTCCTCCTCGTTGCCGGACCATTGCCTACCATCGTGGGATCCGTGATGCAGATCTCACTACCCCCGGACGGGGGTGCCGTGCGATTCCGGGGCGACCCGGGGTGGGCCGGGTGGCGGGAAGGGGCGAGCGCATGGCGCCGCAGGGAACCGAATCGGTGGAGATCCGCGCCGCACTCCTGCGGATGCGGCGCGCCACGGGCCTGCCCGTCGCCTTCGGGGGGCTGATGGAGGCCGGGGGCCGCCAGGTGCGCATCCGGGAGCTGAGCGGCACCGGGACGATCGCCCTGCGGGGGCTCGCGGTGTCGTCCGGGAACGGTCTCGGCGGAAAGGCGGCGGCACTGTCCCGCCCGTGCGCCGTCACGGACTACGCGGTGGCGCGGCACATCAGCCACGAGTACGACGGTGCGGTGCGGGCCGAGGGCCTGCGCTCGGTGCTCGCGGTGCCCGTGGTCGTACGCCGCCGGGTGCGGGGGGTGTTGTACGGCGCTCTGCGCACGGCGCAGCCGCTGGGCGACCGGACGCTCGACGCGGCCGTGGCGGCGGCCCGGGACGTGGAGCAGGCGCTGGTGCTGCGCGACGAGGTCGCCTCACTGGTGGCGGCGGGGGTGCGGCACGGTCCCGGGTCCGCGCCGGCCACGGCGGGAGCGGGCTCGCCCGCGGTGACAGGCGCCGGGATGCCGACGGCCCGGACGCCGTGGGCCGCGGCGCCCCCGTCCCGGCCGGACGCCGGGCCCGACGAGGCCGACGCCCGGGTGCTGGAGCGGGTGCGCGAGGCGCACGGGGCGCTGCGTGCGCTGGCACCGCGGATCGTGGACCCGGCCCTGCGCGCCGAACTCCTCTCGGTCTGCGCCCGGCTGGCGCCTTCCCCGGGGGACTCCCCCGGGGTCGCCCTCACCCCGCGCGAGCTCGATGTCCTCGCCTCCGTCGCCACGGGAGCCACGAACGCCGTCGCCGCCCGGCAGCTGGGCCTGCGCCCCGAGACCGTGAAGGCCTATCTCCGCTCGGCCATGCGCAAACTGGGCGCCCACACCCGCTGGCAGGCGGTGGTGTCGGCACGGCGCGCGGGGGTGCTGCCGTAGGGGACGGCGTGCCGATCACGTCGGGCGGCGTGTCTGTCGCGCCGGATGCGGATGGTGCCCTGGAGGCGGCTGCCGATCACGCCGGGCAAGGGTGCTGCCCTGGGGGACGGCGTGCCGATCACGCCGGGCAAGGGTGCTGCCCTGGGGGACGGCTGCCGATCACGCCGGGCAAGGGTGCTGCCCTGGGGGACGGCGTGCCGATCACGCCGGGCAAGGGTGCTGCCCTGGGGGACGGCGTGCCGATCACGCCGGGCAAGGGTGCTGCCCTGGGTGACGGCGTGCCGATCACGGCGGATCAGGGGGCGGGGCCCCGGGGCTGCCGTGGGCGTATGCCGTCGGCGGTCCCGGGTGCGGCTACCGGGCCACCCCCGTTGCGAAGCGGACGTCGTACGCGGCGCCCCGCACCGTCAGGACCGAGAGCATCCGGACCGCCTCCTCCTCGACCTCGGTGCGCCGTGCGCGCGTCAGTTCGGCGAACGGCTCCACGGTGAGCAGCGCCCGCCCGTCCCCTGCCTCCTCCAGCCGCCACAGGCCTGCCAGGAATCCGTCGACGAGGAGTGCGGGGTGGGCCTGGTTGCCGGTCCAGGTGCGGCCCCGGTGGAGCGCGGGCACGACACGGGTGCGGTCGGCATGGGAGAGAAGGAGGTTGTCGAACTCCGGGAGCAGGCGCACCGGAGCCGGGGTGTCCTCGTCGGGGCGGGGCGCGTCGGGCAGGTCGAAGAGTTCGACGCCGTTCTCGTCGCGGAAGGACAGCAGCTCGGGGCGCAGGCGCTCGAACACCGGGCGCAGTCGGGTCAGCCCGGCCCAGGTCTGCATGTCCTTGACGGACGCCGGCCCGAAGGCGGCGAGGTAGCGGCGTACCACGGTCTCCGCCGCCGGTGCGGGCGACGCGGGCCGCCCCAGCCAGTGCTCGGCGGTGGTGAGCGCGACCTGTCCGCTGCGCCGCCACAGCCCGCGGGGCGTGACCTGGACGAGCGGCAGCCGGCACCGGGCCGCCACGGCCAGCGCCTGCGGGTCGGCGTCCGGCCACTCGGCGGCCAGCGCCTCCCGGAGCTGCTTCATGGTCCGCGGCCGCTCCTCGACGAGGCCCCGGGTCACCTCGGCGAGCCGGTCGAGGTCGACCCCGACGAGCCCCGCGCGGAAGTTCCCGATCTCGCGGTCCCGCGCGGGCTGCACGAACGGCCGGAGCGCAAGGCAGTCGTCGGCGGTGTGGGTGTGCAGCGTGGAGCGCATGGTGACGATGCGTACGACCTGGCGCGTGCTCATGAGCGTCGAGAGGTCGCCGGGCTCGAACGCGTCGAGCCGAGCCGCCAGAGCGTGATACGGCGGTCGGACGTTCTGCCCCTGGAGGCCGACGAGGTGCGCGACGGCGTCCTTCGCGGACAGGGCGGAGCGGGTCAGCAGCAGCTGCCGGGCGAGGGTCGCACGGTTCAGCGCCCGGACCGACAGCACGCCTTCACCGCCCGGCACGGCCCGGGTCACGGACTTCGATGCCGGTCCGCTCCCCGGAGCCATCGGGGTCCCGTGCGATTCCGGGGTCCTGTGCGATTCGGTGGTCCCGTGCGTTCCCGGCGTCCCGTGCGTTCCCGGGGTTCGCGGTGCCCCGCGCTCCCCCGGGTTCGTGGGCACCCCAGGAGCCTCCGGCGTCCTGGGAGTCTTCGGCGTCAGGCGAGTCCTCGGCATCCCCGGCATCGTCATGTCCCGCACGCTAGTCCGCCTTGCGGACGTATTCTGTCCTCAATCGATCGGCCCTCGCCATCGGGCCGGCTCTTTTTGAGCCGTATATCCTGCTCCGTGGCCGGAGAGACGCACGTGCGACACGGAGACCACGACCATGGCGGACCGCCGACCCCGTCCCGCGGAGCAGCCCGCACCCGCGCCGAAGAACCCCAAGGAAGCCAGGAAACCCATGTGGCGGCGGAACGGACATCATGCGGCGGACCCGGGCGGCGCGCCCGAGGGGCCCGACGGGAACACCCCCGTGCCCGCCGACGGCGTCAGCATCGTCCAGGCCGCGCTCTACCGCGACGGCGTGCGCGTCTCCGTGCCCGACTCGCTCACCGACACCTTCCGCCAGCTGCGCAACGAGCCGGACGGCATGGCGTGGATCGGCCTCGCCCGGCCCACCGAGACCGAACTCCTCTCCCTCGCCGCCGAGTTCGACCTCCACCCACTGGCCGTCGAGGACGCGATGGAGGCGCACCAGCGCCCGAAGCTGGAGCGCTACGGCGAGACGCTGTTCGTCGTCCTGCGGGCCGCCCGGTACCTCGACGCACCCGAAGAGGTCGACTTCGCCGAACTGCACGTATTCGTCGGACCCGACTTCGTGATCACGGTCCGGCACGGCACGGCCCCGGACCTGTCGGCGGTGCGACAGCGCATGGAGGAGACGCCGGAGCTGCTGAAGCTGGGGCCCGAGGCGGTGCTCTACGCGATCCTCGACTCGGTCGTCGACGGCTACGCCCCGGTCGTGGCCGGCGTCCAGAACGACATCGACGAGATCGAGACCGAGGTCTTCCGCGGCGACCCCGAGGTCTCGCGGCGCATCTACGAACTCTCCCGCGAAATGGTCGAGTTCCAGCGCGCCACCCGCCCGCTGGTCGGGATGCTGCACGGTCTGATGGCGGGCTTCGCCAAGTACGGCACCGAGGAGGAGCTCCAGCGCTATCTGCGCGACGTCGCCGACCACGTCACGCACATCAGCGAACGCGTCGACGGCTTCCGCCAGGCCCTGGCGGACATCCTGACCGTGAACGCGACGCTGGTGACCCAGCAGCAGAACGCCGAGATGCGCGCGCTCGCGGAAGCCGGCTTCGAACAGAACGAGGAGATCAAGAAGATCTCCGCCTGGGCCGCCATCCTCTTCGCCCCCACCCTCGTGGGAACCGTCTACGGCATGAACTTCCAGAACATGCCGGAGCTGCACTGGGCGTTCGGCTACCCGCTGGCGATCGGCCTCATGGGCGTCGTCTGCGTCGGCCTGTACGTGATCTTCAAGCGGCGGGACTGGCTCTGACGGGGTCGGCCACGGGGCCGACTCCGGGACCGGCCCGTCGACACCCCGACTCGCGCTCCACCCCTCGACACCCAAGGCTCTCGCCTTTCGCGCGGCGGAACGGCTGGACCACTTCCGTACCCCGAAGGCCGCCGACGCGCTCATGTACGTCCTGGGCAACCCCGACCTCCTGGACTCCATGCGGATCCAGGCGGGCGAGCTCCTGGCCGTGCTCCGTGACGGCAGGGCGAAGGATCCCTTGGCCGACCTCCTCAGGTCGCCGCTCGGCACGCCCCTGTTCATCCGGGTCGCGGTGGCCCTGAACAAGGTCTCGGGCGAGGACACCAGCGCTCTCCTGGTGAGCTGCGTACTGCATCCCGACAACAGCGTGACACGGTGGCGGCGTACCGCGCCATCGCGGCGGACCGGGACTCCTCGGGGAGGATTCGCGCCGAGGCCGTGCAGGTGCTGCAGCGCCGTGGTGGCCCGGAGGTCCTCGACTGCCTGCTGACGCTCGCCCACGACTCCTGGAGCGGATACGTGCAGTCCAGGGCGATCGTCGCGCTGGCGCGCATGGGCCACGTGGCCGTCGCCGACGCGGTTCCGGCCTTCCTGGACGACCGGAGCGTCGCAACCCCGTACAAGCTCGAGGTGCTGGATGCACTGAGCGCGCTGCCGAGGGGAGCGTCCCGCGCCCTGCTGTCCAGGATCTCCTCGAACCGCCGGCTGCCCGACTATCTGCGCAAGCACTGTCTGAGGCTGCTCCAGGGATCCCCCTGAGGGGGCCGGGACGGATCCGACACCGGCGTGCGCCCGCACGTCACCCCGCTCCCGGCAGACCGGAACGCCCGTGGACGCGGCAGGTGCTGCTCCGCACGTGTCAGAGGGCGGGACCGCGCGGTGCGACGTGGAAGTCGAACGCCAGGGTTCCGGGATCGAGGGCCGTCGCCCCACCGTCGACGGTGAGCACCGAGCCGTTGACGTACGAGGCCGCCGGGGAGAGCAACCAGGCGATCGCCTCGGCGACTTCGCGCGGTTCGCCCGGCCGGCCCATGGGCAGGTGTCCGGTCGCCTCCTGGTACGCGGACTGGGCACCGCCGTCCCCCAGGTCCGCCTCCTCGGCGAAACGGGCCATCCGCCGGTCGGCCATCTCGGTGCGCACCCAGCCGGGACACACGATGTTGGCGCGCACCCCCTGACGCCCGTAGTCGACGGCGACGGAGCGGCAGAGCTGGAGCAGGGCCGCCTTGGACGTCGCATACGGGGCGTTGGCCGCCCCGTTGCGCAGCGCGGACACCGAGGCGACGGCGACCACCGACCCGCGCGCCTCCAGCAGGTGCGGGATCGCCGCGCGCAGGAGCAGCAGCGGGCCGGTGACGTTGGTGCGCATCACGTCGTCCCAGTCCCGCAGCGACAGGTCGCCCACGGTGCCGCCGCGCCCGATGCCCGCGTTGAGCACGAGCCCGTCGATGCGCCCGTGGGCGTCCAGGGCCGTGCGGACGAGGCCGTCGGCCGCCCCGGGGTTACCCACATCGGACGGATACGCCAGCGCTCCGGTCTCCCGTTCGAGGCTCCGCAGGGGTTCCGCCCGCCGCCCGGAGACGACCACATGGTGCCCGCCCTCACGCAGCAGCCGGGCGGTGGCCGCCCCGATACCCGTGCCGCCGCCGGTCACGATGACAACTCGCTTGTCCGCCACTGGTGTTCAGGCCCCCCGCTTCGAGATCCACAACGCATCCGATCCTAGATGCGCGAAGGCCCGGCGCGGTCCTGGGACCGTGCCGGGCCGGGTGACGCCGTGGCGTCAGGCGGTTGTGCGTGCCCTGCGGCGCAGGGTGAGGTAGGTGCCGGTGGCTCCGGCGGCGAGCAGGGCGCCCGCGGCGATGCCCACCGGGAGGGCGGGGAAGGACGACGCGTCGGCGGTCGCGGCGGTGTTCTGCAGCGCCGGTCCGGGCGTGATGCCGGTGGCGACCGGCGCCACGTGCCGGATCGGGCCGACGGACTTCACCGAACCGTCGGCGTTCAGCAGCAGCCGCTTGTTGTTCGGGTGGCGGAAGTCGAACATGCCCTTCAGGGAACCCGCCGCGGCGTCGAAGGAGTGGTCGCCGATGCGGCTCGTGTGCCAGTTGTCCTCGATGAAGCGGATGATCGAGGACTGGTCGGTCGGGGTGTGGTCGACCTTGTTGACCTTGCTGTACGGGGAGATCACGAGCAGCGGCTGGCGGGTGCCGGGACCGCAGCGGTCCTGGTAGCCGCCGGAGGCCTTGGGACCGGCCTGGCAGGCGGGGCTGTCGGTGGCCTTGCCGTTGGAGCCGACGGAGGTGTCCTTCGACCCGTTGCGCGGGACGGCGTAGGCGTGGTCGTACCAGCCGTCGGAGTCGTCGTAGGCGATGACGACAGCGGTGGACTTCCACTGCGGGGAGCTCTGGATGGCGTTGATCCGGTCGACGAGGAAGTGCTGCTCGTCGATCGGGTCGGAGTAGGCGGCGTGGCCGTCCTGGTACTCGGGGGCCTTGACGAAGCTGACGCTCGGCAGCCTGCCCGCCTTGAGGGCCGCGTCGAAGTCGGTCAGGTCGTAATTGTGGTTGGCCTGGCCGTCGTGGCCGATCTCGGCGACGTTCCTGGGCGGCAGGTGGTGCGGGTTCGACGTCGACTTGTAGTACTCGAACGGCGAGTGGTGCGGGCTGTAGTCGGCGACCGCCGCGCCTCCGACGTTGGTGTGCGTGGTGTCGCACTTCGCGTAGTGACCCTGCTGGCCGTCCCACGCGGTGGACGGGCGGAAGCCGCCCTGGAACCAGCCCCAGCTGACATGCCGGGAGTTGAGACGGTCGCCGATGTTGCGGCCCTTCAGCACCGCGAGCGCGTTGGTGCTGGTGTGGTTCTTGCCCGAGCAGTCGTCGAACGCCGGGTCGGGGTCGTTGATCATCGTGCCGACACCGTTGGCGTCGGGCGACTTGACGGTGTACGCGTCGGGCGTCGGGGTCTGCTTCGGGTTCTCGGTGCCGGACGCCGGGTCCACGGAGATGACGCCGTGCGTCTGGCCGGAGACCAGGTTGATCGCTCCGGGCGTGGAGGGCCCGTAGACCGAGCTGAAGGCGCGGTCGCTCAGGGAGTAGTGCTGCGCGTAGTTCCACAGCGCGGTGACGGTGTTGCCGTCGTAGTAGTCCATCACCAGGCCCGGCTCACCGAACAGGCCGCCGCTGCACTTGTCGACCTCGGTGTTCTCCACGTACTTGTCGGCCTTGCCGCCGTTGGCGGCGTACTGCTCGGGCCCGTACGAGTGGTTCTGGTCGCAGGTCATGGCCTGGGACGGGGCCAGCCGCTTGGGCGCGTACTGGTTGGGGTTCTTGGTCAGCAGTCCGGCGTTCGCGAGGGTGTCGATGTCCTTGGGCGTGTTCTTCGACGCCCTGAACTTCGTGCCGTCGGTGTTCGCGGCCTTCGGGTACGTCGCGAAGTAGTGGTCGAAGGAGACGTTCTCGTCGAAGAGGACGACCACGTGCTTGACGGGCGTGGCCGTGGACGAGTGGCCGGCGGGCGTCCCGGCCCACGTGGGTGCGGCTGCGCCGATTACCGTGAGCGCCGCAGCGCCTGTCAGCGCCCCGATGCTCCGTATCGTTGCTCGTCTTGCCCTGTGGGCCATGCTGGTTCACCCTCCGAACAGAATCGTTCTTGCGCCGTACTGCCTGGGATGTTCCGCCAGGCAGACGGCTCTTCGGAGGAGCCATGGTGGCGCACGGGTGAACACCGAGTCAGGGAAGCCGGGCCAAACCTTGACCCGGTATTGACCAACTGCTGTACGGATCCAGCCAGTCCTGCTCACCCGACGAGACCGCGTCCGTACCAGTCCGCAGTGTCCCGCACACCTGGCAGCGCGAAGAAGTAGCCGCCGCCGAACGGCTTGATGTAGTCGGTGAGCGGCTCCCCCGCCAGCCGCCGCTGGACGGTCTCGAACTGGCGGGCGAGGTCCTGCTGGTAGCAGCAGAACAGCAGGCCCATGTCGAGGTTGCCGTTGGCGTCCATGCCCCGGTCGTAGTTGTGGGCGCGGCGCAGGATCCGCTGGCCGGCGGTGGCCGGGGTGCGCGGATTGGCGAGCCGTATGTGGCTGTCCAGGGGGATGACGTCGCCCTTGGGGTCGTCGGCGTACCTCGGGCTGTCGTGCTCGGCGTTGCCGTCGAGGGGGGCGCCCGATGCGCGGGCCCGCCCGAACATCCGCTCCTGCTCGCCGAGCGAGACGCGGTCCCAGAACTCCACCAGCATGCGTATCAGACGGACCACCTGGTAGCTGCCGCCGACCGCCCAGTCCGGTTCGCCCAGGCCGCTGCCCACCCACACCAGGCGGTTCATGGCGCGGGCGTCGGTGGCGTCCGGGTTGGCGGTGCCGTCCTTGAAGCCCATCAGATTGCGCGGGGTGCCCGACGGCCGCGGGGGGCTGGTGAAGCCGTCGAGGCGCCAGCGGACCTGCATACCGCCACGGCTGTGCCGGGCGATGTCGCGCAGCGCGTGCAGCACCGTGTCCATGTCGTCGGCCTGCAGTTGCAGGCTGAGGTCGCCGTGGCACCAGTCGGGCAACAGGTCGTCGTCGGGGAAGGCGGGCATGGCCTTCAGCCGGCGCGGTCGGCGCCCGCCGAGTCCGAAGCGGTCGTCGAAGAGCCCGGCGCCGACGCCGACCGTCACCGCCAGGGCTCCGGACGGCAGCCGGTCGCCCAGGACGCCCGAGTCGGCGGGCGGGCCGGTGATCCCGACGGGTTCGGGCGTGCCTCCCGCGGTCAGGAAACGGGCCCGGTCGGTGAGCGTGCGCAGCAGGTCCCGCAGCTCCGCGCGGTTCTCGGCGGTGACGTCGAACGCGGTGAACGCGGTGACCCGGCGCGAGGGTGCGAGCACCGACTGCTGGTGGGTGCCGTGGAAGGGGACCACGGGCGACGGTCCGGAGCACTCCGTGCCGGGGCCTGCCGTGTCCGGCGCGGCGGCGCCGCCCGCGGCCAGCCCGGCGCCCGCGAGGGCCGCCCCTCGCAGAAAGCCGCGCCGGGCCACTCCGCCGGGCGTCTCGGTCTTGCTCATACCGTCCTCCGCGGATCGCACAGGGTGGCCACCGAGGCCAGTCGTTCCACCAGGTCGTCGAGGTCCGCGTCGACCCTCTCCCGCCCGCTGCGGTCCAGTCGGTCCAACGGGGTCCACCGGCCGCCGTGGCGGAAGCCGTCGAGGGTGCGCTGCGCCCGGTCCAGCTGCCGCTCCAGACCGGCCAGTCCGGCGTACCGGGGCGCGAGCAGGGGGCGCAGCCGGGACAGCACCGCACGGGTGCCGTCGAGGTTCGCGCGGGCGGTGGCGAGACCGGTGCCGCTGCCGTAGTCGGTGCGCCCGGTCAGCTCGAACTGCGTGGTGTTCTCCAGGATTTCGTGCGCCCGCAGCCCCAGCTGGGCCGGGTCCATACGGGCCTGGGCCCAGTCGTCGCGCAGCCCGGTGACGGCCTTGACGAGTGCGGCCGCCGGGGCGTGCAGGCCGTGTGCGGACTCGCCGTGCCACAGCCCGTACTCGATGCGGTGGAAGCCGGTGAAGCCCGGGTCGTGGACACCGCCGGCCGCCCCTGCGTCCGTGCCGTTGATCAGCCCGTCCGCGTCGCCGAAGGCGTCGTACGCCGCGCCGAGCCGCTCGTACTCCAGATGGGCCGGCAGCCAGGCCGTGCGGGCACCGGCGAGGTCACCGCGGTCGATCGCGTCCCGCAGCGTCCCGGTCAGCCGCACCACCTCGTCGAGGCCGTGGCCGACCCACTTCTGGTAGTCGAGCGCCGGGGGGATCAGGTCGTGCTGGGTGACCGGGGCCGCCGCAGGGCCGCTGCGCCCCCTGGTGAGGCGGACCGTGGGCCCGGTGACGGCGTCGGCGTCGTCGGGCACACAGGTGAACGCGTACGTCCCCTTGCCCAGACGTACCGTCAACTCCCGTGTCGTGCCGGGACCGATGCCCTCCACCTCGCCGTACACGGCACGGGTCCTCGGGTTCTCGAGGTACACCTCGGCGGCGCCGTCCGACGTGTTGTGCAGGGCGAAGACCTGCACACCGGGCACCGGCACGCGCCAGCCGCGGCCGCAGTGGCCGGGCGACACCTCCACGGTGGTGTGCGGCAGCCCGCCCGAGGCGCGGGGCCGCGGGTGCGTGCCGTGGACGAGGACCGCCACGCCCACCAGGACGAGGGTCAGGGCGAGCGCGGCACCACCCCACAGGCGAAGGGATCGCGGCCCGGGGCCGGACGACAGCATTCCGGGCCTCCACCGGACTCGTTCCGTGCGTGATCGCCTCATGCTAGGCAGCGAGAATCACCCGAACAGCCCTCGGGGAAACCGATGGCCGAAAGTTTCCTCCCCGTTCACCGTCCCGTCCACGGGGGCGCGGCCACG
Source organism: Streptomyces sp. NPDC002004 (assembly GCF_053593975.1). NCBI lineage: Bacteria > Bacillati > Actinomycetota > Actinomycetes > Kitasatosporales > Streptomycetaceae > Streptomyces > Streptomyces sp. NPDC002004. Next base: position 274,247 of record NZ_JBSFDP010000007.1, read on the forward strand.
GCCGCCGTCCGCACGTCGCCCACGGCGACGCGCACCTGCGGCCGTCGGCGGCGGGTGCGGACGGCGAGCGGCACGGACGGCCGGTCAGGGCGACGGCGCGCCCGCGGTGCGCACCCGCAGCAACAGCGATCCGTCGGCGCCCCGCCCGGCCACGCGCACCGCCGGGTCGCCGGGCGGCAGGCCCCCGTCGGAGCGCCACTGCACGATCCAGGCCACGTGGTAGCGACGCAGCACGGCGAGCCGCTCGGCGCGTGGTGTGCCGGGCGCGAAGTAGCGGGCCGTGTCGGCGGTGCGACGTGCCTGGTCCGGCAGGAAGGCGTCCGGGTAGGCCGGTGCGACGGTGTACGCCCCATAGCCGGGGAGCATCCGCAGGGCCCGGAAGTCCTCGGTGAGGACCGTCTGACCGGGGCGGACACTGTGCATCGCCCAGTCGAAGCCCGGCCAGGCGGGCTGCACGGGCGCGGTGCTCAGCGGCCAGGGGAGGCTGCCGGACGGCAGGACGTAGGCCGACGCGCCGGCCTGCGCCCAGCAGCCGATGAGCAGCGCGGCCCCGGTGACGGCGGCGAAGGCACCCCGCACGAAGCGGCCGGGCCCCGCCCCGGCTCCCCCGCGCAGCCGTGCGCCCGCCGCCTCGATCGCCGCGGCGAGCTGCGCGGGGACGAGCGCGGCGGGCAGCACCCGGCCCCACGACCAGTGCCCGGTGAGACCGCCGGCCGCGTACACGGTCACCCCGAGCGCGAAGAACAGGACCAAAGGGTCGCGGCGGTCCCGCCGGGCGCGTGCCGCGAGGGCCGCGACCCCGGTCAGGACGAGGCAGAAGCGCGGCAGCAGGCCGTCGTACAGCGGCCGGTGGATGGCGTCCAGGCCGCCGGCCCGGAGCAGTGAGAACACCGAGTAGTACGGCCAGGCCGCCAGCAGCGCCAGGGCCAGCGCGGCGGCCGCCGCGACCTTCGCCCACGCGCTGCGCGAGGGCCATGGGCGCGCGCCCAGCAGCACCGCGAGGAGGCCCGTGCACGCCACGACACCGGTGAACTGGTGGCTGAGCAGCACCACCGCGAGCAGCACGCCCAGGGCGAGGTGGTGGACCGGGCCGCGGTCGTCCGCGAGTGCCTTCCTCAGCAGGGCCCACAGGTGGAAGGAGAGGCCGAGCGCGAAGGTGCTGGGGTAGGCCAGGCAGAGCGACAGCGACGTCAGGCCGGTCAGGCCGCTCCAGGTGAAGAGCTGCACGCCCAGCAGGAACAGCAGGCACAGGACGGCGAGCGGGGGTGCGGCGCGCCGCCGTGTCAGGGTGCGGACGAAGTGGCGTACGCCCGTGAGCAGCAGCAGGACGTCGGCGAGCGCGGCGGCGCGCAGCACCGTGAAGGTGCCCGCGCCGGTCGCCTTCGCCGCGAGCGCCAGGGTCACGGTCCAGGGCGAGTAGTACGGGCTGGGCACGGCGGCGTCGACGAGCGGGTCGCCCGGGGCGGTCAGGTCGGTGCGCAGCCGGTCGAGGACGGCCGCGTGGATCCCGAGATCGCCGGCCCAGGGCAGCCGCACCGCCATGAGCAGCAGCAGAGCCGTCACGAGGAGCACGGCCGTGTCCAGGACCGGGTTCCGGTGTGCCACGTACCGGGCGAGGCGGCCCCGGGGCCCGGGCGCCGGCGGCTCGGTGGCCGGGCCGGCGGCCCCGGAGGGCGCGGCTCCGCTGCGCCCGCGGAGGAAGGCGTTGGTCACGCGCCCCTTCCCCGGGCACCGCCGAGCCGCAGGCGCCACGGCAGCACCGCCGACTCCAGTTGTACGGCGAGTGTCATCTTGGAGGCGCCGATGCGGCGTTCCTCGAAGTGGATGGGCACCTCGACGGCGGTGAAACCGGCGCGCACCGCCCCGTACTTGAGCTCGACCTGGAAGCTGTAGCCGCTGCTGCGCACCTCGTCCAGGCGGGCGGCGCGCACCGCGTCGGCGCGCCACAGCACGAACCCCGCGGTGACGTCCCGGATTCCCGTGCGCAGCACGGCGCCCACGTACCGGTTGGCCCATCGGGACAGCAGGCGCCGGTGGAGGCCCCACTCCTCGGCGAGCCGCCCGCCGCTGACGTAGCGGCTGCCGACGGCGAGCGCGGCGCCGGTGGACAGGGCGGAGCCGAGCAACTGGGCGACGTACTCGACGGGATGGCTGCCGTCGGCGTCCATCTGCAGGACGTACTCGGCGCCGTCCGCCACGGCCCGGGTCAGGCCCGCGGCGTAGGCGCGGCCGAGGCCGTCCTTGGTGGTGCGGTGGAGCACGGAGATCCGGCCGGGATACCGCTCGGCGAGGCGTTCGGCGACCTGGCCGGTGCCGTCGGGGCTGGAGTCGTCGACGACGAGGAGCCGCAGCCCGGGCAGCGGGAGCGCCATCAGGGCGTCGGCCATGACGGGCAGGTTCTCTGCCTCGTTGTAGGTCGGCATCACCACGGTGAGCGCGGTGCCGGCCCAGGAACCGGGCAGCTCTCTCGGGGAACGCAGGGTCCCGGGGGTCGGTGTGCGCGGTGCCGCGCCGCGGGGTGCTGTGGTCGTCATGGCGGTGAACGTCCTTGTCGGAGGCGATGGTTGCGGTGGTTCGGGGTGCCCTCAGGACCGCAGGCCGCGCCACACCTTGCGCAGCCGTCCCGCGCCGGGGCCCGCCACGCGTCGCACGGACCGCAGCGCGGGCTCCGCCTGCCGCAGCAGCCCTTCGCGGCGCCAGACCACCTGGAGGCGGCCCGCGCCGCGCCCCTCGGGTTCGACGGTGACGGTGTGACGGCCCCAGCGGCGGTACGTAAGGTGCCGGGTGAAGCGTGGGAAGTCCAGCGGTGCGAGCAGCCAGGCCGAGTTCTGTTCGCCGCGGCCCGCGAGGGACAGCTGCAGATGCCGGGTGCCGCCGAAACCGTGCAGCGGGACGGGGACCGCGGCGAGGTCGAGCCGGACCCGGCCCTCGTACAGCCCCGGACGCACCAGGTCGAGGCGGAACGGCTTCTTGAGGCGGCCCCGGGCGGCCAGGTGGAGCGTGGCGGCCACCGGTCCGGCCGGCAGGCGGTGACCCGGGTCCCAGGTCCGCACGGTCAGGTCCAGGGTGGCGCCGGGTCCGGGCTCGACGGAGGTGATCTCGTGGCGGACGAGGGCCCGCCGGAACGGGCGGGTCGTCAGATGGAGGTCGGTGACGTCGAGTTCGGACGCGGCGCCGGGATCGGCTGGCAGCCCGGCTCCCCAGTACGCGCGTCCGTCGGCGTCCCGCGTCACCGTGCGCGGGCCGACGGCCCGGCCGAGTCCGCGTGCGGCGAGCTGCGCCTCCTCGAAGCGGTTGTCGCGCAGCAGCCCGATGACGACGCGCTGGTCGCGCGGCAGCCGTTCGTACGCCTCGGGGGCGAGCGTGTCGAGGTAGGGGCAGGTCTCCTCCGCGAACTCCTTGACCCAGGAAGGGTCGCGGTAGGGCAGGTCGCCCTCGTACATGCGCAGATCGTGCTTGAGGAACTTGTAGTCCTTGTCCGCGCGCAGGGCGGTGCGTCCGTGCTCGGTGAGGAAGTCGTCGATCAGCCGGGCGACGCCGATCCGGTCGCGGACGTTCTGGATGCGGTGACGCTGGTTGGAGATCGACAGCGCGTCCTCGGCCTCGTACGGGGCGATGTACCAGCGGTAGACGGGCACCGGGACGACCGTGAAGGAGCGGGCCAGACAGTACGCCTGGGCCGAGAAGAGCTGGTCCTCGTAGTGGATGCCGAGCGGGAAGCGCAGCCCGCAGCGGTCGATGAACGACCTGCGGTACATCTTGTTGGTCGACAGATGGTCGAAGAGGTAGGCGGGGTGCTCCTCGATCGACCGGATGGTCCGCTCCTCGCGGAACAGGTGCGGATGCCAGCGCGAGACGCTGCCGGTGTCGGTGCGTATACGGTCGACGCCGCCCATCGCGAAGTCGGCGTCGCCCGCGCGCAGCGCCGTCAGCAGGGTCTCGGCCGCGGTGTCGGGGAGTTCGTCGTCGCTGTCGAGGAACATCAGGAACGGGGCTCGGGAGCGCTCGATGGCCGCGTTGCGCGGGGCGCTGCATCCGCCGCTGTTCTCCGGGAGGCGGAGGTAGGTGATGCGGTCGTCCTCGGCGGCGAGGGCGCGCGCGACCTGCTCGGTGGCGTCCGTGGAGTGGTCGTCGCTGATGATGATCTCGACGTTGCGCAGGGTCTGGCGGCGCAGCGAGGCGACGGCACGCGGCAGACGCTCGGCGTCGTTGTGGACGATCACCGTCAGCGTGACGTCGGGGAGGGTCGTGGTCAAGGGTCCGTCCTTCAGCGGGTGTCCGTCAGGGACAGGGCGGGATCACCGGGCGCGGGCGCCGGGATGCGCTCCCGCACCGGCACCACGGGCGGTACGTCGCGTTCCCCGAGAAACACCCGGCGTACGACGCGTTCCGCCGCGTGTCCGTCGTCGAACTCGCAGAAGCGGTCCCGGAACCGGGCCAGCCGCTCCCGGGCCTCCGCGCCGCGGTAGGCGCCCGACAGCAGCGCGTCGGTCAGCTCGTCCTGGCTGCGGGCGACGACGCCGGGCGCTTCCTCGGTGATGTCGAAGTAGACACCGCGGGTCACCGCGTAGGTCTCCCAGTCGTCGGCGAGGACGAGGACGGGGCGGTTGAGGTTGGCGTAGTCGAACATCACGGACGAGTAGTCGGTGATGAGAGCGTCGGCCGCCAGGGACAGCTCCTCGACCGAGTCGTACCCGGAGACGTCCACGATCCTGCCCCGGCTGTGGAGTGCCTGGAGCGGGGACGGGCCGCGGTCGTAGAAGTAGTGCCCGCGGACCAGGAGTCTGAAGCCGGGTCCGAGGGTGTCGGCGAGCCGTTCCAGGTCCAGGCGCGGGGTCCAGCCGGACTCGTAGTCACGGTGGGTGGGAGCGTAGAGGAGGGCCGTGGTGCCGTCGCCGATGCCGAGGCGGGCGCGGATCCGGCGGATGTCCTCGGCGGTGGCCCGGTAGTAGACGTCGTTGCGCGGGCAGCCGAAGTCGAGGGAGGTGAAGCCGGTCGGATAGGCGCGCTCCCAGGTCTCCGTGGAGTGCCGGTTGGCGGAGAGGCTGTAGTCCCACCGGGAGCACCGCTCCATCAGCGCGTCGTAGTCGACGCCCCGCGAGGTGGCGGGGAAGGCTAGCTGGTCGACTCCCATGCGCTTCAGCGGTGTGCCGTGGTGGGTCTGCACATGGATCTGGCCGGGCCGCTTGACCAGTGCGTCCGGGAAGTTGACGTTGTTCACGAAGTACGTCGCGCGGGCCAGGACCTGCCAGTAGCGGCGGTCGCCGGGTGAGACGACGGTGGTGCCGGGCGGGGCGAGGGGCGCGTCGGAGCGGCGGACGATCCACACCGGGCGGATGTGCGGGGCGAGTTCGCCGAGCGCGGCGGCGACCGCGGCGGGGCTGCAGGTGACGCCGCGGTCCCAGTAGGCGGAGAACACGGCCAGGTCCGGGTCCAGTGGCGCCCTCAGCTGTTCGCGGTAGTAGCGGCCCGCGGCCTTCTCGCCGGCGAACCGCTTGGCCCGGCCGGCGGTGGCGAGCAGTTCGCGGCGGCCCCGGTTGGCGCGCTGCATCGCGCGGTAGCCGGTGTAGGAGCCGCGCTCCAGGAGGGCGTGCCGGATGCCGGTGAGGCCGTCGGGGCGGCGGTAGCCGTCCGGGCGGTGGTGTGCGAAGTGGGCTGCGGCCCGGTGGAAGAAGCGGGCCGCGTCGGCCGGGGCGAGACCCGACCCGGCGATGGTCTCCAGGTAGTGCTGCACCATGGCGCGGAAGATGGCCGGGTGCAGTGCGCGGGCGGGTCCGTCGACGGTGACGTGCGCCATGACGCGCTCGTACTGGTCGAAGAGGTCGAAGGCGTGGTCCGCGGCAGGCTCCGGCTCGGGGCGCACCAGGCACACCCGGTCCGTGAACGCGATGCGTTCGGCGGCGAGGAGGCTGCCCCAGGCCGGCAGCACCTCGTCGCGGGCGTCCCGGTCGAACAGTTCACGGTGCGCGGCGTGGAAGTCGCGGCGCAGCACCCGGTTGGCGAGGGTGCGTGCGACCCGGTGCAGGGAGGGGCGTTCGACGAGCGTCACCGCGTCGGTGGCACCGCGCACGAGATGGCGGGCGTCCCCGCTGGGCCGGGTTCCCTCGCGCCAGTGTTCGCGCTCGTGGTCGAAGATCAGCACGTCGGGTTCGCCGGTCTCGGCGATGCGGGCCGCCAGCGCGGCGACGGCGCCGGGGACGATCCGGTCCGTCGCGTCGATGAACAGCAGGTACCGGCCGGTGGCGAGTTCGGCGCCCGCGTCGCGCGCGGGGCCCGCGGTGATCCGCCGGGGCAGACGCCGGAGGGTGAGGCGCGGGTCGGCGGTCCGGAACTCCTCGAGGATCGGGCCCGTGAGATCGGTGGAGCCGTTGTCGACGGCGACGACCTCGATGTCTTCCGCACCGTGCCCGCCGAGCACGCTCTCCAGGCAGCGGCGCAGCTGCCCCTGGGCGTTGTGCGCGGTGACGACGATGCTGAACATGCTCACGAGGTGCTCCTTGCGGGGTCGGCGGCGGCGCGCCGGGCGGACGGTGAACGGCGGCCGAGGACCCGCCCGGCCCTCGCCCGTGCGATGCGCAGGGCCCCGGCGAGGCCCCGGGCGGTACGGAACGCCAGGGAGCCGTCGTGGGTCACGTACGGCTGGAGCAGGACGAGCAGACGGCGGGGGTGGGGGGCGGCGACGCGGGCCAGTCCGGTCCCGTCGGACCGCACGGAGGCCGACAGGGTGTCGCCGCCGGCGCAGCGCACATGGACGCGCACGTCCCAGGAGGCGTTCGGCCGGGAGGCGGCGACGCGGGCCAGATCCAGGTCGAGGTGTGCGGTCCAGGCGGGGAGGCGGCCCGAGGGGCGTTCCCGGGCAGGTGGCTCCTCGACGGCGGTCGCCCGTGCCGCCTCTCGCGCCGGGACCCCGGCCGGCCCGGCCGTGTCGGCCGCGGACCCGGTGCGCCGCCGCTCCCCCGGGCGCGCCGGTTCCGTGTCGTGCGCCGGCGGTGCGGCCAGCGGCGCGCGGCACATCGCGCCGACGGCTCCCGTGGCGCGGTCGGTCAGCTCCAGTTCGGCGCTCTGCGGGGCGGCGTCGCGCAGCCGCCCGTACACGTCGTGGATGCGCAGCTCGATGCCCGTGGTGGAGCCCGGGCGGACCTGCGCCTCGACCGTCACGGGGAGTTCGTCCAGGGCCAGCGCCTCGATGCCGTCGAGGGCGATGGGGAGGTCGGCGGACCAGACGGGGGCGCCGTCGGGGCCGGCCGGGTGCGGTGGCAGCAGCCGGGGCGAGCGTGCGGCGAGGGCGGCGAGGCGGTCGATGTCACGCGGGGTTCCGTCCGCGGCCAGCAGCACGCGGGCGGCCCAGCGGGCCGGGGCCGACGCCCGGGCGAGTGCCTGCTCGGTGCGGGGGTCGCCGGTGAGGAAGGCGCGGGTCTCGGTCCACCATTCCTGCCGGTAGGACCGGGACCTGCGGGGCAGCTCCCGCAGGTACATCCGCAGGTCGTGGTCGAGGAACTTGGTGCGTGCCGCGTCGGCGAGCGTGTCGCGCCCGGCCTCCTCCATCGCTGCGAGGGCGAGCCGCTGGGCGGCCAGCCGGCTGCGCCAGTTGGTGATGCGGCCGCGGTCGAGGGAGAGGGAGAGCCGGGCGGCGTCGCGGCGCACGTTCCACAGGTAGACCGGGTCGGGTACGACGGCCATCCGCGCGGCGGCGGCGAGCAGCCGTGCCGTGAAGACGAAGTCCTCGTAGTGGAAGGCCCCGTCGGGGAAGCGGATGCCGTTGCGGTCGAGGAAGTCGCGGGCGTAGAGCTTGTTGACGGAGAGCGTGTCCCATACGAGCGCGGGCTCGCTGCTGGTGTCCTCGTGACAGGTCTCGTCGGTGAACAGCTGCGGCTGCCAGGTCGCTTCGCGTCCGTCGGGCAGCTCGCGCCGCACACAGGCGCCCGCTGCTACGTCGCTGCCGTGCCGCCGGGCGGCCGCGAGCAGCCGGTCCACGGCGCCGGGGCCGAGTACGTCGTCGCTGTCGAGGAACATCACCCAGGGCGCCGTGGCCTGTGCGAGCCCCGTGTTGCGCGGGGTGCCGCAGCCGCCGCTGTTCTCGGTGCGGTGGACGACGCGCACCCGTGCCTCCCGGCGGGCCAGCCGGTCGAGTATCCGGCCGGTGTCGTCGCCGGAGGCGTCGTCGACGGCTATCACCTCGGCCACGGCAGGGCCCTGGCGCAGAGCAGAGAGCACCGCCTCCTCGACGTGCTCGGCGTCGTCGTAGGCAATGATCACAACGCTGACTTCGGGTGTTCCGATCGTTGTCGACTGCACAGCCGCGGACGCTAATGAGCGGCAGTAAGAGGCCCTCTGTCTTGTGTTAAGAGCATCTTGTGGGAGAGGTAAGAGAACGTTCTTGCTCGTAACCCTTTGTCCGTTCTCCGTTCGGACGGGCGCACCGGCACCCACACGCCCGAGGGCAGAGCCGCAGGTCAGCCGAGCAGGACCGGCAGCCGTGCCCAGCCGTGGGCAATGAACGACTCCACCTGCTGCGCCGGGCCGGCCGACACGTCGAGCCGCAGCCGCGGGAAGCGTGCGAAGAGCGCGGGCAGCGCCACGGACGCCTCCATACGGGCCAGGGGCGCACCCATGCAGTAGTGCACGCCGTACCCGAACGCCAGGTGCTCCTTGTCCGTGCGCGTGACGTCGAAGGTCCCCGCGCTCCCGCCGTGCCGCAGCGGGTCGCGGCCCGCCGCCGCGTAGGTCGCGAGGATCGCGTCGCCCTGCCGGATCGTGGTGCCGTCGGGGAGCTCGATGTCCTCGACTGCGTACCGCAGGGGCAGATTGGCGATCGAGGGCGCCCACCGCAGGGTCTCCTCGATGACCTCGCTCCACGGGACCTCGCCGCCGAGCACCCGCCCCAGCTGCTCGGGGTGGCTGAGCAGTGCCTGCACGGCGTTGCCGATCAGGTTCACCGTCGTCTCGTGGCCCGCGCCGATGACCAGCAGCAGCGTGTCGATCAGCTCGGCCTCGGTGAGCGCGGAGCCCTCGTCGTCGCGGGCGACGATCAGCGCGCTGGTCAGGTCGTCGCCGGGCTGCTCGCGCTTGAGCGCGACGAGCCCGGCGAGCAGGCCGTGGACCTCCTGCCAGGTGGCCTGGGCCTGCTCCGGTGTGACCGTCGTGTCCATGATGCTCTCGACCAGGCGGGCCCTGTCCGCCCGGTGGTCGCCGGGAACGCCGAACAGCTCGCAGATCACCTGCATGGGCAGCGGATGGGCGAAGGCCGCGCGCAGCTCGGCCCGCCCGTCCGGGGCCTCGGCCATCGCGTCGAGCAGGCCGGCGGTCAGCTCCTCCACCCGGGGCCGCAGGACGTCCGTGCGCCGCTTGGTGAAGGCAGGCGACACGAGCTTGCGCAGCCGCCGGTGGTCGGCGCCGTACGCGGTGAACATGTTCGTCACGCCCACCCATGAGTTCACCCATGTGTCCCGGTACTCGCCCCTGATCCAGGCGGGCCAGTGCCGGTTGGGGTCCTTGGAGACCCGGTCGTCGGCGAGCAGGTCGCGCAGCACCTGGTACCCGGTGGGCGCCCAGGCGCGGATGCCGCCGGGCAGTTCGACGAGAGCGGCGGCGCCCCGCTCGCGGAGTCGGTCGGCCTCGCCGTGCAGATCGCGGCCCGCCGGGTCGAGGGCGAGGGGCTCGTGCGCCATGGAGTCTCCTGGGTGTGGGGGGTGGAGCGCCCGTGCGAGAGCCGGTTCCGTGCGACGTGCCGCTTTTGCCGCCGCCGCGCCCGCCACCGCACTCGGAGCGATCAACTCACCCTATACACAGGTCAGTTCGACGTCACGGAGCCATGTGCGCGCGTCACCGGCACAGCTGCGGCGATCCGGGGAGCGGTGGACCGGCGTGAGCCTCGTGGTGACCGGGCGGTTGCCCCCGGGACACAGACCCGGCGGACGGCGGACACCTCAGGCGACCGAGCCGATGCGGACCGGCGGAGGGACGGGGTCGTGGTGGATGGGGGTGTGCGCACCGGTGAGCGAGACCCCGCTGCCCCCACGCCGTCCTGCGACGATCTCGGAGGCGATCGACAGAGCCGTCTCCTCGGGCGTCCGCGCCCCGAGATCGAGCCCGATCGGCGAGCGCAGCCGGGCGAGTTCGAGCTCGCTGACACCGACCTCGCGCAACCGGCGGTTGCGGTCCTCGTGGGTCCGGCGCGAGCCCATCGCGCCGACGTAGGCGACCGGAAGGCGCAGCGCCAGCTGCAGCAGCGGCACGTCGAACTTGGCGTCGTGCGTCAGTACGCAGAGCACGGTCCGCCCGTCGACCTCCGTGCGCTCCAGATACTTGTGCGGCCACTCGACGACGATGTCGTCGGCGTCCGGGAAACGGGTCCTCGTGGCGAAGACGGGGCGCGCGTCGCACACGGTCACGTGGTAGTCGAGGAACTTGCCGATGCGGACCAGCGCGGACGCGAAGTCGATGGCACCGAAGACGATCATGCGCGGGGCGGGGACGGAGGACTCGACGAGGAGCGTCAGGGGCTGTCCGCAGCGCGAGCCCCGCTCGCCGATCTCCAGGGTGCCGGTCCGCCCGGCGTCCAGCATCGCGCGCGCTTCGGCGGCGGTGGTGCGGTCGAGTTCGGGGTGTCCGCCGAGGCCGCCCTCCCAGCTCCCGTCGGAGCGTACGAGCACGGCTCGGCCCATGAGGTCGGCCGGGCCCCGGGTGATCCGCGCGACCGCCGCGGCCTCCCCTCGGGCGGCGGCGGCCAGCGCGGCCGCGAGGACCTCCCGCCCGGGGTCGCCCGCACGGACCGGGGTGACGAGGATGTCGATGATGCCGCCGCAGGTCAGGCCGACAGCGAAGGCGTCCTCGTCGCTGTAGCCGAAGCGCTCGAGGACGGTCTCGCCGTCGTCGAGCGCCTGTCGGCAGAGTTCGTAGACCGCACCCTCCACGCACCCGCCGGAGACCGAACCGATGGCCGTGCCCTCGCTGTCCACGGCGAGCGCGGCGCCCGGCTGCCGGGGCCCGCTGCCGCTGACGGCCACCACGGTGGCCACGGCGAAGTCACGTCCTTGCCCGACCCACCGGTTCAGCTCGTCGGCGATGTCCAGCATGTTCGGCCTCCTTGGGGCGTGTGCGTGGAGAACTAAGGGCATCAGTGGACGCCCAGCCAGCCCTCGATCGGGTGCAGCGCGAAATAGATGACGAAGATCGCCGTCAGGCCCCACATGAAGGCACCGATGTCACGGGCCCTGCCCTGGGCGACCTTGATGGCGACGTAGGAGATGACACCCGCCGCGACACCGGTGGTGATGGTGTACGTGAAGGGCATGAGGACCACCGTCAGGAAGACCGGGATGGCGACGGACCGGTCGCCCCAGTCGACGTGACGGGCGTTCATCATCATCATGGCGCCGATGACGACGAGCGCGGCGGACGCGACTTCCTGGGGCACGATCGCGGTGATCGGTGTGAAGAAGAGGCAGGCCGCGAAGAACAGTCCGGTGATGACCGAGGCGAAGCCGGTACGGGCGCCTTCACCGACGCCGGTCGCGGACTCGACGAACACGGTCTGGCCGGAGCCGCCCGCGAGACCGCCGATCGCGCCGCCCGCGCCGTCGATGAACAGCGCCTTGGACAGGCCCGGCATACGGCCCTGCGCATCGGCCAGGTTGGCCTCGGTGCCGACGCCGATGATGGTGGCCATCGCGTCGAAGAAGCCGGCGAGCACCAGCGTGAAGACGATCATGCCGATCGTCATGTAGCCGACGTCGCCCCAGCCGCTGAAGGAGACGTGGCCGATGAGCGAGAAGTCCGGCATCGAGACGGCGCTGCCGTGCAGTTCGGGAGCGCCGTTGGCCCACTGCTTGGCGCCGATGACGCCGGCGGCGTTGAGGACGGCGGCGACGACGGTGCCGGTGATGATGCCGATGAGGATGGCGCCCGGGATCTTCCGGGACTGGAGCGCGAAGATCAGCAGCAGGGTCCCCGCGAAGAGGAGCACGGGCCAGCCGGCGAGCTGCCCGGCGGGGCCGAGCGTCATCGGGGTCGCCTCGCCCTGGTGCACGAACCCGGCCTTGTTGAAGCCGATGAACGCGATGAAAAGACCGATGCCGATGGTGATGCCGTGCTTCAGGGCGAGCGGGATGGCATTCATGATCATCTCGCGGAGCCCGGTGACCACGAGGAGCATGATGACGACGCCGTAGGCGACGCACATGCCCATGGCCTGCGGCCAGGTCATCAGCTTCTGCCCGATGATCTGACCGGCCATCACGCCGGAGACCGAGAGACCCGCGGCCATGGCGAGCGGCACCTTGCCGAGGAAGCCCATGAGCAGGGTGGTGCCCGCGGCGCACAGCGCGGTCGTGGTGATCAGGGCCTGGCGGCTGAGCGAGTCCCCGGCGAGGTCCTTGCCGCCGAGGATCAGGGGGTTGAGAAGGAGGATGTACGCCATCGCCATGAAGGTGGTGATGCCGCCGCGCACCTCGGTGGCGACGGAGGATCCTCGCTCGGATATGTGAAAGTACCGATCGAGCCAAGACCGGCCCGCCGACGGACGCGAACCCGCGCCCGCGTCCTCGGCGGTGGTCTTCGGCTCCACTGACGACTGGGTCATGGTGCCTACTCCCAAGGTTCATAGGGGCACCCGCAACAAGCTCCCATGAGCCTGCGGGATTTGGGATGTTGCTTGGCTGCACGACCCGGGGGACGGCCCGAGACGGACATCGGGGTACCTGTTGAGGTACTCGTCGGGTACTGCTGGGTACTGCGAGGGTGCTGCTCGGACCGCGAGCGGTGCGGTACGGGTTCTCCGGACGGTGCGGGCGGCGGAAGTGTGACGTTCCCGGGAGGCACGCACCGTCCGGAGGCTCGGGGGAACTCAGGCGGTGCCGGTGAGGTGCTCGGGGCGCACTGGCGTCCGGTTGAGTTCGAGACCCGTCGCGTTCCGGATCGCCGCGAGGACGGCCGGGGTGGACGACAGGGTCGGGGCCTCGCCGATGCCGCGCAGCCCGTACGGGGCGTGCTGGTCGGCGAGTTCGAGCACGTCGACGGGGATGGTCGGCGTGTCGAGGATGGTGGGGATCAGATAGTCCGTGAAGGAGGGGTTGCGCACCTTCGCGGTCTTCGGGTCGACGACGATCTCCTCCATGACCGCCACGCCCAGGCCCTGGGTGGTACCACCCTGGATCTGGCCGACGACGGACAGCGGGTTGAGGGCCTTGCCGACGTCCTGGGCACAGGCCAGCTCGATGACCTTGACCAGGCCGAGCTCCGTGTCCACCTCGACGACGGCGCGGTGCGCGGCGAACGAGTACTGGACGTGGCCGTTGCCCTGACCCGTCACCAGGTCGAAGGCCTCGGTCGGGCGGTGCCGCCACTCCAGCTCCAGCTCGACGGCCTCGTCCTCCAGGACGTCCACCAGGTCGGCGAGCACCTCGCCGCCGTCGGTGACGACCTTGCCACCCTCCAGCAGGAGTTCCGCGGTCGCCCACGCCGGGTGGTAGGTGCCGAACTTGCGGCGGCCGATCTGGAGGACCTTCTCACGGACGGCCTCGCAGGAGTTCTTCACCGCGCCACCGGTGACGTACGTCTGGCGGGAGGCCGAGGTGGAGCCGGCGGAGCCGACCTGGGTGTCGGCCGGGTGGATGGTCACCTGGTTGACGCCGAGCTCGGTGCGGGCGATCTGGGCGTGCACCGTGACACCGCCCTGGCCGACCTCCGCCATCGCCGTGTGCACGGTGGCCACGGGCTCGCCGTTGATGACCTCCATACGGACCCTGGCGGTGGAGTAGTCGTCGAAGCCCTCGGAGAAACCGACGTTCTTGATGCCCACGGCATAGCCGACGCCGCGGACGACGCCCTCGCCGTGCGTGGTGTTGGACAGACCGCCCGGCAGCTGGCGGACGTCGGCGCCCTCGGAGCTCTCCCACTGGCGCTCCGGCGGCATCGGCATCGCCTTGACGCGGCGCAGGAGTTCGGCGACCGGGGCGGGCGAGTCGACCGGCTGGCCGGTCGGCAGGAGCGTGCCCTGCTCCATCGCGTTGAGCTGGCGGAACTCCACCCGGTCCATGCCGAGCCGGTCGGCGAGCTTGTCCATCTGCGCCTCGTAGGCGAAGCACGCCTGGACCGCGCCGAAACCGCGCATGGCGCCGCAGGGCGGGTTGTTCGTGTACAGGGCGATCGCCTCGATGTCGACGTCGTCGACCACGTACGGGCCGACCGACAGCGACGAGGCGTTGCCGACGACCGCCGGGGAGGCCGAGGCGTAGGCGCCGCCGTCCAGGACGATCCGGCACTTCATGTGCGTGAGCTTGCCGTCCTTGGTGGCGCCGTGCTCGTAGTGGAGCTTCGCCGGGTGCCGGTGGACGTGGCCGAAAAACGACTCGAACCGGTTGTAGACGATCTTCACCGGCTTGCCGGTGCGCAGGGCGAGGAGGCAGGCATGGATCTGCATCGACAGGTCCTCGCGGCCGCCGAAGGCGCCGCCGACGCCGGACAGCGTCATCCGGACCTTGTCCTCCGGCAGGCCGAGGACCGGGGCGATCTGGCGCAGGTCGGAGTGCAGCCACTGGGTGGCGATGTAGAGGTCGACGCCGCCGTCCTCGGCGGGCACCGCAAGGCCCGACTCGGGGCCGAGGAACGCCTGGTCCTGCATGCCGAAGGTGTACTCGCCCTCGACGATGACGTCGGCCCGCTTGCGCGCCTCGGCCACATCGCCCCGGACGATCGGCTGACGGTGCACGATGTTCGGGTGCGGGACGTGGCCGATGTGGTGGTCGTCGCGGTTCTCGTGGACGAGCAGCGCGTCGGGAGCGGTCGCGGACGCCTCGTCCGTGATGACCGGGAGTTCCCTGTACTCGACCTTGATCTTGGCGGCGGCGCGGCGCGCGGTCTCCGGGTGGTCGGCCGCGACCAGGGCGACGGGCTCGCCGTGGTGGCGCACCTTGCCGTGCGCGAGGACCGGGGTGTCCTGGATCTCCAGACCGTAGTTCTTCACGTCGGTGGGGAGGTCGTCGTAGGTCAGGACCGCGTACACACCGGCCTGGGCGAGCGCCTCGCCGGTGTCGATGGAGACGATCTCCGCGTGAGCGACCGGGGAGCGCAGGATCTGGCCCCAGAGCATGTCCTCGTGCCACATGTCGGACGAGTACGCGAACTCGCCGGTGACCTTGAGGGTGCCGTCGGGGCGCAGCGTGGACTCGCCGATGCCTCCCCTGGTCCCGGCACCCTGGGTGATGTTGGTGGGCGTACCTGTCGTCGCCATCGTCAGACCGCCTCTCCCTGACGGGCGGCCGCGAGGCGCACCGCGTCCATGATCTTCTCGTAACCGGTGCACCGGCAGAGGTTGCCCGAGAGCGCCTCGCGGATGTCCGCGTCGCTCGGGTTCGGGTTGCGCTCCAGCATCTCGTCGGCCGCGATCAGCAGACCCGGGGTGCAGAAGCCGCACTGGACGGCGCCCGCGTCGATGAACGCCTGCTGGACCGGGGAGAGTTCGCTGCCCTCGCCGGTCTGCGAGTCGGTGGCCCCGTCGGACGGGCGGGCGCTCCACTGCCGGGCGTCCTGGAGGGAGGTTCCGGCCTCGCCGGAGCCGCAGGCTCCGGTGGCGCAGCCGCCCTGCTCGGCGCGGTTCCTCGCGTAGTCGGCGAGGCCCTCGACGGTCACGACCTCGCGGCCCTCTACCTGTCCGGCGGCGACCAGACACGAACACACCGGCACGCCGTCCAGGCGGACGGTGCACGAACCGCACTCGCCCTGCTCGCAGGCGTTCTTGGAGCCGGGCAGGCCCATGCGCTCGCGCAGGACGTACAGGAGGCTCTCGCCCTCCCACACGTCGTCGGCTTCCTGCTTACGGCCGTTGACCGTGAAGTTCACGCGCATTACGCAGCACTGCCCTTCTGGTGAGCGGCGTTTCCGGCGCCGCGGTAGGACTCCCACGCCCAGGTCAGCGTGCGGCGGGCCATGATGCCGACCGCGTGGCGGCGGTAGCTCGCCGTGCCCCGGACGTCGTCGATGGGGTTGCAGGCGGCGGAGCACAGGTCCGCGAACTGCTTGGCCACCGACGGAGTGATGATCTTGCCGTTGTCCCAGAAGTCGCCCTCCGCGAGCGCCGCGTTCAGGAACGTTTCGGCTTCCTTGGCGCGGATCGGGGTCGGCGCCGCGGAGCCGATGCCGGTGCGGACCGTGCGGGTCTGCGGGTGCAGGGCCAGGCCGAAGGCGCACACGGCGATGACCATCGCGTTGCGGGTGCCGACCTTGGAGTACTGCTGGGGCCCGTCGGCCTTCTTGATGCGCACCGCCCTGATGAGCTCGTCGGGGGCGAGTGCGTTGCGCTTCACACCGGTGTAGAAGGCGTCGATCGGGATGAGCCGGGAGCCGCGCACCGACTCGACCTCGACCTCGGCGCCGGCCGCGAGCAGGGCCGGGTGGGCGTCACCGGCGGGCGATGCGGTGCCGAGGTTGCCGCCGACACCGCCGCGGTTGCGGATCTGCGGCGACGCAACGGTGTGCGAGGCCAGCGCCAGACCCGGCAGCTCGCCCCGCAGGTTCTCCATGATCCTCGTGTACGGAACGGAGGCGCCGAGCCGGACGGTGTCCTCACCGACCTCCCACTCGCTCAGCTCGCCGATGCGGTTCAGGTCCATGAGGTACTCCGGCCGCCGGTGGTCGAAGTTGATCTCGACCATGACATCGGTGCCACCCGCAATCGGCACAGCCGTGGGGTGCTCGGCCTTGGCGGCGAGCGCCTCCTCCCAGCTGGCGGGGCGAAGGAAGTCCATGAGTGGCTCTCTTTACTCGTTCGTATCGTGGGCCGTTCGATTCGAGCCAACAGGAACAGAATCCCTCTACCTGGCTCGTTCATGTGCTGTTAACGCGGAGTGGGGCAAGTACACCGCCCAGTGAGCCACCGGGGTCAGTCACCGAAACCATGAAGGAGTTGGCTGGCCAGAACTACTATCTTGTAGATTCGTATGAACGGGGGTGCTCCGTAACCTCACCGTTTCCCCCGGGGACCACGAAGCACGGCGTCCCGGGCGCCCGAGGACCGGCCCGGCCGAGAACCTCACCTTCGACCACTGACAAGATCGAGACAGATCGGCGGCGACGAGATATGCGGCTGCGCGCACTGCTGGACACCGATGCGCTGGGGCTGCGGCTGCTCGGCGGCGACGACGAGCTGGACCGCACGGTCCGCGGCGTGATGACGACGGACCTGCGGGACCCCAGCCGCTATCTCTCCGGCGGCGAGCTGGTGCTCACCGGGCTCGCATGGCGCCGCGACGCCGGCGATTCCGAGCCGTTCGTCCGTATCCTCGCGGGTGCCGGGGTCGTGGCGCTCGCGGCCGGTGAAGCCGAGCTCGGCGACATCCCCGACGACCTCGTCCAGGCCTGCGCGCGGCACCGGCTGCCGCTGTTCGCGGTGAACGAGTCCGTCGCGTTCGCCACGATCACCGAGCACGTCGTCCGGCAGGTGTCCGGCGAGCGGGCCGGCGATCTCGCGGCCGTCGTGGACCGGCACCGCCGGATGATGACCTCCGGCCCCGCGGGCGGCGGCCCCGACGTCGTGCTGGACCTTCTCGGCTCCGACCTGGATCTGCGGGCCTGGGTGCTCTCGCCGACCGGCCGGCCCATCGCCGGCTCGAACATCGCCGGGCCCGCGCTGCCCGTCGAGGTGTGCAAGCGGCTCGCCGCCGAGCACCTGGCGGCCGCACGCACCGGCCGGCGCGGACCGCACCGGGTGGCGGTGGACGGCGTGACGTACTCGCTGTTCCCCATCCGCAGCAGTGGCCGGGGCGCGCCCGCGGGCTCCCGGGACGTCCGCGAGACCGTGCTGTCGGACTGGCTGCTGGCCGTCGAGGCGGACGCCGGGGACTGGCCCGAGGAGCGGCTCGACCTGCTGCAGGGCGTCACCCAGCTGATCGCCGTGGAGCGGGACCGGCGGGACGCGGCACGCACGGTGCGCAGACGGCTCGCCCAGGAGGTCCTGGAGCTGGTACAGACCGGTGCGGCGCCGGCCGAGATCGCGGCCCGCCTGCGGGTGGCCGCACCGGTGCTGCTGCCGGGTCTCGGCGCGGCACCGCACTGGCAGGTCGTGGTGGCCCGGGTCGAGTGGGACGGCGCGGACCTCGAAGGCGGCCCGGTCGCCCAGTCGCTGCTGGAGGAGATCCTCGTCGACCCGCTGTCCGCGGGCCCCGAGCCGTCCGACCGGATCGCGGTCGCGCACACCGGCGACGAGGCCATCGCCCTGGTGCCGCTGCCCGCGGTGTCCGGCGAGCACGAGGGCGACGGGAGCGGGATGCTCGCCGACATGCTGCTGCAGACGGTGCGCGAGCCGCTGTCGGCCGGCCTCGACGGCGACGGGCGGCTCACCCTGGGCGTCAGCGCGGCCGTGCACTCCGCGGAGGGGCTGCGCGGCGCCCTGGAGGAGGCACGGCACGCCCGCCGGGTCGCCGCCGCGCGCACCGGCCGGGTGTGTGCCGCGGGCCACCAGGAACTGGCTTCGCACGTCCTGCTGCTGCCATTCGTCCCGGACGACGTCCGCCGCGCCTTCACGGCCCGCCTGCTGGACCCCCTGCGCGAATACGACCGCCGTCACCGCGCGGAGCTCATCCCCACGCTGGAGGCGTTCCTCGAGTGCGACGGCTCCTGGACGCGCTGCGCGACCCGGCTCCACCTGCACGTCAACACGCTGCGCTACCGCGTCGGGCGGATCGAGCAGTTGACGAGCCGTGACCTCTCGCGCCTGGAGGACAAGCTGGACTTCTTCCTGGCACTGCGGATGAGCTGACGCCCCAACGGGTCCGCGGCCGGGGCCGGCGGGCCCCGCACTCCCCAACCGCCCCACGCGCCCCCGCACTTTGTGAAATCCTTCACCCACCCCCTTGGCCGGGCCCGCCCATTCGTGCTGAGATTCCGGCACCACTCAGGACCACAAGGGCGTGCTCGGGGAGGACAACGTGGCGCATACCGCCATGTCTGGTTCCGGAACGACTGCAGGGGACGATCCACTCCAGACCGCGGTATGGCGGCTGCGCTCGCGCGCCTGCTGGACCGACGCGGCCGCGCTGCTCGAACCGCGCGCGAGGACGGACACCGAGGCCGCGTTGCAGCGGGTGTCGCTGCTGGTCGAGCGGTGCCTGTACACCGAGCGCGGCTGGGCCGACGCGGAGGATGCGCTGCGTACGGCGGAGGCGCTGGCCCATGACGACGACGAGCGGGGCGCCGCCGCGTGCGAGCGGGGACAACTCGCCTACGCGTCGACGCTGCTGGGGGTGCGCGACCGCGCGGACGAGGCCCGGTCGGCGCTCGGCCGGGCCGCCGCGCTGATCCCGCCCGGAGCCCCCGGCCGGCCCCTCCTGGACTTCCGGCGCGGTCTGATGGCCGAGAACATCGCCGACTCGCCCCAGGCCGCCCGCGCCGCCTACCGCCGGGCCCACGCGGGCGCCACGGCGCACGGCGACACGCTCCTGCTCTCCTTCACCTGGCGGCATCTCGCCGGGCTGGCCCTGCGCGACGGCGAGGTCGCCGAGGCCCGCCACGGGTTCGCCGAATCCCTGCGCATCCGCGAGGAGTTGGGCTATCTCGTCGGTACGGCGCCCGCGCTGGCCTCGCTCGCGGACACCGAGCCGGAGCCGGAGGCGACCCGGCTGCGCACGGAGGCCGCGCGGCTGCTGCGCCTGCTCGGCGGGGTCCCCACCTGGCTGGCCCCCCGGCTGGAGGAGCCGCCACCGGCACAGGCGGTGTAGGCCCGGCGCCACGGTCGCATCACAGGCCGGGGCACCCGGAGCAGAGGCAGGTACGGGCAGCAGCCCCCTGCCGCGGCCGCCGTCCGACGGGAGGGGGCATGGCGGGACCTCCGCCCACAGCGGCCGGCGCACACGTGCCGAGTGGCTGAAGGTGTGACGGAGGCGCGCCGGTCCGAGGACGGAGGTCCCGGCGCGCACCCGACCCACGACGGACAAGCGGCGCATCACCCGAGCGCCGCAGGCACGGACACGGTCCGGCCCCCGACGGCGTCGGCAGGAGACCTGGCCCCACGACAACGTCCGCGCTGCGCGGCGGCAGCGCCGCAACCCGGTCGACCCGACCCCGGGTCGGGTCAGACCGCGCCCGTGAAGTGTTCCTGCACCAGGGCCTGGACGGTGAGGAAGTCCTGGGCGACCAGCGCGTCCAGGAGCGCCGTGTGCTCGGCGGCGTCGGCGAGCAGGGCCGCCCGCCCCGTTGCGGGCGCGTTCGTCAGGGGCCACTGCGAGCGGCGGTGCAGATCGTCGGCGATCCGGATGAGCTGCTGGTTGCCGGAGAGGCCGAGCACGGCGCGGTGGAAGGCGCGGTCGGACTCGGCGTACCCCGCACGGTCTCCGCCCTGCGCGGCCACCGCGGTCGCCTCGGCGAGCGGCCGCAGCTCGGCCCAGCGCGCCGCGGGCACCGTACGGGCCAGCCGCAGCATGACCGGGACCTCGATCAGCGCCCGCACCTCCGCCAGCTCGGACAGCTCGCGCGGGCCGCGCTCGGCGACGCGGAACCCCCGGTTCGGCACCACCTCGACCGCGCCCTCGACGGCGAGCTGCTGCATGGCCTCGCGCACCGGGGTCGCCGAGACCCCGTACCGCTCACCGAGACACGGCGCCGAGTACACCTCGCCGGGCACGAGCTCCCCGTCCACCAGCGCGCTGCGCAGCGCGTCGAGCACCTGCCCGCGTACGGAGGCCCGCCGCACCGTCCGCGGCGCGGCCGCCGGCTCCGGAGCGGGGGCCGGCTCCGGAGCGGGGGCCGGGACCTGGACCGGCGCGGGAATGGGCGCTTCGGTGTGAGGGTGCTCACCACGGGCCGCGGAACGGACCGGTGCGTCGTACACCGCGCCGTCGCACCGGGCACCCCACGGACCCCGGGCCCCCCGAGGCTCGGGTACGCGCGCACCCGAGGGAGCGGACCACCCCGGCTCCGCCGGACCCCGTGCCGTGGACGCCGCGACGTCCCCGGGCATGCCGGAGCCGTCCGTGGTGCGTACGCGCGCCATGGGCTGCTCCACTCGTCCTCCTCCGGCCCGGTCCCGGTCGGGCGGCCTGTCCGCTGCCCCGTGGGCACGGGGCGGCCCGGCTCGTCCGGCCCGGCCCCGCAGGGGCCGCCGCCGTTCTGTCGGGTGCTGCCCCGTCGGGGGCGTCCCAGCACGATAGGCGCAGCGCGCCCGAGTTCAAACCTCGAACAGGTTCGGGTAAGGTAAGCCTTACCTGCTAACGATCGCGATCCGGTGGTCCTGCATGCCCTCTTCCGCCTCGGCCGTCCAGGCCGCATCCGCCTCGCGCCCCGGCGCCGGGGGCCCGGCCGCTTCGGCCGTGGCGGAGGCGTACGCGCGGCTCGCCGAGGCGTTCCCCGGACTGAGGGTCACGGAGCTCGGTGCCGGAGAGCAGGTCCCGCACGGCGGCGGCTGGACGGCCGCCGCACGGCTCGCGGCCGGCGGTGCCGACCTCGACGCCTTCATCGCCTGGGACCGCGCACAGGTCCTGCGGGACTACGGGCAGGAGGCGCGCCCGGACGTCGTCGCCGGCTTCGGCCTGCACCGGTACGCCTGGCCGGCCTCGCTGCTGTTCACGATGCCGTGGTTCCTGCACCGCCGGGTGCCCCGGATCCCTGTGGAGAATGTCTCCTTCCAGCGCGCGCTCGGCCTCATGACGGTCCGCGTGGACGGCTTCGCCTGTCTGCCGGACGACCCCGCGGCCGCGCTGCCGGGGGCCGTCGTGGTCCCCGGCGACGAGGCGCTGCGGGCCGAGCTGCGGACCGCGGTGGCGGTGCACCTGGAGCCGGTGCTCGCCGGTTTCGCCCCGCGGATGCGGCGTCGCGGGCGGGCCCTCTGGGGCATGGCGACGGACGAGATCGTCGAGAGCCTCTGGTACGTCGCCCATCTGCTGGGCGAGGAGCACCGCGCGCGGACCGAACTGGAGCGGCTGCTTCCGGGGGCGACCGAGCCGTACGCGGGCTCGGCCGCGTTCCGGGCGCTCACCGGCCCCGGCGGCGAGGCGCTGCCGACCCGGGACCGTGCGAGCTGCTGCCTCTTCTACACACTGCGCCCCGACGACACCTGCCTCACCTGCCCCCGCACCTGCGACGCGGACCGGTTGGCACGGCTGGCCCCTCCCACCTAATCGAACTCAACTCCCCCATCAGGCACGTCTGTTCGACCCGAAAGGTACCGATCGCCGCCCCGGTCGACTCCTTGGCGTCCTCTTGCCCCGAATGGCCCTGAGGGTCTCCGCGATTGAGCCACTATGGCGCCCACGACAACGCCGTACCGCTCAGCACGCTCTGCAAGGGACCCAGATGAGACTGACCGACATATCGCTGAACTGGCTGCTGCCGGGCGTAGTGCTGCTCCTGGGCCTGCTGGCGGCGGTCGCGGTGCTCGCGCGCGGCAAGCGCACCGGGGGAAAGGTGTCCGCCGACGACTCGTGGGAGCGCACCGAGGAGCGCCGCAGGCGCAAGGAGGCCGTCTACGGCATCGCCTCGTACGTCCTGCTGTTCTGCTGCGCCGCGGTCGCCGCCGCCCTGTCCTTCCACGGCCTGGTCGGCTTCGGCCAGCAGAATCTGAACCTCTCCGGCGGCTGGGAGTATCTGGTGCCGTTCGGGCTCGACGGCGCTGCCATGTTCTGCTCGGTGCTCGCGGTCCGCGAGGCCAGCCACGGTGACGCGGCGCTCGGCTCGCGCCTTCTGGTGTGGACGTTCGCGAGCGCCGCGGCCTGGTTCAACTGGGTGCACGCCCCGCGCGGCCTGGACCACGCAGGCGCCCCGCACTTC
The DNA here is from genome assembly GCF_053593975.1 of Streptomyces sp. NPDC002004. Classification (NCBI taxonomy): domain Bacteria; kingdom Bacillati; phylum Actinomycetota; class Actinomycetes; order Kitasatosporales; family Streptomycetaceae; genus Streptomyces; species Streptomyces sp. NPDC002004. Next base: position 296,999 of record NZ_JBSFDP010000007.1, read on the forward strand.
TTCGCCGGCATGTCGCTGTCCGCGGCGGTGCTGTTCGACCGCGCCCTGAAGCAGACCCGACGGGCCGCGCTGCGCGAACAGGGACTCGTGCCGCGGCCGCTGCCGCAGATCCGGATCGTACGGTGGCTGCGGGCACCCCGGGAGACGTTCGGCGCCTGGTCGCTGATGCTGCTGGAGGGCGTACGCACCCTGGACGAGGCGGTCGAGGAGGTGCGCGAGGACCGGCGGGAGAAGGATCTGAACCGCTCGCGCAGGCGCGAGCAGGAGAAGCTGGAGCGGGCGCGGCTGCGTGCGCTCAGCCGGGGAGCGCGCGGCTGGCACGGGCGCGGCGGACGGCAGGTCGATGTGCAGACCGTCACCGCGGAGCGGGCCCCGGCGCAGGTCGGCGCGGAGCCCGCCATATCCGCGCCGGATCAGCTGCCGATGCGTACCCGGCCCTCCCTTCAGGCCGTCAGGCACCCGTCTGAGCCGGTCACCGTCGACCTCACCGCCGAGGACGACACCCAGGCGCTCCCCCGGCTCGACACGCTGGAGCGCAAACTGAAGGACCTCGAGCAGCAGTTCGGCTGACGCGCCGCCCCGGGGCCCGTGCCGGGGCGGGCACGCGCCCCGGCACGGCACACACGCGTCGTCGTCACACCGCGCCGCCGTCCAGCTCGAACCACACCACCTTGCCGACCTCCTGCGCCCGTACGCCCCAGGCGTCGGCCAGGGACTGCACGAGCACCAGGCCACGGCCGTGCGTACCGTCGTCCGCGACCGGTACCCGCAGCCGTGGTCTGCGGGCCACGAAGTCCCGTACCTCCACGCGAAGGGTGCGCGGGCCGACCGTCGCCGTCAGGACGGCGTCGTTGTCGGTGTGCACCAGCGCGTTCGTGACGAGCTCGGTGGCGAGCAGCTCCGCGATCTCCGACCGGCCCGGTGGACCCCAGTGCCGCAGCAGTTCGCGCAGTGCCCGCCGGGCCTCGGGCACGGCCCGCAGATCGGCCCGGCCGAGGTCGCGCCTCAACGCCGGCTGTTCCTGGTGCACGGCACCGCCGCCGTTCCGTCTCTCGTTCTCCGCCTTCCGCGGCATGACCCCCGCCCGCACCCCGTCGTGTTCTCCTCCTGCTCGATTCAGTACGTCGAACAGGCACACGGAGATGCATGCCCCCGCCCACCACGGGGCACGCCTTCCGGTGCCCGTGCGCACACGGGCCGTGACGGCGGCCGTCAGGGGCGGGGGACGTTGCGCAGATTGGATCGCGCCATCTGCACCATCCGCCCCACGCCGCCGTCCAGCACGATCCTGGAGGCGGAGAGCGCGAACCCGGTGACCATCTCGGCGCTGATCTTCGGCGGGATGGAGAGCGCATTCGGGTCGGTGACGATGTCGACGAGCGCAGGGCCCTTGTGCTTGAAGGCGTCCTTCAGCGCTCCGGCCAGCTGCCGGGGCTTCTCGACGCGCACGCCGTAGGCCCCGCACGCGCGGGCGACGGCCGCGAAGTCGGGGTTGGTGTTCGCGGTGCCGTAGGAGGGCAGGCCGGCGACGAGCATCTCCAGTTCGACCATGCTGAGCGAGGAGTTGTTGAACAGCACGATCTTCACCGGCAGGTCGTACTGCACCAGTGTGAGGAAGTCGCCCATCAGCATGGAGAAGCCGCCGTCGCCGGACATGGAGACGACCTGCCGGTCCCGGTCGACGAACTGCGCGCCGATCGCCTGGGGCAGGGCGTTCGCCATCGAGCCGTGCGAGAAGGAACCAATGATCCGGCGCCGGCCGTTGGGCGAGATGTAGCGGGCCGCCCAGACGTTGCACATGCCGGTGTCGACGGTGAACACGGCGTCGTCGTCGGCGAGTTCGTCCAGCACCGATGCCACGTACTCGGGGTGGATGGGGACGTGTTTCTCGACCTTGCGCGTGTACGCCTTGATGACGCCTTCGAGCGCGTCGGCGTGCTTCTTGAGCATCTTGTCGAGGAACCTGCGGTTGGACTTCTCCCTCACGACCGGCGTCAGACAGCGCAGCGTCTCGCGCGCATCGCCCCACACCGCCAGGTCCAGCTTGGAACGGCGGCCCAGGCGTTCGGGGCGTACGTCGATCTGGGCGATCTTGACGTCGTCGGGCAGGAAGGCGTTGTACGGGAAGTCGGTGCCCAGCAGGATCAGCAGATCGCACTCGTGGGTGGCCTCGTAGGCGGCGCCGTAGCCCAGCAGCCCGCTCATGCCCACGTCGAACGGGTTGTCGTACTGGATCCACTCCTTGCCGCGCAGCGCGTGCCCCACCGGGGACTTGATCTTCTGCGCGAACTCCATGACCTCCGCGTGCGCGCCCGCGGTGCCGCTGCCGCAGAAGAGGGTGACCTTCTCCGCCTCGTCGATCATCTCGGCGAGCCGCGCGATCTCGGTGTCGCCGGGGCGCACGGTCGGCCGGGAGGTGACGAGGGCGGTCTCGGCCGCCTTGTCCGGGGCGGGCTCGGAGGCGACGTCGCCGGGAAGCGCGACCACGCTGACACCGCCCTGGCCGATCGCGTGCTGAACGGCGGTCTGCAGCAGCCGGGGCATCTGCCGCGGACTGGAGATCAGTTCGCTGTAGTGCGAGCACTCCCGGAACAGCTGGTCGGGGTGCGTCTCCTGGAAGTAGCCGAGGCCGATCTCGCTGGAGGGGATGTGCGAGGCGAGGGCAAGGACCGGGGCCATGGAGCGGTGGGCGTCGTACAGGCCGTTGATGAGGTGCAGATTGCCCGGCCCGCAGGAGCCCGCGCAGGCCGCCAGCTTCCCGGTGATCTGGGCCTCGGCGCCGGCCGCGAAGGCGGCGGTCTCCTCGTGCCGGACGTGGATCCAGTCGATGGCGGCATTGCGCCGGATCGCGTCCACGACCGGGTTGAGGCTGTCGCCGACGACTCCGTACAGGCGTTTGACCCCGGCCCGTACGAGGATGTCGACGAACTGTTCGGCGACGTTCTGCTTGGCCATGCTGCACGTACCCCGCATCTCTCGATGTCCGTCGTCCGGCGTCCGTCCGTCGACGTCCGCCGAGATCACCGATACGGGTCCATGAATTCACAACCCCGGCGGTTACGCCTCCCAAACTGCCGCCGCTGTCCGATCGTCGGCGTATCCCTTGACCCGGATCTGGGCGTCCGCGAGGAACGCGGCGAGGCCGGGAGGGGCGCCCCCGGACCAGCGTTCGGTCAGGCGTTCGGAGAGCGCGGGCTCACCGCGGAGCGGCTCGGCGAGGCCCGGGGTGCAGAGCAGCAGGGTGTCGCCCGGGCGGGCGACGGAGGCACGGAAGCGGAACGGCTCGTGCGGGAACTCGGGCAGGGGGTCGTAGGGGCTCGGCGGTGTGGTGACGCCGAGGTCCATGGTGAGCCGGTCGCCCTCCGCCGTCCCGCTCGGCACGGCCGACCCGAACCCGACGACCGGCTCCCCCGCCGTCGGCGCGACCCGCGGCTCGATGTCCTGCCAGGCGCCGTCGCGCAGCCGGAACAGCCCTCCGCCGCCGACGCCGAAGAACACCCGGGTCCGGCACTCCGGGTCGGCCGGCAGGAGCAGACAGCGCAGCGACGCCGCGTAGGCGTCCGGCGGGACGCCCAGGTCGGCGGCGCGGGCGCGGAGCCTGCCGAGGCTGCGGTCGGTGAGCCGGTGCAGACCGGACTTCAGATCCCCGCGGCGGGCCGCCCTGATGTCCTCCACCAGCCGCGCGCAACTGCGCCCCACGGCCTGCCCGATCGATGCGCACACCTCGGCGGCGGCACGGTGAGCCCCTGCGGCGGCCCGGGTTCCGGTGGCCATGGCGACCAGGACGAGCGCTCCGTCCCCGGTCCCGAACCTGGCGGTCAGTATCGCGTCCCTGCGCGACTCCCCGCGATAGCGGGCCGAGTCCCCGCGCACGGAGACGGCCCGTAAGGTGCAGGCGCCGTAGCGGGCCCCGTCCAGCACCGTGTCGGCGACGAGGTCGCCCAGGTCGGCGGGGTCGGCCGGGGGCAGGGCGGTGGGCTCGGGATCGTAGGTGGGCGGGCGGTCCCCCACATGGGCGAGGACGGCCCGTTCCCGGGCGGCGCCGCCCGGCCTCTCCTCGGCGGCGTCGGCGGCCCGCGCCTCGGCCGTGCCGGCGCGCCCCTCCGCGACGGTGCCCGGGGGCCTCCCCGCGGCGGTGTCCGGGGACTTCTCCGCGAAGGTGTCCTCGGGGTCCTCCGCGAAGGTGTCCGCCGCCGGATCGTCCTCGGCGCCGGGCTCGTACTCGGTTCCGGGTTCCAGTGTCCCCGCCGCCGACGCGAATCTGTCGTCCAGCGTGTCCGACGTGGCCCGCGGCGCCGTGTCATCCACGGGAGCGTCGTACAACTGGCGCCACCAGTCGTCCTCGTGCCTCTCCCCCTGCTGGCTCATGCCCTCATTGTCCACAGCGAGGCCCGTCCGAAAACGGTGCATCCGGAAAAACCCGTGCCGGATCGATGGCATCGAACAGGCAAGCGAGACCGCCGGGCGCCACCACCCGCCACGGGAACGACGCCTGCGCGGCTGCGGCCGGGCCGTCGAAGGCACCGCCGCGGTGACGGCCGGGACGGCGGCGGTCGCCGCCGCGCAGAGCCCCGCGCGGCGCGTCCCAAAGGGCGCGTCGCGGGCGAAGGTTGGTGCTGCGGTGGCGCCACCTTGGCAGAGAGCAGGGTGGTACGGGGATGATGTACGAGGCGGGTTTGCGCCGTGGCCGATTTCCGCCACGGGGCCGCCGGAACCGACGCTTGGGGAGGGACGTCGCCGGATGCTGGCTGCGATAGGTCTGGACGAGCTGCACGAATCGGCGTACCGCGCCCTGGTGTCGGTGGGTGCGGTCGACGTGTCCGACCTGGCGCGGCGTCTTGCGCTCGGCGAGACCGAGACGGAGCGGGCGCTGCGCAGGCTGGAGCGGCACGGGCTCGCCGCGCAGTCGTCGGCGCGGCCCGGCCGCTGGGTCGCCGCGCCGCCCGGGGTGGCACTGGGCGCCCTGCTCACGCAGCAGCGGCACGAGCTGGAGAAGGCGGAGCTGGCGACTGCCCTGCTCGCCGAGGAGTACCGCGCGCAGGCCTCCGAACCGGCGGTGCACGACCTGGTCGAGGTGGTCACCGGCGCGGCGGCGGTGACCCAGCGGTTCCTCCAGTTGCAGCTGGGCGCGACCGACGAGGTGTGCGCGCTGGTGACGGGACGTCCGGTGGCCGTCTCCGGGACGGACAACGCCGCCGAGGAGCAGGCCACGGGCCGCGGCGTCACCTACCGGGTGGTGGTCGAGCGCGAGGTGCTGTCGATGCCGACCGGCCTGACCGAGCTGAGCGCGGCGATCGGGCGGGACGAACAGGTGCGCGTGGTCGACCGGGTGCCGACGAAGCTCGTCATCGCCGACCGGACGCTCGCCATGGTGCCGCTCACCTCCACCAGCGCGGAGCCCGCCGCCCTCGTGGTGCACGCGAGCGGTCTGCTGGAGTCGCTGAGCGGACTGTTCGAGGCGGTCTGGCGGGACGCCCTTCCGCTGCGCCTGGGCGCGGGGGGCCGGGTGACCGAGGAGCGGCCCGACGGTCCCGACGAGGCGGACCTGGAGATCCTCTCGCTGCTGCTGGCCGGGCTCACCGACGCGAGCGTCGCCAAACAGCTCGACCTGGGCCTGCGCACCGTGCAGCGCCGGGTGAAGCGGCTGATGGAACTGACGGGGGTGACGACCCGGCTCCAGCTGGGCTGGCACGCGTACGAACGCGCCTGGGTGGCGCGGGTGCCCGGCGGGGGGCGGGGCGCCGTCGAGACCGGCGGCGGGGGGCGGGGAGCCTCCTGAGCCGTCGGCCCGCGCGGTCCCGCCGACGGCCTGTGCGGGAC